>JAFLCQ010000441.1 GCA_017302815.1 Planctomycetota bacterium
CAAGGAAGCGCATCGCCCCCCAGCCGAGATCGCGCGGCCGGCGCCGCCGCACCAGGTGCAGCAGCACCGGCGCCGCCGCCACCGGCGCAGCGAGCAGGAGCCAAGGCGCGGCGAGCTCGATCATCCGCCGGAATCGTGCCCGCCAGCGCCCCCGCTACCAGTGCGCGGAGGCCGATGCGCGATTCCGCAGGCTTGTGGGGGGTCGCAGGGGCGCCAGCCCCCGATGGCAGGGTGCGGGGGCCTGGCCCCCGCGTGAATTCGGAGCGCGCCAGCGCGACCGGGCGCCGAGGGGTGGTGGGCGGAAACAATGGGCGAAGCCCATCCGCCCACATTTTCGCTGGCAAAGCCAGCGAAAATGAACCCCGACAAAGCCCGGGGGTCCTAGGGGCGCAGCCCCTAGACGCTAGGCGCGCTAGAACCTCACCTGCCCGAGCCCGAAATGCACCTGCGAGCTCGACTCGCCCTCGCGCGCATCGACCAGCCAGGCGAAGTCGAGCGAGATGGGGAACTGCATCGGGAAGCGCACGCCGAAACCCCAGGCATAGCGCACGTCGTCCGCCGACACGCTCTCGTCGACGCCCCAGACGTTGCCGGCGTCGGTGAACAGCACCGCGCGCACGCCGTCGTTGTAGCCCTGCAGCGGATAGCTGAGTTCGAGGGTGGCGATGAGGTCGCGGTCGCCGCCGTCGCGGGCCTCGTAGCCGTTCTTGTTGATCGAACGCGGGGTCAGCTCGTTGAAGCCGAAACCGCGATGGCGCGGAGCCGGACCGCCGCCGAGGTAGCGCTGGTAGAAGGGCACCTCGTCGTTGTCGCCGATGGGGATGGAGTGCCGCCAGCGGGCACCGAGGTGGACGAAGGTGACGCCGCCGTCCTCGGCCTCGAGCAAGGGCAGGAAGCCGTCGCCCTTCAGCACGTACTCGTTGATCGGATCGGTGGCGGCGAGCACCGCGCCCTGCACGGTGTCGCTGGCGGACAGCAGGAGGCCGCTGGTCGGCAGCCGGGCGTTGTCCAGGCGGTCGTAGGACAGCGAAAGTCCGAGCGAATTGTAGAAGTACGAGCCCTCTTCGGCGTCGTCCGGGGCGTCGTCGTCGAGATCGCCCACCTCGATGTCGGTGTAGCCGTAGGACAGGCCCAGGCGCAGGTCGCGGCGCAGGAAGTAGCGGCCCAGCGACACCGTGCCGGTCAGGCGCTTCTCATCCCAGTCGCGCTGCGAGCTCTCGATGCGCGCGCCGTTGACGCCCAGGCTGTACGGGCCCTCGCCCAGCGAGGGGTCGGTCCAGCCCAGCGACAGGCTGTTGCGGTCCTCGCTCCAGTTGAGGTCGGTCTCGAGGATCTCGCCGCCGCCGCGCCAGCTGGTGCCGGGGTCGGTGAGCGCTCCCCACAGGTCGAAGTTGCGCTCGGTGTAGCCGAACTGGCCGAAGATGCCGGTCGCCGAGCTGTAGCCGACCTGCACCTGCAGGCTGCCGCTGCTCTCCTCCTCGAGGTCGATGACCAGGTCGGTCTCGTCGGGGCGGTCCTCGGGGAAGGTGGGACGCAGCGACAGCGGCTTGCGCGGGTCATCCTTGAACAGGCCGCCGCGCAGGATCTGGCGGCGGCTCTCGTCGATCGCGTCGTCGTTCCACAGCTCGCCGGGATGCAGGGCGACGGCGCGGCGGACGACGCCGTCGCGGGTCATCAGGTTGCCGCGGATGTCGACGCGCCCAACGCGGTACTGCCTGCCCTCGTCGAAGCGCAGGATCAGGTGCACCGTCCGGGTGTCGAGGTCGACGCGACGCTCCTGGCTGATGCGGCAGCGGGCATAGCCCTTGTTCGAGATCACCCGGCGCGCGCGCTCGACCGAGCGGGCGATGTCCGTGCGGCGGAACCACGCCCCCTCCGGCAGGGCGAAGGCGGCGCGCAGCTCCTCGGAGCCGGCGACGGTGTTGCCGACGAAGCTGACGCTGCCGAGCTTGTAGCGCTCGCCGGCCGCCAGGTCGTAGACCAGGTGCACGCGATCGTCGTAGACCCCGTCGGGGACGAACTCGGGGCCGTTGCGCCGACGCTCGTCGAGGGGGCGGACGAAGTCGCTGCGCTCGACCTCGACCCCGTTCAGCACGCAGTCGAGCCAGCCCTCGTCCTGCAGGGCGCGCACCGTGTCGCCCTGGTCCAGCGGCAGCATCTCGGGCTGCCAGGGCCGGCCCGGACGGTTCACCTGCGTGCGATCGAGCAGGTCGTCGAAGCGCCGGCGCCGCATCCCGTCGGGCAGGCCGCGGTAGAACACCCGGCCGACCTCGACCGCGGGCGGCAGGTCGACCTCGATGAGCAGCTCGATGCCGCCGGCGACCTCGCCGCGGCGGACCCGGGCGGTGGCGCCGCGATGGCCCTTGTCGCGGAAGAAGCGTTCGACCGCGCGCAGGTCGTTCTCGAGTATCAGCGGGTTGGCGTAGCCGCCGACCTTGGTCTCGATGCGCTTGCGCAGATCGCTCTCGGCGCTCCAGCCGGCGTGGTCGAGGCCGGAGAACTCCAGCTTGACCACGTAGGGCAGCTCGGTGACCCGGAACACCACCGTCACGCGGCCTGGATCGACACCGAATACCAGCTCGGTGCGGGTGTCGGTGAAGGGCCCCATGCGCTCGACCGCACGCAGGTCGTCGGCGAGGATCAGCGGCAGCTCGCGCTCGGCGCCGTAGCTGCGGCCGGCCCGCACCGAGGTGACGAAGCGGATGCGGTCGGGATGCACCAGGCGGGTGCCCTCGATGCGCACCTCGTCGATGGTCACCTGCCGCTCGACGGCGGCGATGGCGGCCGGGACGGCGGCGGCGGCGAGGGTCAGGAGGAGGGGCAGGCGCACGGGGAAGGCGGGAATCTAGAGGGCTTGGCCGGCGGTGCCACCGCCATAGCGTGGCGGGCATGGACGCCCCCCTCCTCAGCCTGCGCGGGCTGGTGAAGCACTTCCCGATCCGCAAGGGGCTGCTCGGCCGCCAGGTCGGGGCGGTGCGGGCGGTGGACGGGGTCGATCTCGACCTGGCCCCCGGCGAGGCGCTGGGGCTGGTCGGCGAGAGTGGCTGCGGCAAGACCACCCTGGGGCGCTGCGTGCTGCGCCTGATCGAGCCCGACGCGGGCGAGATCCGCATCCTCGGCCAGGACATGCGCACGCTGGCTGGCGGCGCGCTGCGCCGCTTCCGCCGGCACGCGCAGATGATCTTCCAGGATCCCTACGGCAGCCTGAATCCGCGCATGAGCGTCGGCGACGCCATCTCCGAGCCGATCGTCGTGCACGGGCTGGCCGACCGCGCCGGGGCGCGGCAGCGGGCCGGCGACCTGCTTGAGCGGGT
>JAFLCQ010000442.1 GCA_017302815.1 Planctomycetota bacterium
GGACAGCCGGCTGGCGACCGCGGCATCGGCGGCGCCGGACAGCAGCAGCTCGGCGTCCTCGGCCAGGGCGTCGCGCGACGCGGGCAGCGGCAGCGGATCGGAGCTCATGCCGGCTGCCCCTGCATGCAGGCCGCCAGCGCCTTGTAGATGCGGCTGAACGAGGTGTGCACGGCGGCGGCGGTCTTGCCGACCCGGACGGCGATGGCGGTGCCGTCCAGCCCCTCGGCGAAGCGCAGGCGCACCAGGGTGCGGGCGGTGGGCCCCAGGCGCTCGAGGCAGTCCTCCAGACGGTCCAGCTCCTCGCGATCGCCAGTCCCATCCCGGGCCGCCCAGGTGCGGTCCAGCAGGTCCAGCACCTCCTCGTCCAGCATCACCGACCGGCGATGCGCCTTGCGCGCCTCGTTCAGGGCCAGGTTGCGGGCGGTCCCGCGCACCCAGGCCATGGCATGGCCGGCATGGTCGAAACGGACCCCCTCGGCATCGGCGCGGATCAGGGTCTCCTGGAAGACGTCCTCGGCCGCATCCCGGTCGGCCAGAATGGTGCCGATGTAGCCGAGGATGGCGCCACGGCGGTCGAGGAGCAGGCGGAGGAGCTCGTCGCGTTGCATCGGGTCTGAGAGGAAGTGTGGCGGCGCCCGGTCCGACTGACAACCGGCCGGCCCGTCCGCAGCCGGCGTGTGATGCAGGGTCGATGCGCCGTCCGGTCGTCGCCCAAGGCCATTGGCCGACCGGACGATCGGACGACCGGACGACTGCTTGCCGGCGCCACGACTCCCCTAGCATCCCCCAGGTACCCGCCCAGGGGCACCCCCTGGGCGATCTCATGTGGTGCGGAGAGCGGGAGTCAGATGCCTCGGAATCGCGTGGTCCTCGGCCTGCAGTGGGGCGACGAGGGCAAGGGCAAGGTCATCGATCTGCTGGCGGCGGACGCCGACGTGGTGGTGCGCTGCCAGGGCGGCGCCAACGCCGGCCACACTGTGGTGGTGGGCGGCAAGAAGACCGTCCTGCACCTCCTGCCCTCGGGCATCCTCAACGAGAATGCGCGCTGCATCATCGGCCACGGCGTCGTCCTCGATCCCGTCGCCCTGTGCCACGAGCTGGATGACCTCATGGCCGGCGGCAGCGACCTGGCCAAGCGCCTGGTGGTCTCCGACCGCGCCCACCTCGTGCTGCCCAGCCATCCGCACCTCGACCGCGCCCAGGAGGCGGCCAAGGGCGCCGGCAAGGTCGGCACCACCCTGCGCGGCATCGGCCCCTGCTACACCGACAAGGCGGCCCGCATCGGCATCCGCGCCGGCGAGCTGATCGACCTGGCCGCGACCGAGGCCAAGGTCCGCGACCACCTCGCCAAGAGCAACGTCATCGCCCGCGCCCTCGGGGCCTCCGACCTGGACATCGACACCGCGGTCGCCGCCTGGATGCCGCATGCCCGGCGCATCGCCCCCCTGGTGTCGGACTCGATCCGCATCCTGCACGAGGCGATGGCGGCCCAGCAGAGCTTCCTCTTCGAAGGCGCGCAGGGTGCGCAGCTCGACCTCGACGTCGGCACCTACCCCTACGTCACCTCGTCCAATACCGGCATCGGCGGCATCCTCACCGGATCCGGCCTGTCGCACAAGCAGCTCGGCGAAGTCATCGGCGTGGTCAAGGCCTACACCACCCGCGTGGGCTCCGGGCCCTTCACCGCCGAGCTGACCGACGCCCGCGGCGAGGCCCTGCGCCAGCGCGGGCGCGAGTTCGGCGCCACCACCGGGCGGCCGCGCCGCTGCGGCTGGCTCGATCTGGTCATCGTCGGCTACGCCTGCCGCCTCAACGGCGTCGATGCCATCGCCCTGACCAAGCTCGACATCCTCGACGGCGAGAAGGAGCTGCCGGTGTGCGTCGGCTACCGCCTCGACGGCAAGGTGCTGGACGGCCCGCCCGCCCGCATCGAGGACCTCGCCCGCGTCGAACCGGTCTACGAGGTGCTGCCCGGCTGGTCGACGCCGTCCACCGGCGCCCGCACCTTCGCGCAGCTGCCGAAGCAGGCCCAGGACTACGTCGCCTACATCGAGCGTCGCCTCGGCGTCCCGGTGCGCTGGATCGGCACCGGGGCCGGTCGCGACGAGATCGTCGTCCGCTGACATGGCTGACGCCGTCGCCGCCACCGATCCCGCGACCCACGCGCGCGCCGCCGGACTCGATCCGGCGCGCCTGCCGCGGCACGTCGCCCTGATCATGGACGGCAACGGCCGCTGGGCGAAGAAGCGCGGCTGGGAGCGCTTCCTCGGCCACCGCCATGGCGCCGACACCCTGCGCACCATCACCTCCGAGTGCGTGCACCTCGGCATCGCCCGGCTGACGGTCTACGCCTTCTCCTCCGAGAACTGGCAGCGGCCGGCGCGTGAGGTCGCCTACCTGATGGACCTGCTGGCCGAGTTCCTGCGCAGCGAGGTGCCGCGCATGCAGGAGAACGGCGTCCGCCTGGAGGCGATCGGCCAGCTGCACCGTCTGCCGGCCCATGTGCGCGACGCCCTCTCCGACGCCCTGCGCATGACCGCGGCCAACACCGGCACCGTGCTGACCCTGGCCCTGAGCTACGGCGGGCGCGACGAGCTGGTCGATGCCTGCCGGGCCATCGCAGCGCAGGCTGCGCGCGGCGAGATCGACCCGGCCGCCATCGACGCCGGTTCCCTGCGTGCCGCCCTCTACACCGCCCACGACGTGGATGTGGTCATCCGCACCGCCGGCGAGTCGCGGGTCTCGAACTTCCTGCCCTGGCAGGCCGCCTACGCCGAGTTCATCACCTGCCAGCCCTTGTGGCCGGATTTCACGGTCGCCGACTTCCTGCGCTGCCTGGTCGAATACCAGGGGCGCGAACGCCGCTTCGGCCTCGTCGCCCCGGGCTGATCAGCCCGCAAAAGTCCGCATCCCGGCCAGCACCGCCTGCAGTCCGGGATCGCGGCTGGCCCTACGGGTCGCCAGCCACCAGCGCTCCTCAACACCTGAGGCATGGCCGGCGACCGACAGCCGGCCGCCGGCCATGGTCGCCGGCGCGGCGATGATGCCGGCCCCGGCGATGGCGAAGCGCAGGCGCAGCTCCGGATCGTCCGTCTCCACCACCACCTGCGGTCGGACCTCGGCCTCCTCGAACCACTGGTCGAGGCGGCGGCGCAGCACCTCGCCAGGCGCGGGCAGGACGAAGGGCATGCCGTCCAGCGCGGCAGGGAAGGCGCGCCGCGCGCGCCTGGCCAGCACGGGAGCCGCGAGCAGGGCGACCGGACC
>JAFLCQ010000443.1 GCA_017302815.1 Planctomycetota bacterium
GCCGCAGGTGCAGGCCGACCCCATCCGGCACGGCGCGCCCGTCGATGCGCACGCCGACGCCGTCCAGGCGCAGCTCGATCGGACCGTCGGGCGGAGCGGTTCCGCTGCCGGCCGCGATCGCCGGTCTGGCGTCGAGGATCTCCATGATGCGGCCGGCCGACGCCGAGGCGTCGGCGAACATGCGCACCAGCCAGCCGATGGCCTCGACCCGGAACACCAGGCCCTGGATCACCATCATCGCCGCGATCAGGTCGCCGGGCACCAGCTCGCCGTGCGCGACCAGCCAGCCGCCGCAGCCCAGCACCCAGACGTGGCCTGCCGCCACCACCAGCTGCGGCAGCGGCAGCCGGATCGCGGTATAGGCGATGGCCTCGCGGGCCTTGGCGGTGAAGCCGCCGAGCCGTCCGGCGAAGCGCCCGACGCGCTCGCGCTCCAGGGCGAAGGCCTTGATCACGCGCACGCCGTGCACGCCTTCGGACAGCTCCTGGCTGACCGCGTCGAAGCTTTCGGCCGCCGCGCGGTCGAGGGCGACCAGCCGTCCGGCCTGGCGGCGCATGATGGCGATGGCAGTCAGCACCAGCAGCGTCGGCACGACCGCCAGCAGCCAATGGTACCACAGCAGCAGCCCGAGCGTGCCGACCACGACCATGGCGAGCTCGAAGAGGCTGCGCGTGCCGCCGACCACGGCGTCGCGCACGAGGTCGGCGTCGCGGGTGGTGCGGTTGATGACCTCGCCGGCGCCGTGGCGGCGGTGCCAGGCCAGGTCGAGGCCCTGCACGGCCTGGAGGATGCGGTCGCGCAGCGTGTGCAGCAGGCGCTGCCCGAGGATCATGGCGATGATGGTCGCGCCGTACTGCAGCAGCCCGCGCACGACCGTCACGCCGACCAGGATCCACACCCAGCGCCAGGCGACCGAGGCGTCCGTCCCACCTTGCGGCAGCATGACCACCGCCGTGCCGGTGCGCGCATCCTCGACCGCCAGGCCGACCAGCCAGGCGGTCGCGGGCTGCGCCAGGTTCACCAGCGCCAGACCGGCCATCGCCACCGTCGCGAGCGCGAGGTGGCTGCGGTACAGCGCGATGAGCCGCAGGAGGGGGTGCATCAGCCGGTCGGCGCCGTCACTGCGCCTGCTTGACCCAGCCGCTCATGGTGTCGACCAGGAGGCGGTGTTCGCCGTCGGCGGCCTTGAAGCGCACCGTCCACCAGGTGCGGCCCTGCTCGTCCGCGGCGCCGGGCTGGACGACCTCGACCGGGTCGCCCCAGGCATGGCCGTCGCGCAGGCACCAGTTGCGGGCGGCGGAGGACGCCTCGGTGCGGCTCAGCGGCATGCGCGTCTGGCAGGCGGGCAGCAGGATGGCGGCGATGATGACGATGATGGCGAGGCTGGTGCGGCGCATGCGCGACAGTCATGGCATGGGGATGAATCATGCAACGGATGCGGTGGCGCCGGCCGACCGGAGCGGTACGACTGCGGATACCGGAGCGACCATGAAGAGCTACCTCGACGATCTGCCCACCGGGCGCGATCTCCCCCACGTCCTCAACGCGGTGATCGAGATCCCCAAGGGCTCGTCCAACAAGTACGAGTACGACAAGGAGCTGAACGTCTTCCGGCTCGACCGCACCCTCTACAGCCCGGTGCACTATCCCGGCGCCTACGGCTTCGTGCCGCGCACCCTCTCTGAGGACGGCGATCCGCTCGACGTGGTCGTCATCGTCGAGCACGACACCTTCCCCGGCTGTCTCATCGAGGTGCGTCCAGTGGGCGTGCTGGTCATGCGCGACGACGCCGGTCTCGACCACAAGATCCTCGCCGTCCCGGTCAGCGATCCGCGCATGCGCGATGTGCATGGCCTGCAGCATCTGCCCAAGCACTACCTCGCCGAGGTCGACTACTTCTTCAACATCTACAAAGAGCTGGAAGGCAAGAAGTCGGACACCTACGGCTGGGAGGACCGGCTGACCGCGCACCAGGTCATCCTGGAATCGGTGCAGCGCTACAACGACTACAAGAAGGGTCTGATCGACCGCTGGAACAAGCCGACCGCCAAGGGCTTGAAGGCCAAGGTCAAGATCATCCGCACCGAGGTGAAGCCGGGCGATCTGGTCAGCGTCACCAAGGTGCACAAGAAGCCCGATCCGGTGGTGGAGCCCGCTGGCGAGGCGCTGGAGGCGAAGCCCGCCACCGCCCGCCGCCGCAAGTCCTGAGCCGGCGCATGACGGAGCGATGACAGCCGCCTGACGCGGCACCGGCCGGCATCCGGCTGGCCGGGCGTCGCCGGCCGGTCATGATGCCGGGCATGCGCGTGCTGCTCATCGAGGACAACGAGACGCTGCGCGGATCGCTGGCGCGGGGCCTGGCCTCGGTCGGCTACCATGTCGATGCCGCGGCGGACGGGTTCGAGGGCTGGAACCTCGCCAGCGAGGCGCGCCACGACCTCATCATCCTCGATCGCATGCTGCCAGGTCTCGACGGGCTGGCCGTCCTCGATCGGCTGCGCAAGTCCGGTTCGCGCGTGCCGGTGCTGATGCTGACCGCCTGCGATGGGGTGGACAACCGGGTGCAGGGCCTCGACGCGGGGGCCGACGACTACCTGACCAAGCCCTTCGCCGTCGCCGAGCTGCTGGCCAGGATGCGCGCCCTGGTCCGCCGCGGCGACAGCCGCGCGGATCCCACCATCGCGGTCGGCGACCTGGAGATCGACACGGTCGGACGCGCCGCGCGGCGCAACGGCAGGCGCATCGACCTGACCCCGAAGGAGTACCAGGCGCTGGAGTACCTGGCGATGCGCATGCCGGCGGTGGTCACGCGCATCGAGCTCTTCGCCCAGCTGTATCCCGGCGAGCAGGAGGCGGGCAGCAACGTCATCGATGTGCTGATCGGCCGTCTGCGCCGCAAGTTGCATCCGCCGGGCTGCGAGCCCGTGCTGCACACCCGGCGCGGCTTCGGCTACCAGCTCGGCGGCGAGGCATGAGCGCGGTCCCGGCCGCCAGCGGCGGCACCCTCGCCAGCCGCATCGCCATCGCCGTGGTCGGCATCACCGCCGGCGTCGTCCTGGTCTCCGGGGTGGCGATGTGGCTGTCGCTGCGCGCGGCCCTGCTGGCCGATGCCGACCGCGAACTGGACGGGCGGGCCGAGCGCCTGAAGCGCTTCGACGCCTTCGCCGCCAGCCAGGGCTGGCGTCCGCGTCCGCCACCGCCCGAGGGCGAAGGCGGTGGACGGCATGAGCGCGGCGATGGCCGCCGGCCGGTGCAGGTCCTGGCG
>JAFLCQ010000444.1 GCA_017302815.1 Planctomycetota bacterium
TCGCCGATCACCCATTCCCAGAACGGTACCGGTTTGGTATGCGGATTGTCGACCCGGAATGTAGTGACGCCCTTGCCGATCCAGAACAGGAAAATTTCGAGCATTTCCTGCCACAGCCCGGCGCGGCGCGTACACTCGATGGTTTCGCCGAGGATCCCGGCAACCAGCTGGCGCTGGCTGCCTGCCGCCGCATCGTCCGCGAGCCCGGTCTGGCGCACAATCCGCTCTACCTGCACGGCCCCGGCGGGACCGGCAAGAGCTACCTGCTGGCGGCGGTCGCCGCAGAGTTCGGGGCTGCTGCCGGCGAGGAGGGGGCCGCCCTGTTCACCGGCGACGAGTTCGTCGCCACCTGGGCCCAGGCCCTGGCTGGGCGCGAGGCGCATCCGCTGAAGGAGCTGGTCGAGGGCTCGGTGCTCATCGCCTGCGATGGCATCGATGCGCTGTCCGGACGCCAGCTGGCGCAGGAGCAGTTCTTCCTCATGGTCAACAGCGCGCTGGATCGCGGACAGCAGGTGCTGGTCGCCGGCCGCGTGCCGCCGCACCGCCTGCCAGACGTCGAGGAGCGTCTCGCCACCCGCCTCGGCTGGGGACTGACGGTCGCGTTGGAATCCCCGCTGTTGGAGACCCGCATCGCGGTGCTGAAGCGGCTCAGCCCGGTCGCGGCCGAGATAGATCCCGGCGAACTGGCTGGCCTGGTCGAGACCTGGGGTGGCGACATGCACGCCATCGCCGACCTCGCGGCCCGCATCGAGCTGGGCGAGCGGCCCGACGCCGCCGGCGCCGAGATCGCCAGCTTCGACCGCATCCTGCAGGCGGTGGCGTCGCGCTATGGCGTGCGCCCGGGCGACATCACCGGCGCCGGCCGGGCGAGGCAGATCGCCAGGGCCCGCCAGGCCGCCCTGCTGCTGGGCCGCCGCCTCACCGGCCACAGCCTGGTGGCCCTCGGCGGCATGGTCGGCGGCCGCGACCACTCGACGGTGCTCTACGGCATCGGCCAGGCCGAGCAGCGCCTGGCCGAGGACCCCGACTTCGCCAAGGACATCGCCGAGATCACGCGGGAGGTGCGCGGTGAACGACGCTGACGCGGATGCCGGCAGGCCCTACCGTCTGATGGTGTTCGGCGATTCGATCTGCGCCGGCTCCGATGCCGCCGACTGCGGACCGCAGGACGCCTGGCCAGCCCTCTTTGCGGCAGCCGCCGGGATCGTGCTGGTCAACCGCAGCCGCGGCGGCCGGCCTACTGACGCCCTGGACGAGTTCCGCGAGGCCCTGGCCTCGGCCGCCGACTGCGATGGCAGGGCTCCGGACGCCCTGCTCATCGCCCTGGGCACCAACGACTCGCGCGATCTCGATCCGGGCATGCCGGCGCGTGCGGTGGCGAACCTCGCCGCGATGGTGGCGCTGGCGCGCAGCGCCGGCATCCAGGGCATCGTCCTCGCCGCGCCGTACAACATCGCCCAGGACGCCTTGCGGCAGACCTGGCCGATCCGCGTCGAGCGCGACCGCAACCTGCGGCTGCTCGGCGACGCCTATCGCGCCTACGCCTCCGAGACGGGCCTGGGCTTCGTGTCGTTCTATGGCTGCGTGCCCGAGCGCTGCCTCGCCGCCGACGGGGTGCATCCCGACCGCGCCGGCAACGAGGCGATCCGCGACTACGCGCTGGTCGCGCTCAGGCCGCTGCTGGTCTGATCAGCCCTTCTTCTTCTTGCCCGGCTTCTCGCAACGCGACAGCCACTCCTCGGGCTGCGCCGGCAGGCCGAAGTCGAAGTAGGTGGCGGCATTGCCGTAGCAGATGTCGCGCACCATGCCGCCCAGCAGCTTGACGTCCTTGGGCAGGGTGCCCTCGGCGACGTCGTTGCCCAGCATGTTGCACAGGGTGCGGCGGAAGTACTCGTGGCGGCTGTAGGACAGGAAGCTGCGGCTGTCGGTGAGCATGCCGACGAAGCGCGACAGCAGGCCGAGGTTGGAGAGCGCGTTCATCTGCTTCTCCATGCCGTCCTTCTGGTCGAGGAACCACCAGCCGCTGCCGAACTGCATCTTCCCGGCGACGCTGCCGTCCTGGAAGTTGCCGATCATCGTGCCCAGGACCTCGTTCTCCTTGGGGTTGATGTTGTAGAGGATGGTCTTGGCCAGCTGGTCGGTCTGGTCGAGGCGGTCGAGGAAGCGCGACAGCGGCTTGGCGTAGCTGGCGTCGCCGATCGAGTCGAAGCCGGTATCCGGCCCCAGCAGCTTGAACATGCGGGTGTTGTTGTTGCGGATCGGCCCGAGGTGGAACTGCTGCACCCAGCCGCGCGCGTGGTCCATGCGGCCCCATTCGACCAGGATCCAGCTCTTGAAGGCGGCGGCCTCCTCGGGCGACACCTGCTTGCCGTCGCGCGCCTTGGCGAAGATTTGCTTCGCCTGATTGTCGCTGCAGTCCTCGGCGAACACCGTCTCCAGGCCGTGGTCGGACAGGCGGCAGCCGGCGGCGTGGAAGAAGTCGTGGCGCTTCCGCAGCGCGTTCATGTAGCCGTCGAGGTCCTTCACCTCGCTGCCCACGGCCTCGCCCAGCCGGTTGAGCCAGGCGTTGAAGGCCGGGGCGTCCTCGACCATCATGCCCTTGTCCGGGCGCCAGGTCGGACGCATCTGCACATGCCAGCCGCTGCGCGCGACGCGCTTGTGGTGGGCGAGGTCGTCGCAGGGATCGTCGGTGGTGCACACCACCGCCACCTGCCACTGCTCCATGATGCCGCGGGCGGTGTAGCCGGGTTCGTCGAGGCGCTCGTTGCACTCCTCCCAGATCGAGGCGGCGGTGTCCTCGTTCAGCAGGCGGTCGCCGATGCGGAAGGGGCGCTTCAGCTCGAGGTGGGTCCAGTGGTAGAGGGGGTTGCGCAGGCACTTCGGCACCGTCTCGGCCCAGGCCAGGAACTTCTCCCAGTCGCTGGCGTCGCCGGTGATGAAGCGCTCGGCCACGCCGTTGCTGCGCATGGCGCGCCACTTGTAGTGGTCGCCGGCCAGCCAGATCTCGGACATGTTGCGGTACTTGCGGTCGTCCGCGACGTCCTTCGGGGGCAGGTGGCAGTGGTAGTCGATGATCGGCAGGTCGCGCGCGTACTCGTGGTACAGCTCCTCCGCCACCTTGCTCTGCAGCAGGAAATTCTTGCCGATGAATGCGTCCTTGCGCTTCTTGCCCATGGTGCCTCCGGTGTCCCGACAGGCTGGCCCTGCGCCCGGCGCTGCAAGGGCCTGCGAGGCTGGCGCCGCTCACGAAAGTCCTACTCTGCGCCCGCATGACCGCCTGGACCAGTCCGCTGGCCGAGGCCGCGCGCGCCCGGCCCGGCTGGAGCGCGC
>JAFLCQ010000445.1 GCA_017302815.1 Planctomycetota bacterium
TCAGCTTCAAGCTCGTACTTTCCCTTTGGTTTGAACTCATCGCTGGTAGGAACACCTTTTTTAAAAGGCTGGATCGGCACCGCCACGGTCAGGGTGATGGCGGCCAGGGCCAGCCAGGCGGCGCGGCGACGGCGCAGCCAGCGGAGACCGAGGTGGGCGGCGAGCACGCGGCGAGGCTAGCGGCCGTCGCCGTCGGGTCCACGCGGCGAGGCGGCCCGGCACAGCAGGGCGCCGATCGCGGTGGCGGCCAGGGATGCGGCGATGATGCCCATCTTGGCCTCGTCGATCAGCAGCGCGTCGCTGAAGGCGAGACTGTTGATGAACAGGCTCATGGTGAAGCCGATGCCGCCCAGGCAGGCCACCGCGAAGACCTGCTTCCAGGTGACGCCATCGGGCAGGGTGGCGAGGCGCATGCGTACCACCAGCCAGGCCAGGCCGGTGATGCCCAGCGGCTTGCCCACCACCAGGCCGCCGACCACGCCCCAGAAGACCGGCGCCTGCAGGGCGACCTGCAGGTTGCCGCCGATGTCGACCCCGGCGTTGGCCAGGGCGAAGACCGGCACGATCACGAAGGTGATCCAGGGATGCAGGTTGTGCTCCCAGCGGTGCAGCGTCGATTCATGGTGGTCCTCGCGCAGCGGGATGGTCAGGGCGAGGAGGACGCCGGCGATGGTGGCATGCACGCCGCTGGCCATGACCGCGATCCACAGCGCGATGCCGCCGATGACGTAGGGGAAGCCGGCAGTGACCCCGAGGCGGTTCAGGCTGTACAGCGCGGCGACCAATGCCCCGGCCGCCGCCAGGGCGCCCATGTCGAGGTTGGCGGTGTAGAACGCCGCGATCACCAGCACGGCGCCGAGATCGTCGGCGATGGCCAGGGCGGTGAGGAAGACGAAGAGCGCGGCCGGGATGCGGCCGGCGACCAGGCGCATGATGCCCAGCGCGAAGGCGATGTCGGTCGCCATGGGGATGCCCCAGCCGTGGGCGCCGGCTCCATCATGGTTCATCAGCGCGTAGATCCCGGCCGGAACCACCATGCCGCCGATGGCGCCGGCGATGGGCAGCATCGCCTTCTGCATGGTCGACAGCTCGCCGCTGATCATCTCGCGCTTGATCTCCAGGCCGACCAGGAGGAAGAAGACCACCATCAGCCCGTCGTTGATCCAGTGGGCCAGGGAATGGGTCATGCCGACGCGGCCGAAGGTGATGCCGATGTCGGTATGCCAGAAGTGGTCCCACGCCTCGCGCCAGGGGCTGTTGGCGCAGACGATGGCGACCACGGCGCACACCAGCAGCAGCACGCCGCCGGCCCACGAATGGCGGGCGAAGGTGACGAAGGGCCGGGTGAGGCCGGCAAGGCGACCGAACTGGTTCAGCGCGTCTGACATGGCATGCATGTACCGCCGGCCGCAGCCGGCGCCAGCCGCCCTCTCCGCGCCATCAACGGTGGCGGGGCTGGCGCTTGAGGACGCGCAGGTCGGGCTCGGAGCCGCCCTCCATCGGCTGGGTGCCGACCGCATCCATGGTGGCGTAGGCGCGCTCGACCTTCGCCTTCTCGTCGCTCTTCAGGGTCGGCGCCACCAGCACCACCGCGTCGGGGTCGGGGCCCAGGCCCAGAGCCTGGCGCAGGGCGGCGATCTCGGCATCGAGGCGGACCAGGCGCTGGCGGTCCTCGCGCCAGCGGGCGAAGCCCTCCAGCTCGGCCGGCTGCAGGGTCACCGCCTGCCCGCGCTGCAGCTTGGAGAAGGCCTCGGGCGGGATGCCCAGGGCGCTGCCGTCGCCGAGGCTGCGCCGGCCGGCCTCGAGCAGGGCGGTGCGGCGTTCGGCCTCCAGCTCGTCCAGGCGCTGGCGCTCGGCCCTGCCGCTGAAGGCCGCCGACACCCGCTTGAGCAGGCCGCTGCCCTGGGTCGGCTGCTCGATGGCGGCCATGCGGCTGGCGCTGATGCGGCGCTGCTGGCGGTGGCGATCGCTTTCGGCGTTCGCCGGCGGCGGGATGGCCGCACCGGGCTGGGGATGGGCGGACGGCTCCACCACGTCGATCGATCCGGTGAGGGCGACGACGCGGAAGCGCAGGGCCCCCAGCTGGAGCTGGTCGCCGGGCGCGAGGATGGCTGCCGCCTTGTCGCAGCCGTTGACCTGGCACTGGGCGCTGCTGCGGTTGTCGAGGAAGGGCCTGCCGTCCTTCATCCCGACCGCGATCTCGCCCCCGGGGAGGTCGCCGCGCTTCACCTTGAGCAGCAGCGGCTTGACCGGGTCGATCCGCACCCGCTTGCCATCGTCATCCGATTCGAGCGCGAATTCCATCGCCGGGCATTGTGCGTTGCGGGTGCACAGGGGTCAACCGCCTCGCGCTGGCAGGTTCCGCTTGACGCAGGAAGCTCGCTTCCGTGCCAGAGCTTCCCGAGGTCGAGACGGTGCGGGCGGGCCTGGAGCGGCTGCTGGCCGGGTCGGTCATCCGGCGCGCCCGCGCCAGGCGCGCCGACCTGCGCACCGGCATCCCCGATCTGCGCCGGCTGGACGGACGGCGGGTGGCCGGGGTGCGGCGCCGGGCGAAGTACCTGCTGATCGACACGGACGGCCCCACCATCCTCAACCACCTCGGCATGACCGGACGCTGGCATGAGCCCGCCGGCGGCTCGCCTGGCCTGCACGACCATGTCATCCTCGAACTGGCCGACGGGCGGAGCCTCGCCTTCAACGACGCCCGCCGCTTCGGGGTCTTCGAGTTCTGCCGTGCCGATGGCGGCCACGACGCCCTCGACCGGCTCGGTCCCGAACCGCTCTCCGCCGCATTCGCCGGCGGGGTCCTGCGTGCAGCCGCCGCGCGCCACCGCCGCGCTCCGATCAAGGCGGTGATCATGGACCAGGCGGTGGTGGTGGGCGTGGGCAACATCTACGCCGCCGAGAGCCTGTTCCGCGCCGGCATCTCCCCCGCCCTGGCTGCCGGCCGGGTGCGCGGCGAACGCCTCGACCGTCTGGCGGCGGAGATCCGCGCGGTGCTTGCCGAGGCCATCGCCAAGGGCGGCTCGACGATCGACGACTACCGCCAGGTCAACGGGCTCTCAGGCCTGTTCCAGAACAGCTTCGCGGTCTACGGCCGCGACGGGCAGCCCTGCTCCGCCTGCGGCACCGCCATCCGCGTGCGCGCCATCGGCGGCCGCTCGTCGTTCTGGTGCCCGCGCTGCCAGCGCTGATCAGCCCGCCCGCCAGCTCCGGTCCGGCAGCAGGCGGTGCAGGCGGCCGGCGTCGATGGCGCGCGACGGCTTGGCCGTGCCGTCGCCGACGATCCGTATCGCAATGCCGGCCTGCGCCTGGTAGTGCG
>JAFLCQ010000446.1 GCA_017302815.1 Planctomycetota bacterium
CCGGAGCGTATGAACCGCGCAGCAGCAGGCTGCGCACGCACTGCTCCAGCTCGCGCACGTTGCCCGGCCAGGCGTAGCCCTCGCCGAGATGGGCACGGATCCAGGTCGCCGCCTCCGCCGCCACCTCGGCCGCCAGCGTCGGACCGGCTGCCCGCGCCGCCGCCGCCAGGCACAGCCGGTCGAGCTCCTGCGCATCGTCGGCGATCAGCTCGGCCAGCGACGGGGTGCGGATGTGGTCGGCGCACAGGCGGTAATACACATCGCCACGGAAGCGCCCAGCGGCGATCTCGCCGGCGAGATCGCGGTTGGTGGCGGCGACGAGACGGCCGCGGAAGACGCGCTCGGCGTGCTCGCCGACGCGGGCGAAGCGCCGGGTCTGCAGCACGCGCAAGAGCTTCACCTGCACCGACGGCTCGACCTCGCCGAGCTCGTCGAGGAAGACGCAGCCGTGCGGCGGGCACACCTCCAGCCAGCCGGCGCGCTCCTCGACCGCGCCGGTGAAGGCGCCGCGGCGATGGCCGAACAGCTCGGCCTCCACCAGCGCCGGCGACAGGGCGCTGATCGCCAGGGGCAGGAAGGATGCCGCGTCGTCGCCGGCGAGCCTGCCGCGTCGGCCGTCCACCGCGACATAGGCCGAGGCGCCCACCGCCTGCGCGACCAGCTCCTTGCCGCTGCCCGAGGGGCCGGTGACCAGGGTGGGGAAGTCGCGCATGCGTTCCCACAGCACCGTCCGGTAGCGGCGCAGATCGGCGCCGAACACCGAGCTCCAGCAGGCGGCACGCAGCCCGGCCATCGGCCGCGAGGCGCCGACGAGCTGGGCGTGGATGGCGGCGAAGGCGCGACGCACCTGCAGCAGGCAGGCCAGGAGATGCTCGATCGCGCCGCGCGGCTGCGCCTGCGGCAGCAGGTCGCCGCAGGCTTCGGCGAACTCGCCCCACCACGGGATGGCGGCATCGGCCGGACCGCGCAGCAGCGCCTCCAGGCGCGGCCGGAAGCGCTCATAGAGCAGGTAGATCGCCACCGCCTCGCGCAGCTCGGGCGGATCCCCGTCATCGGACGCGACATGCAGGGCTGTCGCCCGCACGACCAGGCGGGCGGCGCGCTCCTCGTCCTCACCGGTCTGGGCGTGCCAGGCGCGGCCGGGCGGCGGCGGCGGCAGTCCAAGCAGGCGATGCTCAAGAGCCAGGCGCTCAGGCGTGAACGGGTTGGCGTAGACCAGGGCGGCGAGGTCGCCGGCGGCGACGCGGTCGGCGGGGGACCAGCTCATGCCATGATGGTGCATTAATTGAACCATAGATCTACAAAATATGCCATCCATGAACCCAGCCCGCTCCACAAGTCGTTGTCCACACATGTCGAAGCAACGGCACGACCTGCGCCAAGGATGGGCAGGAGTTCCCACCATGACCATCCTCAACCGCCTCGTCCCCATCCTCGCCGCCGGCTGCCTGGCATCCGGGGCGCATGCGGCCGCCGCGATCATCGCCGACGGCGGACTCGGCGGCATGCTCGACATCGTCGACCATCGCGTCGAGGTGACGGTGGACCAGGGCATCGCCACCACCCGCGTCACCCAGGTCTTCCGCAACCGCGAGGACCGCACCATCGAGGCGCTGTGGACCTTCCCGGTGCCCAAGGCCGCCTCGGTGTCCAACTTCTCGATGTGGATCGGCGGCGCCGAGATGGTCGGCGAGGTGGTGGAGAAGCAGCGCGCGCGCCAGATCTACGACAGCTACAAGCAGAAGAACCGCGATCCCGGCCTGCTGGAGCAGAACGACCACAAGAGCTTCGACCTGCGCATCTTCCCTATCGCCGCGCGGGCCGAGCAGAAGATTGAGATCGTCTACCAGCAGGAGCTGGACGTCGACCACGACTGGGCGACCTACGTCTACCCCCTGGCGATGGCCGACGGCCGGGCCCAGGCCGGCAACCGCAGCGCCGGCTCGCTGGGCTTCTCCTTCGCCAGCCGCAGCGTCATCCCCATCGCAGAGATCTCCTGCCCCAGCCACGGCGACGATGTGGTGTTCACCGCGCCGGATCCCGGGGTGCGCGAGGGCAGCATGGAGCTGAAGGACGGCGACCTCGGACGCGACATCGTCGTCGCCTACCGCACCGAGCGCCCCCGCACCGGCATCGACCTGGTCGCGGCCAAGGACGGATCGGGCGACGGGCACTTCCTCCTCACCATCACCGCCGGCGACGATGCCGCCAAGACCAACCCGCCGCAGGACCACGTCTTCCTCCTCGACATCAGCGGCTCGATGGCCGACGACCGCAAGCTGGCGACCAGCAAGCGCAGCCTGGCCGCCTTCGTCGACGCCCTCGGTCCCGAGGACCGCTGCGAGCTGATCGTCTTCAACAGCGAGACGAAGCGGCTGTTCGGACGCCTGCAGGCCGCGGACGCGCAGAGCCTCGACCTGGCCCGCGCCTTCCTCGAGCGCCAGGACGCGCGCGGCGGCACCATCCTGGCACCGGCGGTGAAGCTGGCCTACGGCTACGCCCAGGCCGACCGCATGCTGAACGTGATCATCCTCTCCGACGGCCTCACCGAGCAGCGCGAGCGCAACGAGCTGGCCGGTCTGATCCGCGAGCGGCCGCGCAACGCCCGCGTCTTCTGCATCGGCATCGGCAACGACGTCAACCGGCCGCTGCTCGACCGGATGGCCGGCGACAGCGGCGGCCTGGCGGCGTTCATCTCGCAGGGCGACGATTTCGCCCGCCAGGCCAAGGCCTTCAAGCGCAAGCTGGAGAAGCCCGCCGCCCGCGACCTCAGGCTCGCGATCGAAGGGATCGAGGTCTACGACCTCGAACCGCAGCAGCTGCCCGACCTCTACCACGGCACCCCGCTGCGGGTCTACGGCCGCTACAAGGGCAACGGCGAAGCCAAGGTGCGGCTGGACGGCACCATCCTCGGACGCGAGATCAGCGCCACCGCGCCGGTCGACTTCCCGGCCAACGGCAGCCAGCCGGCGATCGAGCGCATGTGGGCCTGGCACCGCATGCAGGGCCTGTTGAAGCAGGCCGACCGCGAGGGCGACCGCAGCGCGGTGATCCCCGAGATCGTGCGCCTGGGCGAGGGCTACTCGATCGTCAGCGAATACACCAGCTTCCTGGTGCTGGAGAACGATGCGGAATTCAAGCGCTGGGCCGTCGAGCGCCGCAACGCGACGCGCTACGCCAAGGATCGCCAGGCCCTCGACCAGGTGCGTCGCGAACTGGCGAAGCTGCGCGACAAGGCGGCGCAGGCCGCACCGGCCGAACTGGCCAGCCTGCCGGCCCGACCCGAACCGCAGATCGTGCGGGCGCAGCCGCAGCCGC
>JAFLCQ010000447.1 GCA_017302815.1 Planctomycetota bacterium
ACGGGCAGATTGACGCCGTGGCCGAAACGACGACCGTCTATGCGCCTGTGCCCAAGGCCAAGAACCCCGAAAAGAATGTTCACCAAGCGAAGCCGAAGGACAGCCCGGCGGTGGCCAAGTGGCGGGCGCGCACCAGCTCGCGGAAGGCATGCACGACGCGCGGGTCGGGGTCGAGGCGGCCGAAGGCGCGCGCCCAGGCGTCGAGGTCGGGGATGACCGGCGCGTCGGGATTCACGCCTTGTCATCCAGCGACGAGGGCGCCGGCCCGCTGGGGAAGGCGACGGTGCCGAGGTACTCCAGCGAGCGCGCCTGGCGCCGCCAGGCGATCGCCTCGCGCACCGCGGCGTCGACCGCCTCGCGCTTGCTGCGATAGCCGCCCAGGCGCATGAGCTCTTCGACCGCGCCGGTGTCGATGTCGAGGTTGGTGGCCATGGCCGCCAGGGTAGGCCGGCCGCGGCGGGGGCCAAGCCGGCTTCAGCCCGCGGCGGGCTTCTCCCCGTCCTTCCGGCGCAGGAAGCCGGTGGCGAAGATGCCCAGCACGACCAGCGACGAGGCCCAGCCCTCGATCTCGATGAAGGGGCGGTGGTGCAGCGCCCACGAGGCCTCGGCATCGGCGAACTCGTCGTCGGCCTTCTCGCGCACCCATTCAGCGCGCGCGGCGCCGCTCAATTCGGCCGGGGCGGCGGCCTCGGCGCCGGCGACCATGCGCTCGCGGCTGGGGGCGTCCGGGGCGGCGAGATTGATGGTCATCACGTGCGGGATGCCGACCGCGGGCGGCGCGTGCTTCGCCACCACCGCGTCGTACTCGGCCGAGGTGGCGTAGACCGCCTCGGGCGGCAGGGCATGGCGGAAGCCGAGGACGTCCATCGGGAACTCGAGCAGCAGCTTCAGGCCGATCACCGCCACGGCGGCGAAGGCGCAGCTCTCCAGGCGCGGGAAGAGCTCCAGCAGCTTGACGAAGCCCTGCGCCGCGAAGCGCATGGCCAGGATGCCCAGCAGACCGCCGAGGATCAGCACCCACAGGTGCTTCGACAGCGCCACCGCGGCGGCGATGGAGTCGACCGAGAAGACGATGTCGGTCAGCTCGACCCAGACCACGGTGCTCCAGAAGGCGCCGAGGCCGAGGATCAGCTTCACCTGCCGCGCCTCCTCCTTCTTCGCGCCATGCTTGCGGAAGAAGTCGAAGGCCAGCCAGCACAGGTACAGGCCGCCCGCCACCTTGATCCACCAGATGGTCATGATCCACACCGCCAGGAAGAGGGCGGTGATGCGGAAGACATAGGCGCCGAGGATGCCGTAGCGCAGCGCCTTGCCGCGCTGCTCGGGCGGCAGGTTCTTCACCAGCAGGGCGAGGACGACCGCATTGTCGCAGCTCAGCAGGCCTTCGAGGATGACCAGCACCAGCACGACCAGCAGATCGGCGGGCACGAAGTGGTGGAGATCGAGGGCGTGGATGAGCCAGTCCATGGGGCGGCGCATCGTTGGAGCGGACGGGGATGGGCAAGGGCGGACGGATGCCACCCGCCTGGCCAGCAGCCGCGGGTAGACCGCAGCCATGGCCGTCGCCACTCCCGCCACGATCGACGATCTGCGTGCGATCCCCGGCCCGGCCGAGCTGATCGACGGGGAGATCGTCCGCACGTCGCCTGCCAACAACGACCACGGGGCCATCGAATCGGCCTTCGTGTTCATCCTCCTCGCCTGGGTTCGCCCACGTCGTCTCGGGCGGGTCTACACCGGCGACACCGGCTTCATCCTCGACGAGCACACCGTCTTCTGCCCGGACGTCGCCTTCGTCAGCAAGGCCAGGCTGGTCGGCGTGGCCGGCGACGGCTTCGTCGCGGCGATCCCCGAGCTGGTGGTCGAGGTCGTGTCGCCGACCGATCTCTATTCCAAGGTCATCGCCAAGGCGCAGCGCTGGCTGGCCGCCGGCAGCGAACAGGTGTGGATCGTCGATCCCGCCACCCGCACCATCGAGGTCCTGGCCCGCATCGGCCAGCCCGGCCACTACCGGATCGGCGACCGCATCGCCGGCCCCCCGGGCCTGGACGGCTTCGCCAGCGACGTGGCCGAGTTCTTCGCGGACTGAGGCCGTAACTCGCACGTAGCGTCGAACGTAGCGCCGACGTCAGTCGGCACGGCCGGCGGACTTCATTCCGCCGCGGGGCAATGGCCCGCGTCCAGCCTCGCCCCCATGGGCGACTGAAGTCGCCCAGCCGTGCCGACTGACGTCGGCGCTACGTCAGCGCGGCAGGGCGACGACGAGCGAGAAGGGCTGGCCGGCGAGGACGAGGTCGCCGCGGTTGCGGCCGCCCGCCTGGCTGCGCAGCTGCGCCGGCTGCACGTCGCGCAACTGGCCGCCGCGGAAGTCGCCGTAGCGGATCCATTCGTCGCCGACGCGCAGCAGGCTGCCGCTGATCGTCGGCAGATGCTTGATGCCGCTGATGCGCCAGTCGCTGCCAGAGGCCTGCACCAGGGTGCCGCGGGTGGCGAAGCGGCCTCCGCCGGTCAGCACCAGCGAGACGCGGATGGCGTCGGGCTGGGGGTAGGCATTGATCTGGGACTCGAAGACGTTGGTGTCGAACGGGTTGCCGCGGAAGGGCACCACTTCTTCATTGGCGTCGGTCGATTCCCAGCGGAAGTCGGGGCCGCTGGTGGACGCGGCAATGACGCGGTGCGCCTGCGCGACCTCGGCCCACACCCCGAAATGCAGGCAGCCGCGGGTGATGGTCTCGCTACGCAGAGTCGCGGCGATGACGTGCCCACCGTCGTCGAGATCCTGCACCTCGCGCACCAGCTCATCATCGGATGGATCCGGAGTGTCCTGGTCGTCGACGAACCAGTCCACCTGCTGACGCACGCCGGCGACAGTGGCGCTGGAGCCGCTGCCGACCCAGCGCACCTGCCCGCGGTCGGGATTCTCGATCACCAGCAGGAGATGGCAGTTGCCGGCGGCATCCAGCACTTCGGCCTTGATGCGGCCCCACTCGCCGGCCGGCACGCCGTCGCGCAGGCGGATCGGCACCGCCCGCGACAGGTCCTCCTGCAAGGCGGCGATGACCGCGGTGGCCTCGTCGCCGGCCTGGCGCGAGGCCTCGCCGCGGCGGAAGACCTCGGTGGCGCCGAAGAGGGCGCCGAACATCAGGGTCGAGGCGACGACGAAGATGGCGATCGAGACGATGACCTCGATCAGGGTGAAGGCGCGCCTCATCGCACCTCCTCCACCGCCAGGATGCGCGCCGGGGCGACGCAACGCAGGCGCACGCGCTCCAGCCGCGGCGCGCGGCCGGCGGCGTCGGCCAGATCGG
>JAFLCQ010000448.1 GCA_017302815.1 Planctomycetota bacterium
GCCGACCACCACCAGGTTGGTCGGCGGGAAGGGCAGCGTCCCGCCGGCGGGGTCGTGCAGGCGCACGCGGCCGCGGTAGCGGTTGGCGGCGATCCACGGATTGCGGATCGGCGCCGCCACCACCACGCGCAGGCCGCGGCGTTCGAGGGCGGCGACGAAGCCGGCCTGGGTCCAGTAGGTGTACTCCTCCAGCAGCTCGACGTCCCAGTCGGCGCGGTAGTCCTTGCGCAGGATGAACTCCTGCGCGTCGCGGTGGCGGCAGCGCAGGCGGCGCCAGCCCGCCTCGGGGCCGCCGAGATCGCTCCACGGCAGCTGCCCAGGGGCATAGCGGCCGTTGCGCACGCTGGCGGCATAGCGCCGCCACAGGGCCCAGCTGGACAGCCCGGTCACCGCGCCGTCGTCGGCACCATCATCGTCGCGCAGGTCGAGGAGCACCTCGTCGGGGCCGTCCGGGGCGACGAAGTCGCGGATGATCAGCACCCCGCCCGGTCGCAGCGCCGCAACCTGGTGGTCGAGGCACTCCTCCAGCCGGGCGGTGCCGTAGCCGGTGAAGCTGGTGACGTGGTGCAGCACCGAGGAGTCGAGGATGCCGTCGAGGGACTGCGGCGGGAAGACCGGATCGGCGATGTCGCCCTGCACATAGCGCAGATTGGGACGGCGGTAGGCCTCCTGCGCGCTCGCGACCGCTGCCGGATTGATGTCGACGCCGACCAGCTCCAGGCCGGGATGCAGGCAGGCCAGGTCGTAGGTCCCGCGGCCCGATCCGCTGCCCATATCGGCGATGCGGCCGGTGGTGGGGAAGTGCGCGGTGGTCAGCGCCACCTTCTGCTGCATCGAACGGTCCATGCCGGCGAAGTAGCTGGCGTAGGCATCCTGCGAACCGCGATCCTGGCTGCGGTAGGTCCCTGATCCCATGGCGGTTTGTAGACCGCCACGCTGCTGCAGACAAGCGCGCGACCTCAGGGCGCCGCGTTCGCCGGATCGTAGAGGCGATGGATCAGGCGGTTCGAATGCATGCGCTCGATGTGCAGGTCGTAGGCCAGGCAGTTGCGCTCCTTGCGGTGCGGCCCCCAGGTGGCGCCGTAGGACCAGGTCGGTCCGGTCGAGCTGGGCCCCAGCGTCCACTCGTCGCTGCAGGCGATCATGATCCGCGTCGACTGGTTGGTCACCCTGGACCAGGAGACGTCGCCGAAGGTCAGGCTGGAGGTGAACATCAGTGTGTTGGCGGTGTTGGCCGGCAGCAGCGGGCGGTGGTTGTAGCCGAAGCCGATGCGCCACAGCCGGGCAGGATTGCGCGTATACTCGCTGCAACCAACCAGGATGTTGCGCTTGGTGTAGGCGCTGTCGCTGGAGGTCAGTCCATCCTTGTCGCTGACCTCGGCATAGCTGGCGAGCAGATCGTACCAGTGCTGCCGGGCGGGATTCTCGGCATAGACCAGGAGGCCGTTCCAGTCCTGCTCGTAGGCCTGCACGCACATGCCCACCTGGCGCAGGTTGCTGGCGCAGGCCATGCTGCGCGCCTGCGTCCGCACCAGCCCGATGACCGGCAGCAGCAGGGCGGCGAGGATGGCGATGATGCTGATCACGACCAGCAGCTCGATCAGGCTGAATCCGCAGCGATGCGTCATGCGGCCTCCGCGCGTGGTGGGTGCGTCGGCGGCCATCCTAACTCAGACTAAGTCACAGTCAATTGACTCAGTCATTATTGATGACATACTCACCACCATGCCACCGGCAGGTCCAGCAGGAGGGCGTCGCACCATGTCCAAGCCATCATACGCCAGCATGTTGGGCTTCGTCCTCATGGCCTGCGCCTGGTCCGTGGATGGACACGCCGCGAGCCAGGATGCGAGTGCCACCAAACTGCAGGCCATCCCGACATACGAGAACTGTAGCCTGTATCTGAACGGCAGCCAAGCGGCACCTGGCGGACTCGGCGTGCGCTACCGCACCGCCGCTGGCGGCGCCTGGCAGGATGGCCACCCCCTGGTCGTCAGCGCCACCGATCCGGTGCCGCGCGGTTCGCTCTTCGGCCTCATGGCCGGCACGGCCTATGAAGCCGAGATCCTGCGCCCGGACGGCACGCGCCTGGCAGCGACCACCTTCTCCACCTGGGCCGAGCAGGTGCCGATCGCGCGCAGCATCAGCCTGGACGCGCACGAGAGCGCCGGCGGCCCGCTGCTCATCGAACAGGGCGGCACGCCCGAAGGCTGGATCCGCTACATCGCCCCGCCCGGCTTCGTCATCGACGGCGGCGAACGCGACACCGAGGCGGTGCTGCTGCGCAACGCCGCCTACGTCATCCTCGACGGGCTGACCGTGCGCGGCGGCGTGCGCCACGGCATCCGCCTGTCGCAATGCCATGACGTGCGCATCTCCGGCTGCGACATCAGCGGCTTCGGCCGGGTCGGGGTGCAGGATGTGGCCAAGGATGGCAAGTACTACGACGCGAAGGGGGCGGCGATCAACTACGACGCCGGCATCTGCATCGAGGACTGCGGCCGCCTGACCATCGAGCGCAATTGGATCCACGACCCGCGCAGCCACGCCAACTCGTGGTTCTTCTCGCACCCGGCCGGTCCGACCGCGATGTTCACCAGGGCCACCGGCGAGGTGGTCGTGCGCTGGAACGACTTCGTCGGCAGCGACCGCCACCGCTGGAACGACGTCATGGAGGGCTGGGGCAACAGCAAGCGCGAGGGCGCCTTCAACCGCGACTCCGACATCCACGGCAACTACCTCGCCTTCGCCAACGACGACGCCATCGAGCTGGACGGCGGCCAGTGCAACGTGCGCTTCTACGGCAATCTCATCCAGGGAACGATGTGCGGGGTCAGCACGGCGCCCAACCTGCGCGGGCCGTCCTGGGTCATCGCCAACGTCATCGCCAACCTCGCCGATGAGCGCGGCCTGGGCAGCGCCGGCATCAAGAACGGCGGCGGATCCACCCACAGCGCCGGCACCACCTTCTTCTACCACAACACCTTCGCCGGCCAGGGCAGCGGCATCTCGGCGGTGGGCTTCGGCAACGACCGCGACCGCGGCCTCTTCCGCGCGGTCGGCCGCAACAACCTCTTTGCCATCACCGGCTGCGGCATCCAGGACCCTTACATGCCGGAGGGCACCTCCTATGACGGCGATGTGTTCGCGATGCCCTGGAGCGCGCCGGGGCTGCGCGTCACCGCGCGCCCGTGCGGGCCGGCGTCCGTCGAGGCGCCCGCCGCTCTGGCC
>JAFLCQ010000449.1 GCA_017302815.1 Planctomycetota bacterium
TGGGTG
The DNA here is from genome assembly GCA_017302815.1 of Planctomycetota bacterium. Lineage (GTDB taxonomy): Bacteria > Planctomycetota > UBA11346 > UBA11346 > UBA11346 > UBA11346. The sequence continues at coordinate 7 of JAFLCQ010000449.1, forward strand.
CCGATGTCGAGACCGACCGACTGGGCCATGCGGGATCAGCGCCGGGCGCCGGTCTTGCCGGCCGGGGCCGGGGCGGGCTTCTTCTCGCTGGCGGCCCTGGCGGCGGCCTCGGCCTCGGCAGCGCGCTTCATCTCGAGGGCGCGCACCTCGGCCTCGGCAGCGCGTGCCTCCTCGGGCAGCACCACCGCGGCGGTGTCGCGCAGGCGGACGATGTCTTCGCCGATCTTGGCGCCGGAGGGGTCGACGATGTAGGCAGTGACGAAGATGAGAAGGTTGGAGCGCTTCATATTCTTCGAATTGCTGGAAAAGAGCCGCCCCAGAAAGGGCACGGTGCGCACGCCGGGAACACCGCTGTCGGCATCCGAGCTAGAATCCTGGGTCAGACCACCGAGGACAACTGTCTGGCCATTGCGGATGTGCATGGTCGTGGCGAGGGTGCGGGTGCGGAAGTCGGGGTTCTCGACGCTCAGTTCCTGCTGCGAGGCGACACCTGTCCCTGTCTGCGCGCGGATCTTGGTGGTGTTCAGGCTAGTCAGAACACGCACCGTCGGCTGCACCTCAAGCGTGATTACATCACTGTTGCGAGCAATCGAGGGACGGATGCGCAGGGTAATGCCTTGGTAATCCTTGCCCCACTCCGGCTGCGGGTTCGAGTTCGAAACGTTGGTAATGTTGCCATTCTGATCGGTGACGTTTTCGCTGGTCGAATTGCTGTAGTTATAGCTCTTGATGTAGCTCACCGATTCGGTCAGACGGATGTTGCCGATCGAGTTGTTGAGCGTGAGAATGCGCGGTTCGGCAAGCTGTTGCGCCTTCTCCTGATACTCCAAGGCTTTGATTACCGCCTTGACTCCGAGATTGCTGGTTGGATTGAAGAGTATGCCGAAGTCTAAGCCACCACCGCCCACAGCGGCAGCGCCGATTGGCGTGGTGACCGCGTCGAAGGTGAGACCGGATTGCGGAATGCCTACACCGCCAGTCATCGTCGTACCTTTGCCAACGGTCACTGAACCGTTGCTGCCGGCAAAACTCCAGTCAACCCCAAGATCCTTTGTTGCCTCCTCGCTGACCTCGACGAAGCGAGCCTCGATCAGCACCTGGGCGCTGTGGTAGTCCAATGCCCGCAGCAACCGCTTCAGCTCGCCGAGGGCAACCGGAGTCGTACGCACGTAGAGCGTGTTCGACTTGCGGTCGAGGTACATCTTGCCGTCGTCAGGCCAGCCGGCGACGATGTCCGGCACCTTCTCGAGGAAGCGCTCAAGGTCGGTGTTCGCCTGCCCGTTCTGACCGGCCTGCGCCTGCTGTGGCGGCGGAGCGGGCGCGCCGCCACCACCGTTCTCGCCGCCAGCCGCCGGCTCCATCGGCTGCAGCTCGGTGACCACATCGGTCAGACCCGAGGACAGGCGGATGATCTCGCTGATCATCACCTCGGAGTCGGCGGCGCCGATGAACACCGTGTTGGCGGAGTAGTTGTAGCGCACATCGACCAGCTTGGCGATGGTCTTCAGCGCGTTCTCGACCGTGTCGTCGACCAGGTGCAGGGTCAGGGTCTCGCTGGAGAGGGCGCGGTCGAGGATGACGTAGTTGATGCCGGCGATGGCGAAGAGGGGCTTCAGCACCTCGCCCACCGTCACCCCGTCGTAGTTGAGGGTGACGCGTTCCTGCAGCTTGCGCCGCACCGCCGCCCGGTCGCTCTCCTCGATGTCCTCATCGAAGACGAAGATGGTACGGGCGATCTTCGGCCCATCCTTCGGCACCACGCCGCGAGCCTGGGCGTCGGCGAGGCTCTCCTCGGCGCGATAGCCGCGCTCGCGCTCGATGATCGCACGCTCACGCTCCACCATGGCCATGAGGATGCGGTACTTCAGCCGCACCGTCGCCGGTTCGTGCGGATGGTCGACGAGGATGGCGTTGCAGGCGTCGACGGCGCGGGTGTAGTCGTTGTTGGCGAGATAGTACTCGACGAACTGCAGACGGCGGCGCACATCCTCGCTGGCGCGCGCCCTGGCGGCGGCGTAGTCGGCACCGACCGCGGCCCCGGCCGGACCGGCGGCCTTGGACTGCTCGTCGACCAGCTTGCGGATCTCCTCCTCCAGGGCCTGCACCCGGGCGACGTAGGCGTCCTGGCCCGCCTGCGGGGCGGGGGCGGGCGGCTGCTCGGCGGTGCAGAGCGCGGCGGCGAGGATGCTGAGGACGATGGCGGTGCGCACGCACGCTCCTTGCGGGATGGACCCAGGGACGAACATGGTACGTCCGTCCGGGGCAGAGTGTTGCCCCCCTTTGCGGTCCGGAAAGGCCTTATATGCCCTCGCGCACCCCCTTGTACGCCTGCCAGGCCGCCTCCGGCGGCAAGATGATCGATTTCGCCGGATGGGACATGGCGGTGCAGTTCGCCGGCATCCAGGCCGAGCATCAGGCGGTCCGCACCGGGGCCGGCGCCTTCGACGTCTGCCACATGGGCCGCCTGCGCCTGGTCGGCCCCGGCGCCCTCGCCTTCCTGCAGCGCCGGGTCTGCCGCAAGCTGTCGGACATGCGCACCGGCCAGGTGCGCTACGGCCTGGTCCTGGCCGCCGACGGGACGGTCGAGGATGACGTCCTGGTCTCGCGCGAGGGCGACAACCAGTTCCACGTCGTGGTCAATGCCGGCAACCGCGAGAAGATCCTCGGCTTGTGGCGGCCCGAACTGACCCCCGAGACCGTGCTGCAGGACCTCTCGGCCACCCAGGGCATGGTCGCGGTGCAGGGCCCGCGCGCCTGCGCCATCCTCGCCGGCATGGGCCTGGATCCCTCCGACCAGGCGATCTACAGCTTCCGCGATGCCGTCTGGCAGGGCGTGCCGGTGCGCATCAGCCGCACCGGCTACACCGGCGAGGACGGGGCCGAGCTCTTCCTCCCCGCCGAGCGCACCGAGGCGCTGTGGCAGGCGCTGATGGCGGCCGGGGTCACCCCCTGCGGCCTGGGCTGCCGCGACACCCTGCGCATGGAGGCGGCGATGCCCCTCTACGGCCACGAGCTGGACCGCAGCACCACCCCGGTCGAGGCCGGCCTGACCTTCGCCATCAACCGCGATGGCGGCTTCGTCGGCGCCGAGCGCGTGCTGGCGCAGCTGCGCGACGGCCCGGCGAAGCGCCTGGTCGGCCTGCGCATGCTGAGCAAGCGCGTGCCGCGCCAGGGCTATCCCGTGCTGCACGGCGGCGCGGCGGTGGGCGTGGTCGCCTCGGGAACCCTCTCGCCGACCCTCGGCGACGCCATCGGCATGGCCTATGTGCCCGCCGCCCTGTCCGCC
>JAFLCQ010000045.1 GCA_017302815.1 Planctomycetota bacterium
ACTGGGACTCGGCATCCATGTGCCCTGCGCGACGGCGGCGGCCTGCTCCACCGGCCTCGCCTGCCTGCTTGCCGGAGCCGATGCGGTCGACCGCGGCCTGGCGGGAAGCGCCCTGGTCGGAGCCGCGGAATCCTCGCTGACGCCGCTGATCCTCGCCGGCTTCCGCAATGCCGGGGTGCTGTGCGGCGGCACCGCTCCGCAGGCCTTCGCCCGACCGACCGGTTTCGCGCCCGCAGCAGGCGCCGCCTGCTTCGCCCTCGCCGACCGCGCCTGCGATACCCCCTGGAGGCTGATCGCCGGCGTCCGCCTGGGCGATGCCGGACACGAGACCCAGTTCACCGATCCAGCAACCCTGCGCGCCGCCCTGCTGGCGCTGTGGGATCTGGCTCCGTGGCCAGGACTCATCGCCTGCCACGCCACCGGCACCGCGGCCGGGGATCGCTATGAATCCGCCGGCCTCGACGACGGACCGTGGCGGAGCGTGCCGCGCTGGCACGCCAAGCCCTGGATCGGCCACGCCCTGGGAGCCAGCGGCGCGGTCGAACTCGCCGCCTGCCTGCATGGCGGGCCCAGGCGCATCTGGAAACTGTCGCTGGGTTTCGGCGGGCATCTGGTCGCCGTGGCCCTGGAGCGACGAGCCCCCTCGTAAAGAGTCGGCATCATTGCCGCTCGGGCCATGCATAACCAGAATGCATAGTCTAAACGGACACTCATTCCAGAAACGCACGAATCGCTCTCAAGCATCGTTTTAACAGTAGGTTAACTCTGCCGAGACGGGCGACATGGGAGTGCTTGCGCGGTCAGGAACAGCCCTACAAGGGGGCGCCGCGAGCGGCACCTCATGCCGCTTCCTCAATCACCGTGATCAGCCCAGCCACCGCCTCCGAACCTCACGCCAGCCGGCCGTCATCGACCGCCGACCTGCGCGCGTTGGTGCACGAGCACGCGGACCGCTTCCAGCCGATCCTCGCCGCCCTGCGCGACCAGCCGTGGCGCGACCTGCTGACCGCCAGCGAACTGATGGACGCGCTGACGGCGCAGGGCCTGCAGCCGTCGGAACGCACCCTCCGCCTGCACTGCGCCGAACTGTGCGAAGCCGGACTCATCGCCCGCGACGGCCGACGCGGCTACCGCCTCACCGAGGCCGGCGCCGCCATCGCCCGGGAACTGACCGCCAGCCGCAGGCTCGGCTCCATCCTCTACCGGATGGAGGAGACGATGTGCCAGCTGACCTTCGATCCGGAGACGGGCGAGGGGCTGGTGTCGATCAACGCCTACATCCTGCCGATCAGCCTGCTGCCCACCCTGGTCGACGACATCGAGGCGGTGTTCCGCGCCGGACTGGGCGTCGGCGACCGCGTGCTGCTGGCCGCGCCGGGAGAGGACATCCTCGGCCGCACCGTGCCGGACGGGCACATCGGCCTGGGCACCATGTGCTCGCTCACCCTGGCCGCCCTGCTCATGCGCCGCGGGGTCACCACCCAGCCGGTGTTCGGCGGGCTGCTGCACATCGCCGACGGACGCCCGGCCCACGTCCTGGAGATGGTGCGCTACGACGCCACCTCGCTGTCGCCCAACGAGCTGTTCATTCGCGCCCACCTCACCAGCGTCACCAGCGCCGCCCGCAAGGGCGATGGCGCCATCACCGCCAGCGTGCGCGAGCTGCCGATGAGCGCCCTGCCGCGCCTGCGCGCGGTGCACGACCTGTGCGTGCAGCACGGTTTCCCCGGCATCCTGGCCATCGGCCGGCCCGGCCTGCCGCTGCTGAACATCCCGGTGCACGAGGGCCGCGTCGGTCTGCTGCTGTCCACCGGACTCAACCCCCTCGCCTGCCTGTGGGAGCGCTCGGCCATGCCCGCCGGCGATCCCGATGCCGCGCGCCCGATGGTCGGGCCCGCCGATTGGAAAAGCCTCATCCCCGTACACAGTCTGCGCGCCCGCGCCGAAGCCCTCACCTGAGAAGCACATGACCGACACGACCGCCTACGGACTCCCCGCCGCCCAGGGCCTCTACGACCCGGCCAACGAGCACGATGCCTGCGGCGTCGGCTTCATCGCCAACATCAAGGGCAAGAAGTCGCACGAGACCGTCGCGCGCGGCGTGCTGATCCTGAAGAACCTGAACCACCGCGGCGCCACCGGCGCCGACCCCCTCGACGGCGACGGGGCCGGCATCCTCATCCAGATCCCGGACGCCTTCTTCCGCGCGGTCAGCGGCGTCGACCTGCCGATGGTCGGCGACTACGCCGCCGGCAACGTCTTCCTGCCCAGGAACGACAAGAACCGCGAGCTGTGCATGGGCGCCCTCGAGAGCGCCTGCGCCGACCACGACCTCAAGGTCCTGGGCTGGCGTGACGTGCCGGTCGACTCGTCGGTGCTGGGCAAGGCCGCCAAGGCCAACGAGCCGGTGATCAAGCAGGTCTTCGTCGCCCGCGGCAAGGTTGCCTCCAAGAACTTCGAGCAGGCGCTGTACCTCGCGCGCAAGCGCGCCGAGAAGCGCATCGCCGAGAACAACTGGTCGCCGCTGAAGTTCTTCTACGTCTGCTCGCTGTCGGCGAAGTCGATCGTCTACAAGGGCATGTTCATCAACGACGTGCTCGACCGCTACTACCCCGACCTGGCCGACAGCCGCGTCGTCAGCGCCCTGGCCCTGGTCCACTCGCGCTACTCGACCAACACCTTCCCGACCTGGGCCCTGGCGCACCCCTTCCGCCTCATCGCCCACAACGGCGAGATCAACACCCTGCGCGGCAACATCAATCGCATGCGCGCGCGCGAGGCGCTGCTCGAGCATCCCGAGATCGGCGAGCACATCGAGGACCTCAAGCCGGTGATCATCGAGGGCGGCTCCGATACCGCCTGCTTCGACAACGCGCTGGAGTTCCTCATCCGCACCGGCCGCACCCTGCCGCACGCGCTGGCGATGATGATCCCCGAGGCCTGGTCGACCAAGGCTCACCTCTCGCGCGAGCTGAAGGGCTTCTACGAGTACCACGCCACCATGATGGAGCCGTGGGACGGCCCCGCCAACATGGTCACCTGCGACGGCGAGCGCATCGTCGCCGCCCTCGACCGCAACGGCCTGCGGCCGGCGCGCTACCTGGTCACCACCGACGACGAGATCCTCTACGCGTCGGAGATGGGCACCCTCGACTTCGCTGCCGAGAAGATCAGCCACAAGGCGCGCCTGGCGCCGGGCAAGATGATCCTCGTCGACACCGTGAAGGGCAAGTTCCTCCAGGACGACGAGATCAAGAAGGAGCTGGCCAAGGCCAACGACTACGCCTCGTGGATCGAAGAGCACAAGATCAAGCTCGACCAGCTGCCCGCCCCGGTGCAGCCGCCGATCCCGCGCCACGAGTCGATCCGCCAGCAGCAGCAGGCCTTCGGCTACACCATGGAGGACCTGAAGTTCGTCATGGCGCCGATGTGCGTCGACGGCCAGGAGCCGGTCGGCTCGATGGGCGACGACACCCCGGTGGCGGTCCTCTCCAGCCGCCCGAAGCCGCTCTACAACTACTTCAAGCAGCTCTTCGCCCAGGTCACCAACCCGCCGATCGATCCGATCCGCGAGGAGGTGGTCATGTCGCTGACGCAGTACGTCGGCGAGGCCAAGAACATCCTCCAGCCCGGCCCGTCGCACGCCCGCATGCTGGAGATCGAGCGCCCGATCCTGACCAACGAGCAGCTCGAGCAGCTGCGCCAGGCCGACGTCCCGGGATTCAAGGGCACCACCCTGGAATGCCTGTGGCACGCCGCCGAGGGCCCGCAGGGCCTCGAGACCCGCCTGGAGGAGCTGTTCGTCGAGGCCGAGCGCGCCGTCGACCAGGGCCACACCATCCTGGTGCTGTCCGACCGCGGCGTGAACGCCGGCCACGCGCCGATCCCGGCGCTGCTGGCGGTCGCCGCCATCCACCACCACCTGATCCGCGCCGGCAAGCGCAGCCGCTGCTCGCTGATCGTCGAATCGGGCGAGCCGCGCGAGGTCCACCACTTCGCCCTGCTGGTCGGCTACGGCGCCACCGCCATCAACCCATACCTGGCCTTCGATTCGGTGCACGACCTGTACGACCTGCAGGTGCTGCCCAAGCTGGACGGCAACGCCCACGCCGACGACGAGCACGACGCGGTCTACCACTACACCAAGCACTACATCAAGGCCATCGACAAGGGCCTGCTGAAGATCTTCTCGAAGATGGGCATCAGCACCCTGCAGAGCTACTGCAGCGCGCAGATCTTCGAGGCCATCGGCCTGTCGACGAAGTTCATCGAGAAGTACTTCACCTTTACCCCCTCGCGCATCGAGGGCGCCGGCATCATCGAGATCGCCACCGAGACGCTGGCCAAGCACAGCGTCGCCTTCGCACCCCTGATCGACAAGAACCGCGACCTCGACCGCGGCGGCTACTACCACTGGCGCCGCGACGGCGAGTACCACCTGATGAACCCCGAGGTCATCGCGCTGCTCCAGCACAGCGTGCGCTCGGGCGACAAGGCGACCTTCAAGCGCTACACCCGCCTGATCGACGACCAGTCGAAGAACCTGTGCACCCTGCGCGGCCTGTTCAAGTTCGCCAAGACCACCCCGATCCCCATCGACCAGGTCGAGTCGGTGGCGAGCATCTTCAAGCGCTTCTGCACCGGCGCCATGTCGCTGGGTTCGATCTCGACCGAGGTGCACGAGGCCATGGCGATCGCCATGAACCGCATCGGCGGCCGCTCGAACACCGGCGAGGGCGGCGAGGATCCGCGCCGCTGGGTCAAGGACGCCAACGGCGACAGCCGCCGCAGCGCCATCAAGCAGGTCGCGTCGGGCCGCTTCGGCGTCACCCCGCACTACCTGGTCAACGCCGACGAGCTGCAGATCAAGATCGCCCAGGGCGCGAAGCCCGGCGAGGGCGGCCAGCTGCCCGGCGGCAAGGTCAGCGAGTACATCGGCTGGCTGCGCTACAGCGTCCCGGGCGTGACCCTGATCTCGCCCCCGCCGCACCACGACATCTACTCCATCGAGGACCTGGCTCAGCTGATCTTCGACCTCAAGAACGCCAACCCCGCCGCCAAGGTGTCGGTCAAGCTGGTGTCCGAGGTCGGCGTCGGCACCGTCGCCGCGGGCGTCGCCAAGGCGCATGCCGACCTGGTGACCATCTCCGGCGGCGAAGGCGGGACGGGTGCCAGCCCGATCTCGTCGATCAAGTACGCCGGCATCCCCTGGGAGCTGGGCGTCGCCGAGACCCACCAGACCCTGGTGATGAACGACCTGCGCAGCCGCATCAAGGTGCAGGGTGACGGCCTCATGCGCACCGGCCGCGACGTGGTGATCGCCACCATGCTCGGCGCCGAGGAGTACGGCTTCGCCACCATCGCGCTGATCTCGCTCGGCTGCATCATGATGCGCAAGTGCCACCTCAACACCTGCCCGGTCGGCGTCGCGACCCAGGACGAGGCGCTGCGCAAGAAGTTCAACGGCAAGCCCGAGCACCTGGTCAACTTCTTCACCTTCCTCGCCGAGGAGACCCGCGAGCACATGGCCGCCCTGGGCGTGCGCTCGCTGGACGAGCTGGTCGGCCGCACCGACCTGCTGGAGATGGACGAGGCGATCAAGCACTGGAAGTCGAAGGGCCTCGACTATTCGAAGCTGCTGGCCAAGCCGAAGACCGGCGAGGGCGTGCAGACCCGCTGCTGCGTCGCCCAGGACCACAACATCGACAAGGTCCTGGACCGGAAGCTGATCGAGCTGGCCAAGCCGGCGCTGGAGCGGAAGGAGAAGGTCGTCATCGACCTGCCGATCCGCAACAGCGACCGCACCTGCGGCGCCATGCTCTCGGGCGAGATCGCCAAGCGCTGGGGCCGTGACGGCCTGCCCGACGGCACCATCACGATCAACCTCAAGGGCGCCTGCGGCCAGTCCTTCGGCGCCTTCCTGGCGCCCGGCGTCCACCTCAACCTGGTGGGCGACGCCAACGACTACGTCGGCAAGGGCATGGCCGGCGGACGCATCGTCGTCCGCCCCGAGGCCAAGGCCGGCTACACGTGGAACGAGAACTCGATCGTCGGCAATACCGTGCTGTACGGCGCGACCGGCGGCGAGGTCTACTTCGCCGGCATGGCCGGCGAGCGCTTCTGCGTCCGCAACTCGGGCGTGAAGGCGGTCATCGAAGGCGTCGGCGACCACGGCGCCGAGTACATGACCGGCGGCATGCTGGTGTGCCTCGGCCGCACCGGGCGCAACTTCGCCGCGGGCATGAGCGGCGGCTTCGCCTACGTCCTCGACGAGGACCGCAAGTTCGCCACCCGCTGCAACGCCGGCATGGTCGACCTCGAGCAGGTCACCCAGGAGACCGACGGGGTGGCCGAGCTGAAGCGCCTGATCGAGACCCACGCGCAGCTGACGGGATCCCCGAAGGCCAAAGAGGTCCTGGAGCAGTGGCCGAACGTGCTGAAGAAGTTCGTCAAGGTGTTCCCGCGCGAATACCGCCGCGTCCTGCTGGAGCGGGCCAAGAAGGAAGCGACCACCCGGCTGCAGAAGCCCTGATCGCACCCACCCGGCGAACCCCACACACCTCTACGACTGATCGGAACACATCATGGGCGACCCCAAAGGCTTCATGACCCACACCCGGCGCGCGCCGAAGTACCTGCCGGTTCCCGAGCGCCTCGTGAACCACGAGGAGCACATCGAGATCCTCACCGAGGAGCAGGTGCGCACGCAGGCCAGCCGCTGCATGGATTGCGGCGTGCCCTTCTGCATGACCGGCTGCCCGCTGGGCAACATCATCCCGGACTGGAACGACCTGGTCTACCGCGGGCGCTGGAAGTCGGCGCTGAAGGTCCTGCACGCGACCAACAACTTCCCCGAGTTCACCGGCCGCGTCTGCCCGGCCCCGTGCGAGAACTCGTGCGTCCTGGGCATCAACGACCCGCCGGTGACGATCAAGCTGCACGAGGTGTCGATCATCGACAAGGCCTTCGAGCAGGGCTGGATCAAGCCCGAGCCGCCTGCCGTGCGCACCGATCGCAAGGTCGCGGTGATCGGCGGCGGCCCCGCCGGACTCGCTGCCGCGCAGCAGCTGAACCGCGCCGGCCACAACGTCACCGTGTTCGAGAAGGCCGACCGCGCCGGCGGCCTGCTGATGTACGGCATCCCGCACTACAAGCTGCGCAAGGAGAAGGTGCAGCGCCGCATCGACATCCTCGCCGCCGAAGGCATCGCATTCCGCTACGGCTGCCATGTCGGCGTCGACGTGACCTTCGATCAGCTGAAGAAGGACTTCCACGCCATCGTCATCTCGACCGGCGCCGAGGCCCCGCGCGACCTGCCCGTCCCCGGCCGCGACCTCGACGGCATCCACTTCGCGATGGAGTTCCTGCCGCAGTCCAACCGCTCCAACTGGGGCGACCAGGACCTGGCGGCGCTGCACCCGAAGAAGCAGGTGATCTGGGCCAAGGGCCGCAAGGTCATCGTCATCGGTGGCGGCGACACCGGCAGCGACTGCATCGGCACCAGCCTGCGCCAGGGCGCAGCCAGCGTGACCAACTTCGAGCTGATGCCCTGCCCGCCAGAGAAGCGCACCGCCGGCAACCCGTGGCCGCAGTGGGCGCGCGTGCAGCGCATCAGCTCGTCGGTCGAGGAGATGACCGCCAACGGCGGCAAGGTGCACTACAGCCTCGCCACCAAGGAGTTCTTCGGCAAGGACGGCAAGGTCACCGGCCTCAAGACCATCGAGCTGGACTGGTCGAGCGGCAAGCCGGTCGAGAAGCCGGGCACCGAGAAGACCTGGGAGGCCGACCTCGTCCTGCTGGCGATGGGCTTCACCGGCCCGCGCAAGCCGGGCCTGCTGGAGCAGTCCGGCGTCGCGCTGGACGAGCGCGGCAACGTCAAGACCGACGCCAAGACCCGCATGACCTCGGTCAGCGGCGTCTTCGCGGCCGGCGACGCCCGCCGTGGCCAGTCGCTGGTGGTGTGGGCGATCGCCGAGGGCCGCGATGTGGCCCGCGGCGTGGACGAGTTCCTGACCGGCAAGCCCAGCCTGCTGCCCAGCGTCCGCCTGGATCCGTTCCAGTACTGACGCTTCCGGGGGCTTGGCAGCCCCCGGGGCACGCCCCATACTGGGGGCATGATGTTGCGCTGGATCCTCGCGGTCGCCTGCTGCGGCGTTCTGCTCGCCGAGGATCCCAGCGACGGCTTCGACCGCGTCAGGGTACAGCTGAACTGGTACCACCAGTTCCAGTTCGCCGGGCTCTACGCCGCCGAGTACCGTGGATACTTCCGCGACGAGGCGCTGGAGATCGAGCTGGTCGAGACGGCGCCCGGCCTGGAGGTCGGGGCGGAGCTCGACTACGGGCGCGCCCAGTTCGGCGTCCTCGATGCGAAGATCGTCAATCATTGGGCCAGGGGTCGCGACATCGCCCTGCTGGCGGTGATCCTGCAGCGCAATCCCTCGGTGCTGCTGGTGCACGAGGACAGCCCCTATCTCACCCTCTCCGACCTGCTGGCGGATCCCGAGGCGCGTCTCGTCGGTCCGGCCGGCGCGATGGATCCCGAACTGCGCATCGCCCTGACCGCGATGGGCCGGGATCCCGATGCGGTCTTCCCGCGGCTGAAGCGGCTCGGCGACCTGGAAACCTTCGCGGCGCGGCAGCTCGACGTGCTGCCCGGGTACCTCACCAGCGAACCATTCAAGCTGAAGCGGCTCGGGGTGTCGACCAGGCAGCTGCGCCTCAATGCCGACATCCGCTCGCCGTTCTTCGGCGACGCCCTGGTCTGCCGCGGTGACCTGCTGCGCAGCAGGCCCGATCTGGTCGCCCGTTTCCGCCGCGCCGTCCTGCGCGGCTGGGAGTGGGCGCTTGAGAACCGCAGCGAGATGATCCGCATCATCCCCACCCGCTGGCCGAGCGGACGGCAGCAGATGGATCCGGACACCCTCGCCGAGGAGGCCGAGGCGCTCGAGACCCTGATCGATCGCCAGGTCATCCCGCTGGGGACGATCAGCACCTCGCGCCTCGAGACGATCGCGGGACTGCTGCGCTCCGCCGGGCAGCCGGGCATGGTCCGCCGCGATCTGATCTGGCAGGAGCCCGACCCCCTGCGCCCATGGATGCGCATCCTGGTGTGGTCGCTGTCGATCGCCGCCATCGCCTGCGCCATCCTCCTGGCGGTGATCTGGGCGACCAGGCGCCGCCTGCACAGCAGCACCCTCTCGCAGCAGCGGATGATGGATCTGGCGGAGGCCTTCTTCCTGTTCCACGCCTCGGTCGATGCCCGGCAGCGGATGCGCATGATCCAGGCCAGCCCGTCCATGAGCAGCATCCTGGGCGGGCCCCGCAGCGCCTACCTCGCCGATGCGGATGTCCTCCTGCACCAGGTGGTGGCCGAGGACCGCGAACCGCTGCTGCTGGCGATCAACCAGGCCGTGGTCGCCCGGCAGCCGCTCCGCCACCGCTTCCGCATCAGCCACCCGGACCATGCCAAGCCGCGGCACCTGCTCATGCATGCGGTGCCGATCCCCGGTTCCGAACCGATGGAATTCGACGGCCTCGTCCTCGACCTGACCGCGGAGGCAGAGGCCAGCGAGGCCCTGCTGGAGGTGCAGCGCCGCCTGCAGACGGCGCAGCGCAATGAGAGCCTCGGGCTGCTGGCCGGCGGGGTGGCGCACGATTTCAACAACCTCCTCGGAGCGATCCGCGCGAACGCCGAGCTGGCCCTGAACCGCCTCCCCGACGAGCACGAGGCCAAGCCGCGGGTCGCGCGCGTGCTCCAGGCCGCCGACCGCGCCGCCAGCCTGGTCCGCCAGATCCTGGCCTACGCAGGCAAGGGGACCATCGAACTGCGGGCGATCGATCTCGGCGAGGAATGCCGGGTGCTGCGCGACCTGCTCAAGCATGCCGTGCCCGACAACGTGCGCATCGACCTGCACATCGCCGAGGATCTGCCGAAGGTGATGTTCGATCCGGCGCAGCTGCAGCAGGTGCTGGTCAATCTCATCGTCAACGCGGCCGAGTCCTACGGCGGCAAAGAAGGCGTCGTCTCCATCCACCTCAACCGCGCCCGCGACCAGCGGGATGCCGTGCGCATCGAGATCGAAGATCAGGGTTGCGGCATGGATGCGGCGACCCAGGCGCGGATGTTCGAGCCCTACTTCACCACCAAGCGCACGGGGCACGGCCTCGGGCTCGCGGCGGTGCAGGGCATCGTGAATGCCAGCGGAGCGAAGCTGTCCTGCCGCACGGCACCAGGCGTCGGCACCACCTTCACCGTCATCTTCCCGACCGCCGCCGGCAAGAAGGACGCCAGCCACATCGACACACCCAAGCCGATCGATGGCCGCCACCTGCTGATCGTCGATGATGACGAGGACATGCGCGAAGCGGCGGCGCAGATGGCACGGGAGCTGGGCTACACCGTCGACACGGCGGAAGGTGGCGTATCCGCGGCGCGCCTGCTCGGCGATGGCGAGCGCCGCTACGTGGCGGCGATCATCGACTGCACCATGCCCGACCGCGACGGCACCGAGGTGGTCCGCGAGCTGCGGCGCAGCGGCGACCGCAGGCCATTCCTCCTGGTGAGCGGCATGGTCGAGGCCAGCCGCATCGGCACCGGGATCCTCGACAACCGCACCCGCTTCCTGGCCAAGCCCTTCTCCCGGGCGATGCTGGATCGCAGCCTGCGCATCCTCCTGCGCCGCAGCGCGGACAAGGACAGCGCCTCCAGCTCGACCTTCGCCGTGATGCAGCGGGAAAGCAGCCTGCACGTCGCCCTACGTCCCGAGCAGGGCGAACCGCCCGCGCCCTGACGCTGGACAGGCGGCCGGCCGGACCACCGTCTCCGCCATGGCGAAGCTGGCGATCTTCGATCTCGACGGAACCCTGGTGGACAGCAGGCGCGACCTCGCCGACGCGGGCAATGCGGCGCGCGACGCCATAGGCCTGCCGCCGCTGCCGGTCGAAGCGGTGGTGGCGATGATCGGCGACGGCGCGCAGGTCCTGATCGAACGCCTGACTCCGGACTGCAACGCGTCCCGCCGTGCGCTGGCCATGCAGGCGTTCCGGCGCGACTATGCCACCCGGCTGACGGGGCACACCCGGCCCTACGATGGCGTGCCCGGGATGCTGTCGTGCCTCCGCGCATCGGGCTGGCGGCTGGCGGTGGCCACCAACAAGCCGTCCGAGTTCGCCCGTCCGATCTGCGATGATCTCCACCTGCCCTACGACGACCTGCGGGGTGGCGAGGGGACGAAGAAGCCGGACCCGGCGATGCTGCTCGATCTCATGCGGGCGTGCGGGGCGACGGCGTCCGATACCTGGATGATCGGCGACCATCGCACCGATCTGCTCGCCGCGCAGCGGGCGGGGGTCCGTTCGGTGCACTGCGCCTGGGGGTTCGGCCAACGCGACGGGCTGCCGGCGACCGCCTCCGCCGCGCATCCGCGCGAGATCGCGGGCATCCTCGATGGCTGAACCGCCCGCCCCGGTGGTGGTCCGCGATATCGACGGCCATCCCATCACCCCCGACACCGTCCTCGCCGCGTACCGCCACCGCTGCTTCCCGATGGCGGAATCCCGCGGCGGTCCGATCGCCTGGTACCGCCCCCAGACGCGGGCGATCATCACCTGGGACCGCTTCACCGTCCCGCGCAGCCTGGCCAAGGTCCTGCGCAATCGCGCCCCCTACCGCCTCACCATCGACCGCTGCTTCCCCGACGTGATCGCAGCCTGCGCCGAGCGCGACTCGACCTGGATCAGCCGCGATGTGGAGGCGCTGTACGTCGAGCTGCACCGCCAGGGCCACGCGCATTCGGTGGAGGCCTGGCTGCCGTCCGGCGAGCTGGCCGGTGGCCTGTACGGTCTCGCGATCGGCGCCTGCTTCTGCGGCGAAAGCATGTTCCACCGCGCCCCGGACGCGTCGAAAGCCTGCGTCGTCCGCCTGGCCGAGCATCTGCGCGAGCGCGGATTCGCGATGATCGACTGCCAGCAGCAGACCCCGCACATGCAGCGCTTCGGCGCCTACGAGGTCGCCGACCGCGCCTACGCCCGCCTGCTGGCGGCGTGCGCCCGCGACCTGCCCTGGACGTGATCAGCGCCGACGGCGGAAGCGGCGGCGGATCATCGGCCTGACGAGCGGTTTGCCCTCGGCCAGGCGCTCCAGCAGGGTGCCGACATCCACAGCCGAGCGCGGACGCTCCTGGGGATTCTTGCGCAGCAGCTTGGCGATGAGCTGCGCCATGCCCTGGCTGGTCTCCGGGGCGAGGTCGCGCACATCGGGCGGAGCCTTGCCGAGATGGGCCTGGATGACCTCGCGGGTCGGCCCCTCGAAGGGCGGACGTCCGGTCAGGAGATGGAAGCCGGTCGCGCCCAGGGCGTAGAGGTCGGCCCGGCCGTCGATGACGCCGCCGCGGGCCTGCTCCGGCGCCACGTAGTGCGGGCTGCCGAAGATGCGCTCCTGGTGCGCCACCCCGTCGTCGGCGATGGGGGCGGCGATGCCGAGGTCGGCGAGCTTGTAGGTGCCATCCTCGCCGAAGAGGATGTTGTCGGGCTTGACGTCGCGGTGGACCAGGCGGTTGGCCTCGGCGAAGGCGAGGGCGGCGGAGATGTCCGCCAGCACCTTGCGCACCCCCTCCTCGTTCAGCGGGCCGTCCTGCTCCAGCAGATCGCCGACCGATCCGGACATCAGCTCCATGACCAGGAAGTAGTTGGAGCCGGCGGAGATGACGTCGTGCACCTGCACCAGGTTGGGGTGGTTGAGCGCGCCGGCGCGCCTGGCCTCGGTGAGGAAGGCCTGCACCCGCTCGGGGTCGCGGGCGTACTCCGGGGCCAGGACCTTGATCGCCACCGGCCGGTGGAGGGCGACCTGGGTGCCGCGGTACACCGCTCCGTAGCGGCCGCGGCCGAGCGGTTCCTCGATGGCGAAGCCGGCGATGCGGGCGCCGATCAGCGGATCCGGGCCCAGGCTCTCGTCCTCGAGGGTGATCTGGCAGCCGCCGACGCGCAGGCGGTCCCCGGGACGGAAGGCGGCCCGGGTGATGCGCGTCCCGTTGATGAAGGTGCCGTTGCGGCTGCTGAGATCCTCGACCACCCACTCCTCGCCGGCCTTGAGCAGCCGGCAGTGCACGCGGCTGATCTGCCCATCGACCACCGCGACCTGCGCCAGGTCCGCATCGCGGCCGACCACCACCGGCAGGGTGGCGGTGTCCAGGTCGAAGGTCCGGCTGGTGCCGTCGTTGGCTCGCAGGTTCAGGCGCATCGCAGGGGTGATGATGATGCCGCCCGAGACGCCCGCTGCCAGTGGCAGGTTCCCTGGACGCGAAGTGCGGTTATCGTCCCCGTCCCACGGAGGACGGATGGCCTACGACGCATGGTTCCGCGACGCCGAGACCGGCACGGGACGCTGGGAACTCGACGACATCGTGTACCGCAGCCCATCGGGCGGGCTGCTTGAGGTGGCGCACGATCTGCGGCTGCTGAAGGCGCGCTCGGCCGCCGGCTGGATGAAGCTGTGGGATTCGCGCTACAAGCGCACGCAGTGGCCCTTCGGCTCCGGGGTATGGGGCAAGAAGGAGCTGGTCCTGCCCAACATCCCCGATGAGCACGTCGTCTCCCTCGACGAGGGCGGCACCAACCTGTTCTGGGCCGAGCGCTTCGGCCGCGAGATCGGCCTCGACGACCTGTGGGTGAAGCAGTGCGGCGTCAGCCACACCGGCTCGTTCAAGGATCTGGGCATGACCGTGCTGGTCAGCCAGGTCAACCACATGGTGCGCAGCGGCAAGCGCCAGATCCTGGGCGTGGCCTGCGCCTCGACCGGCGACACCAGCGCCGCCCTGGCCGCCTACTGCGCCGCCGCCGGCCTGCCGGCGGTGGTGCTGCTGCCGCGCGGCAAGATCAGCGCCGCGCAGCTGATCCAGCCCATCGCCAACAACGCCCTGACCCTGGCCCTGGACACCGACTTCGACGGCTGCATGCGCCTGGTGCAGCAGCTGACCGAGGACAAGAAGCTGTACCTCGCCAACTCGATGAACTCGCTGCGCGTCGAGGGCCAGAAGACCGTCGGCATCGAGATCGCCCAGCAGTTCGACTGGGAGATCCCGGACTGGATCTTCATCCCCGGCGGCAACCTCGGCAATGTCAGCGCGCTCTACAAGGGCTTCGAGGAGATCCGCGACCTCGGCATCATCTCGCGCATCCCGCGCATCGTCTGCTGCCAGGCCGAGGCGGCCAACCCCCTCTACCGGGCCTACAAGTCCGGCTGGAAGGAGTTCAGCCCGATCACCGCCCAGCCCACCCAGGCCAGCGCCATCCGCATCGGCGATCCGGTCAGCCGCCCCAAGGCGATCAAGGCGCTGCAGAGCCATGACGGTCGCGTCGAGCAGGCGAGCGAGCAGGAGCTGGCCGACGCCAGCGCCCGCGCCGACCGCACCGGCCTGTTCAACTGCCCGCACACCGGCGTCGCCCTCGCCTGCATGCTGAAGTTCGTGCAGCGCGGCGAGATCAAGCGCAACGAGCGCGTGGTGGTGGTCAGCACCGCGCACGGCCTGAAGTTCACCGAGAGCAAGGCCGCCTACCACTGCGGCGGCGGCCTGCCGGGCGTCAAGCCCAGCATGCCCAATCCGATGGTCGAACTGGCCGCCGAACGCCAGGCGGTCTACGATGCGGTCATGCGCCACATGGAGCGGACCTTCGGATGACCAGCCGGTCGTCCGGCCGTCCGGTCGTCCGGTCGTCCGCCACGACCTGCATGCTGCTGCTCGCGGCGGTGCTGGGCACCGCCGAGCCACTGGTCTGCCGCGGATTCGATGCCGCCACCGCGGCCAATGCGCTGACCGCGCAGGGTGGGACGCTGCTGCGGCTGGATCCCGCCCTGCGCGCCGCGCCGGTATGGTTCTTCCTGCCCGAGGCGGGCTCCGACAGCGCGCGTCAGACCCTGGCGCACGCCGTGGGCTGCTGGTGGAGCGGATCCTGGCTGACCACCGCGCGCGAAACGCCCGTAGGCGAGGCGGACGTGCGCACATATCCGCCGCTGCCCGCCAGGCCGCCGCAGGCCGAGGATCTGGTGCGCGGACTAATGCGCCCCTGGCTGTCCGGCGATGGCGGGCTGGTCCTCGATGCGCAGAGCGGCATCTGGACGGTGACCACCTCGCCGCGCGGACATGCCCAGGCCGAGCTCATCCTCGCGGCGATCTCCGATCCGCACCCGCGCGCCCCG
>JAFLCQ010000450.1 GCA_017302815.1 Planctomycetota bacterium
CCGAACCCGGCAGAGCCAGGGGACCTGCGCGGTCGCCCCAGCCGGTCGGCAGCGCGACGTCGAGGCTGCGCAGCGCTTCGCGCGGTTCCGGCCGCTCGGGCGCGAGGCGCATCGCCTGGGCCAGGCAGGCCACCGCCGTGCCGCGGTCGCCTGCGGCGGCGGCTGCGAGGCCGGCATCGAACCAGACGTCCCAGCGGCCTCCCGCGCGCGCCTCCGCCAGCAGCGGCTGCACCGCCTCCTGCGGTCGGCCCTGCGCCCAGGCATCATAGGGATCACCGGCTGTCAGCAGCGGCAGGACGCAGGCCAGCACGAGCAGCGCCCTCATGGCACGTCCTCCAGGGCGCGCACCCATGGCGTAGGATCGGGCATGCGCTCGCCGCCGAAGCGGTTGCGATCGATCGCGTCCTCCAGCGCGGCGGCGGCGGCGCGCTGCGCGGGGGTGGTCAGGGCCGGGCGCAGCGCGGCGAGGGCCTGGCCAAGCGCCACCGGGTCGCTGCCGGCGGCGCGCAGTTGCCGGCGGCGATGCGGCGGCCGGCCGCGGGCGAAGCGCAGGATCAGGGCGGTGGCGAGGATCGCCGCCAGGCCGGCGCCTGCGGCTGCGCTGGCGGCCCAGCGCGGCGGGCTGGTGCCGACCGATCCGCGCAGCGGCGCCGGCAGGCCATGCTGCACCGTCGCTGGCTGGGCCGCCGGCGCATGCGCGAGGGGCGCTCCGACCACGCCCAGGTCGCGGTTCCTGCCGGGCAGGACGGTGAGCTGCAGCGGTTCGCTGTCGGCGGTGCGGTAGCTGCGGCTGCCGGGATCGAAATAGGGGAAGCGCAGGGCGGGGATGGCGATCGTGCCCGGGGTGCCGGGCACGATGTCCCAGCGGAAGACGCGGCCGCCGGCCTGTTCGGCCTCGTCCTTGGGGTAGACCTGCGCGCCAAGCAGCGTCAGCGGCGGACGCCTGGCCAGTCCGGTCTGGCGTCCGGTGATGCTGACCGACAGCACCGTGCCTTCGCCGGTTGAGACCCGGGCGCGTTCCAGCGTCGCCGTCGCGGCGATGGGGCCGATCAGACCGCTGAAGTCCGCGGGCCGGCCGTCCTCGGGCAGGGCCTCGACGGTGAGCGTCGCCGGAGCGACCGCGACCTGGCGTCGGCGGACGCGCATGCCGAAGTCGTCCAGGGCCACCTCGTAGGTCTGCTGGCCACCGACGTGATAGGTCCCCGGGGTCGCGTGGGTGACGGACCAGGTGATGGTGGTCACCGACCAGGTGCGCCCCTTGGCGTCCATCGCGCGGCCCTTCTCGACCGTGGGATCGCCGAGGCTGATGGAGCCATCAGGCGGGGCGATGTCGGCCTTGGTGATCGCGCCCTGCGCGGTGCAGACGCGATAGACCAGGCTGGTGGGCTGGCCGGGGACGATGCTGGCGGGATCGAAGCGGCAGGAGGCCACCGCCTCGCCGACCAGGGCCGGGTCGCCGCTGGTCACATGGATGGTGCGCGGGGCCGAGCTGGCGGCGTTGCCGTCGGACATGCGCACGTTCACGGGCGGCAGTTCGAGATCGCCGAGCTTCTCGGCGCGCAGGGCGATGCCGACCGACACGGTGGTACGGCCGTTGATGCTGCTCACCCCATTGCGGTTGGTCATCTGCCACGCCACTCCCGGCGTGTCGGGCAGCTCCACCGCGGTGATGTTGCCGGTGGGGGCGACGATCTCGACCGCCCCGTTGATCACGGCATTGGGGACGATCTGGTCCGGCAGATCCAAGCGCACCTCGACGGCCATGGCCAGGACCGAGGCCAGGCACAGCAGCAGCGACCTCACCATTGCGGCCCCTTGGGCTGAGCCGGCCGGATCTTTCCGCCATCGAGGAGCTGGTAGCGCAGCACGTCGCGATCCTCATCGGGCAGCTGCTCAAGCCAGCGATCAGCGGCGGTCTGGTTCAGGGCGGCGGCCTGCTGCTCTTGCTGCCTGGCTTCGGCCTCGCGCTGGGCGGCGGCATCGCTGCCCGACTGTTCCTGCTGTCCCTTGTCCTGCTGTCCCTGCTGACCCTGCTGTCCCTGCTGTCCCTGCTGTCCCTGCTGACCCTGCTGACCCTGCTGACCCTGCTGACCCTGCTGACCCTGCTGACCCTTGTCCTGCTGTCCCTGCTGGTCCTTGTCCGCCTGCTGCTTGTCCTGGTCCTGCTTCTGTCCGTCCTGATCCGGAGGCGGCTCCTTGGCCGGTTCGCAGGTGATGGTGATGTCCGCCTGGGTGGCGGCCTTCCAGCGGTCGACCACGGCGACCGTGGCGGTGCTGGTCCCCGGATCCTTGGCGGCCCCGCGCAGGTGGCCATCCGGATCCAGACGCAGGCCAGACGGGAGGACGCCGCCAGCGACCGACCAGGCGAAGGGGGGCGTGCCTCCTTCAACCCGGATGGCACGGTCGATCGGCTTGCCGACCTCGATCTGCACCGGTTCGCTCTGGATCAGCGGCCGGGCATTGACCGGCAGGAGGAGGGCCGCGTCGCGGCTGCGGCCGTCGGCGCCGCTGATGCGTGCCTGCAACGGCAGATCGCCTGGCTGCGACGGGGTGCCGCTGACGGTGCCATCGGCGGCGATCTCCAGTGGCTGCCGGGTAGCGACCCAGCGGTACTCCTGCGCCGGTCCGCGCACGGTGGTGCGGTGGCGGTAGGGCTGGCCAGCGGTGGCGGCGGGCAGGGGGTCCTCGGCCGGCGCGAAGAGGTCGGTGACCGCCAGCTCCAGCATGCGGTTGGCCTGCCGCGTGCCGTCCTCGGCATGCACATGCAGCGTGCGCGTGCCGGTGGCCGTGGTGCTGCCGCTGATCCGTCCGTCCGTCGACACCGCCAGGCCGCTTGGCAGATTGGCGATCGTCCAGCGCACCGGGGCATCCAGGCCCACCGCCTCCAGGCGGGCGCTGTAGGGCTGGCCGATGACCGCCTCGGGCAGGGTCGCGGTGGTGATGGCCGGCGCCGGCAGGACGCGCAGATCGATGCTGCCGTTGGCCTTCGCGCCGGCGCTGTCGGCCAGTTCGAGATCGAGCTTCACATCGCCGGCGGCGGTGGGCGTGCCGCTGATGGTGCCATCCGTCGCCATCGCCAGGCCGGCGGGCAGCTTCGCCGATCCGGCGAGCGTCGCGGTCGCCGGCGGGCTGCCGCCCATGATCGGCAGGCGTGCTTCGTAGCGCTCGCCGACCCGTGCCGGCGGCAGGGGGCGCGGCGCCAGATGCAGCTTCCTCGCCTCCTCCTCGGCCTTGCGGCGGGCCTCGTCCTGGCGCACCAGGACGACGCGGCGCACCTCATCGCGCAGG
>JAFLCQ010000451.1 GCA_017302815.1 Planctomycetota bacterium
TCCCTCGCGCCCGGAGGCGCCCTGGAGGGACCGCTGGACCCGTCCTCCGACCCCGAGGCCGGGGCGGTGCGCTGGCGTCTGCCCGCCGGGCTCGGCGCCGCCACGTTCACCGCCACCGTGCAGGTCGCCGCCATGGGGCGCTGGCAGGCGGCCGCCACCCTGGAGGCCGGACGCGAGGTGCCGATCGATCTGCACGGGCAGCGCGGGGTGGCCATCCTGATCACCGCCGCCGAGCAGACCTCCTGGCTGGGCATGAAGCTCCCCGAGCGCCGACCGCTCCTGGCGGTGGCGCTGCCGCAGGAGCTGTCGCAGGGCGCCACCCTGCGTCTGCGCGCCGGCGAGGCCGATGTCCTGCTCCGCAATGGCGGCGCCGGCGTCAGCGAGGACGGCCGCCAGATCCAGATGCGCTACCCGCGCAACGCCCCGGACGGGGCGTTGGAGCTGCGGCTGGAAGGGCGCTCCAGCCTGGCCACGCAACGTATCGAGGTGTCGATGCGCGTGCCGTCGGCGGCCTCCGCGCCGCCGGCGCCACAGCCTGAGGCGGCCGCTCCCCTGCGCTGGCAGGCCGCGTCCGAGCCCCTGTCGGCCTGGCTGCAGCGGCTGACGGCCACCGGCAATCCCGTACTGGTCGAGGTCGGCGTGGACACCACGGCGGTCGTCGCCATGCCCGCCCTCAGCGGCCAGTTCTGGGACGGGGTGCTCGCGCTGTGCCGCGCGTCAGGTCTCGCGCCGGCGATCTCCGACGGCGAGGGCGTCGGCGGCGGAGCGGTGCGCCTGGTGCGCCGTGCGCTGCCAGCCATGGCCGCCTGCGGTCCATTCCTGGTCGTCGTGGACGATGTCCAGACCGGACGCGGCACCGTCTCGGCGCTCCTGCGCTGCCAGGCCGAACCGCGGCTGCAGCCCGAATCATTCGGCGTACCCAGCGTGGCCTGGGCGACCTGGGCGGTGGACGGCGAGGGCGGTTCGCATCCCCTCGTGCAGCCGCCGGGAGTGGAACCGGCGCGCGAGATCCTGATCCAGCGCCGTGGGAACGCCATCCGCTCCGATGAACCGGCGCGCCGCCTCGCGGCTGCGGTGCAACTGGTGCATCCCGGCGTGCGCAGCCTGGAGCTGCCGGGCATGCTGTTCGTGCCGCGCATCCGCACCTGGCGCGGCTCGGCCGAGGCGCAGGTCGGCCAGCCCGTCGAGGTCCTGCTGGGTGGACGCGCGGTGGAGGTGGTCGCCCACGCCGCGCCGGTGGCGATCGGCGGCAATCCCTGGGGCCCGGGCCTGGTCCTGCGCGGCCTGGCCGGGGCCCAGAGCCTGCAGTACGCGGTGATCGGCAGCGATGGCACGCCGATCGACCAGGCCGGCGAGGCCAACCGCATGGGTGGCAACGGACCGGGACGGCCGTGGCTTGCGTGGTGCCGGGTGCCGCCCGAGGGGCGCATCACCGTGAACCTGGCCGCCAACGCCTCGCTGCCGCCGCTCTGCCTGCCCTTCCGGGTCCGGATCGCGCTGCCCGAAGGCCTTTGAGCGACCGTCCGGGGGCGTACAACCCCGCGCCATGACGATCGTCCTGCACAACACCCTGACCCGCAAAGCCGAGCCGCTGCAGCCCCTGCGCGAGGGCCATATCGGCATGTACGTGTGCGGTCCGACGGTCTACGACGACTGCCACATCGGCCACCTCATGGGCCCGGCCATCTTCGACGCGGTCGCGCGCTGGTTCACCGCCCGCGGCCTGCGCGTGCGCTTCGTCAACAACATCACCGACATCGACGACAAGATCATCAACCGCAGCCGCGAGACCGGCGAGCCCTGGCAGGCGATCACCGAGCGCATCATCGCGCAGTACAACGGCTGGCTGAAGATGCTGCACGTCGCCACCATCACCGACCAGCCGCGCTGCACGCAGTACGTCGCGCAGATGGTGCGCTACGTCGAGGAGCTGGTCGCCAAGGGCCGCGCCTACGTCGCCGCCGACGGCGTCTACTACGAGGTCACCAGGCAGGAGAACTACGGCAAGCTCTCCGGCCGCCGCCTCGACGAGATGGAGGCCGGCGCCCGCATCGAGCGCGACGCCCACCTGCACCACCCCGCCGACTTCGCCCTGTGGAAGCTGGCCAAGCCCGGCGAGCCGAGCTGGCCCAGCCCGTGGGGCGATGGCCGGCCTGGCTGGCACATCGAGTGCAGCGTTATGAGCAGCGAGCTGCTCGGCGGCGCCTTCGACATCCACGGCGGCGGCGACGACCTCAAGTTCCCGCACCACGAGAACGAGATCGCCCAGGCCGAGGCGCACGGCGACGCCTATGCCAGCTGCTGGATGCACAACGGCCTGGTGCAGTACGAGGGCGTGAAGGTCGGCAAGAGCGACCCGCGCATGAAGGACGCGGCCTTCCGCCGCCAGTTCATGGCCGACCACCTCATCGGCACCTACGGCGCCCCGACCATCCGCTTCCTGCTGCTGTCCGGCCACTACCGCCGCCCGATCGACTTCGGCCCGGCGGCTATCGCCGCAGCGAAGACGGCGCTGACCCGCCTGCTGAAGCAGCTGGGGCAGCGCTGCGAAGCGCCGGCCGCCGTCGCCGACGCCGCCGCCCTGGCCCGGCTGCTGGAGCCGACCCTGCCGCCGCAGGCAGACAAGGCGCGCGCGGCCTTCTGCACCGCGCTGGACGACGACATCAACACCGGCGCTGCCATCGCCCAGCTCTTCACCCTCGCCAGCGAGGCGAACAAGGCGCCAGAGGCGCAGCGCGGCGCCATCCTCGACGTGTGCTGCGGCCTCGGCCGCGTCATCGGCCTGTTCCAGCCCGGCGATCTCGCCGCCCTGTCGGCCGGATCCGCCGCCGGCGCCGGCGACGAGCGCCTCGGGCAGGTCATGGCCCTGGTCCTGGAGCTGCGGCAGAAGGCGCGGGCGAACCGCGACTTCGCCACCTCCGACCTCATCCGCGACCGGCTGAAGGCGGCCGGCATCACGGTGAAGGACGGCAAGGACGGCGCGACCTGGGAGTGAGCGCCGACGCCGCACCCGACGGCCACGGTTTCGCCGGCGTCATCCGCGCCTGCCGCCTGGGCATGTTCGTGCAGGCGATGGTGATCAATCTGACGCCGCTGCTGTTCGTGCAGCTGCACGGCGAATTCGGCCTGACCTGGGAGCGCATCGGCCGCCTGGTGCTGATCAACTTCCTCACCCAGCTGACGGTCGACATGGCCGGCAGCCGCCTGGTGCGGGCCTGCGGCCTGCGCGCCCTGTGCGTCGCCGCCCATGTCGCCGCGCTGGCCGGGCTGCTGCTGTTCGCCG
>JAFLCQ010000452.1 GCA_017302815.1 Planctomycetota bacterium
GGCCGATGCGGCCCGGCGGCGGCGGGCCGCCGCACAGGTCGGTCAGCTCGCGCGCCCCGCGCTCGGCGAGCAGCTCGCGCACCATGTTCTCGGCGAAGGCGTACAACGGCGTGCCGGGCTTCATGCCGTGCAGCTGCTGCATCCAGTACGAGATGGTGTCCAGGCCGTCGATGGTGGCGAAGGCCAGCCCGCGCCGCCAATCGGTGACCAGCTGCCGCCCTCCCTCGTCGGCCTCGCTGTCCGACCATGCCTTGAGCCAGCGGTCGAGGGCGACCGGAGCGCGCCGGTTCCAGCCGAAGCTGACCGCCAGCTCGGCGCTGGCCATGCGCCACAGGAGTGAGTTGCCGGGCATCACCAGGAGCCCGCGCATGAGGCAGGCGAGGGCGGCACGATGCTGCTTGAGCACGCCGCCGGTGTTGAGCACCGCGTGCTCGTAGAACGGCACGAACAGCGGATCCATCGCCATCAGGGTGTCGTAGAGGCGTTCGAATCCCCCGCGCGGGTCATCGCCGGCGACGCGGTCGTCCAGCCGATCGAGCTGGAGCTGGAAATAGGCGAAGGAATCGATCCAGCGCAGCTTGGCCACCGCCGTCGGCTGCCCCAGGCTCAGCGCCCGGGCGACCAGCGGAGGCGGCAGGAAGTCGAGATCCTTGGCGCGCGCCTGCTGGCGCGTGCCCTGGAACCTGACCCCGTTCCACGCCACGGCGGCGCAGGCCAGGATCCCGATCGCGATCCAGATGACCGCCCCGCGACGCATGCTCAGAGCTGCTTGCGCCGGAACACGGCGACCGAGATGAGGAGGAGCAGGGCCATCCACAGCCCGGCGTAGGCCAGCGCGATGGCGGCGTCCTGCAGCGTCATCGCATGCCCATGCACGGCCTGGGCGCGGAAGGTGAAGTAGCCCAGGTTGGGCACCAGGGAGGCGCCGACCACGGCCAGCGTGCGCTGCCAGCCGTGCAGATGGTCGATCAATTGCGGCAGGGTGGCGACGGCATGGCCGAGGCCGTAGACCGCCAGGCACAGCACCGCCGACAGCAGCGGTCCGGTCAGCATGGAGAGGCAGAGGCCGACGGCGGCCATCACCAAGACCTCCAGCCCGGTCATGGCCGCGGCCAGCGCCAGCCATGGCGACAGTCCGGCGCCGGTGATCCACACCCAGGCGAGGCCGATCGCCGCCATCGCCGCCTGGCTGGCCAGCAGCGCCCCGGCCAGGCCGACGAACTTGCCGATCACGAAGTGCCAGCGCGGCAGCGGCCGGCACAGCACGGTGTAGAGCGTCTTCTGCTGGATCTCGTTCTGCACCAGGACCGTGCCGGTGGCGACCGCCACCAGCACGCCGATCACCGATTGCAGGCTCATCACCAGATCGATGGAGACGACATGCCCGTCGGTGGCGCTGATCCAGCCGACGACGCGGGTGGCCAGGGCGCAGAAGGCGAAGATGGCGAGCAGGCCGAGGAAGGTGCGCGAACGCACCGCCTCGCGGAAGGTTGCCGAGGCGACGACCAGGATCACGAGGTGCCTCCCAGGGTGCGTCCGGCGTTGTGGGTCGCCTTGATGCGGGCCACGAACCAGTCCTCCAGGGCGATGCGCTGGCGTTCGAGGCGCAGGATGCGCTCGGCCGGCACCGCCGCCAGCACCGCAGCACGCCGCTCGTCGGGGAAGCGCAGCACCCAGGTGCCGTCGCCGCGCGCCTCGGCTCCATCGGGGGCCTGGCCCGTCCCCGCCAGCTCCAGCGGCGCCTGCCCGAGCAGATCGGCGAGGCGGCCCTGTTCGAGCACACGGCCGTGGTCGATGACGCCGTAGTGGTCGCAGAGGTCTTCGACGTCGCCCAGGATATGGCTGCTGAAGAAGAGGGTGGCGCCGCGCCTGCGTTCGAGGGCCATGACCTCCTTGAAGCGGGCGCGCCAGAGCGGATCGAGGCCCGAGAAGGGTTCGTCGAGGATGAGCAGGTCCGGCTCGTGCACGATGGCCTGGGCCAGGCCGAAGCGCTGGCGCATGCCCTTGCTGAAGGAACGCAGATGGCGCGTGCGCAGGCCATCGAGGTCGAGCAGCCCGCACACCCGGTCGACCGCGGCGGGGATGCGGTCGGTGGGCATGCCCGACAGCCGCGCGAGCCAGGCGAGGTACTCGCCGACCGCGAGGTTGTCGTAGAAGTAGGGCTGCTCGGGCAGATAGCCGATGCGCGCGCGCAGGCGATGATCCTCGCCGCGCAGCTCCTGGCCGAAGAGCCGGATGGAGCCGGCGTGCCCGCTGAGCAGGCCAGTGACCAGGCGGATGCTGGTGCTCTTGCCAGCGCCATTGGCGCCGAGGAAGCCGTAGGCGCTGCCGGTCGGCACCGCGAAGCTGACCTCGCGCACCGCATGCACCAGGTTCAGCCACTCGCCGCGGTAGCTGTAGGACACGCGATCGAAGGAGAGGATGTCGCTCACGCCGTCGGCTCCGGCCGCGCGGTGAGGCGCAGCATCAGGATGTAGAGCGCCGCCAGGCCGGCGCAGGCCACCACGATCCACAGGGCCTCGCCCTTCACCGCCGCCATGAACACCTCGGGGTCCTCGATGGCGCGCGGGTGGAGGCGGCCGATGCGCTGGCCGAACCACGCCAGCACCCAGCACCAGATGAAGGATCCGGCCAGAGTCGCCAGCATGTAGACCTTCAGGTTGACGTGCAGGATGCCGCAGGGGATGCCGATGACGTGGCGCACCACCGGCAGCAGGCGGCTGAAAAAGACCCCGCCGGCGGCATAGCGCGCCAGCATGCGCTCGGCGCGCGCGACCTTCTCGGGACCGCAGCCGATGTAGCGGCCCCAGCGCGCGATCGCCGGGGGCCCCAGCCAGCGCGCCGCGAGGTAGGTCAGCAGCGCCCCGATGCAGCTGCCGACGGTGCCGGCGGCGACCACGCCCCAGAAGCTCATGCGCCCCTCGACCGCCCAGAAGGCGGCCGGAGGGACCACCACTTCGCTGGGAACCGGGAAGATCGACGATTCCATGGCCATCAGCACGACCACGCCGGCGTAGCCCCAGTCGCGCACCAGGGTGAACCAGAAGCCGATGAGGTCGTGCAGCACGGGGACGCCGTATACTCCGCGGACGGCGCAGCGGAAGCGGGGAGGGCGCGGGCCGGAGCGCCCTTCCACCCGGCCGGCATCCGCGGACAACCCCGCCATGGCCGTCCTCGCCCTCCTCGTCGCCGCCTGGC
>JAFLCQ010000453.1 GCA_017302815.1 Planctomycetota bacterium
GGAGGCTGCGCTGTGCGCCCTGCGCCTGCCCGCCCTGGCGGTGGACGCCTACGAGGTCGCCCTGGACGACGGACCGTGGCAGGCGGTGGCCTGGGCCCCGCGCCGCGCCCTGCTGCCGCCCTGGCGTGCCGGCCGCCATGTGCTGCGCGTGCGCCAGCACCTGCCGCTGTCGCGCTGCTTCCACGCCGAAGGCTGGGATGCGGCAACCCATCGCACTGTCGCCGTGGGCTGAATCCCCAGACACTCACTCGGCAACCACACAGAGGACCAGAGCGATCAGAGTCGTCCTACCTCAGGTCCCTCTGGTCCTCCGTGTTCCAACCCGGCTCAGGAGCCGTTGGCCGGTCGCAGGACGATCTCGCCAGCGTTGGGCACGGCCGAGAAGCGCGCCGCGCCGGCGCTGATCTCGACCGTCAGCTCGGCGCCGTCCTGGGTGGCGCGGCAGCGGGTCCAGCCGGCGGGCAGGGTCCACTCCAGGGTCAGCGGCTGGCGGTAGAAGGCCTTGTCGGCGCCGCAGGCCAGGGCCAGGGCGACCTCCTGCGCAGCCGAACGCACCACCGATACGGCGGCGTCCTTGCGCTCGGTCTCGTAGGCGTGCCAGGAGATGCAGTCGGTGACCCACAGCGCCTCGCGGTTGGCGACGACGTGGTCGAGGAAGGCGAGGAAGTCGTCGGTGGCGACATTGATGCCGCTGGCCTTGCCGACGCCGTGGAAGTCGAGGTGGCCCATGCCGCCCTGCGCGACCGCGCGATCGACGACCGCCAGCATGTCGGCCCGGGTCTTCACATGGATACCGGCGCCGCGGAAGTCGGGACGCGTGACGAGATGGAGGCGTTCGAGGATGGGCCGGGTGCCGGCATCGCCGATGCCCGGCGACGCCGGCTTCGTCCCGCCCGGACGGGCATAGGCGATGAGGCGCGGCCACGGCTGGTCCGGGGTCAATGAACGGATCAGCTCGTTGCACTGCGTCAGCTCGCTGGCGCAGGTGTCGGCGTCCGGGAAGGAGTTGTGGATGTGCTTGTGGCTGAAGGTGTGGTTGCCGAAGGTGACCACGCCCTCCTTGGCCGCCTGCTTCCAGGCCTCGGCGCGATCGAGGAGCTGTTCGGTGCGGTTGAAGACGTAGAAGGTGCCGACCAGCTTGCGCTCGCGCAGCGCCGGGATCACCACCGGCACCTGCGACGCGTGCGCGTCATCGAACTGGATGAGGAAGGCGGCCTTCTTCCCATCCTTCACCGGCAGCACGCGGGCGGCCGGATCGGCTGCGGCGCACACGGCGGTGATGAGGACGAGCGCGATCGCCGCGCAGCGGTGCCAGATGGACGGAGCCATGGTAATCCCCTTGCCGGCCATCCTGCCATCGCGCCGGCTTTCGCTGCGGGATTTCGCTCAGGGCAGCGGCACGCTGCCGGGATTGGCGATCGCCGCCTCTGCCGCCACCGGCTCGACCCCCTGCACGCGCAGGTCGCAGAAGAGGTAGTTCGAGACCCGGCCATGGCGGTTCGGCACCCAGTTGGTGCCGTATTTGCTGTTGCCCACCGTGACGTGCCAGTCGTTGCCCTCGCCGATCAGCACGCGCAACGGCCGCTTGGTCACCTCGGCGACGCGGTAGTCGATGAAGGTGTTCCCGGCGACATCCCAGTAGCTGCGCGTCTTGATCCCGGGCATCTTGAGGCATCCGTTCATACCATAGCCGTACTGGTAGACGGCGGTGCTGCGCGGTCGCGATGGGCAGTCCTTCAGCACGTTGCGACCGCCGGCCAGGAGATCGCGGCGATCGACGGCGGCAAGGCCGTCGGCATTGGCGGATTCGAGATAGTCCTGCAGATGCTCGAACCAGTGGACCTGTCCAGCATAGGCGCCGGCGACCCCGTCCTGCCGCGCGGTGGGATAGTAGCCATTCTGGTCATCGATGTACATCTGCATGCCAAGGCCCAGCTGGCGCAGGCTGGACAGACACTGCGTCCGCCGCGCCGCCTCGCGTACCTGCTGCACCGCCGGCAGCAGCAGGGCCGACAGCACGGCGATGATCGAGATCACCACCAGCATCTCGACCAGCGAGAAGGCGCGCGTGCAGGGCATCGACCTCATCATAGGCCTCCACCCCGGCTTTCGCAAAGCCCTTTCGACCGACGCAAACCCTTGTCGCGAAGTCTACTGCGGATTGCTGATCGCCAGGCGCGCAGCCGCCGCCGGCAGGCGCTCGACATGCATGTCGCAGAACAGGTAGTTGGAGGCGCCGCGATGGCGGTCGGGCACCCAGGCGGTGGGGTACTTGGGGTTGTCGACCGTGATGTGCCAGTCGGCGCCATCGCCTACCAGGGCGCGGGTCGACAGGCGGGTCACGGCGCTGACGCGGTAGTCGACGTAGTAGCCGCTGGAGACATCCCAGTAGCTGCGGTGGTAGCGCTCAGGCATGCGCAGGCAGCCGTTGAGGCCGTAGCCGTACTGGAAGATCTGCGTCGACGGGCGGCGCGAGGGGCAGTCCTTCAGCACGTTGCGCTGCGCGGATTGCAGGTCGCGACGGTCGAGCGAGCCGTTGCCATCGCCGTCGCCGCCGTCCATGCACTCCTGGAGATGCTCGAACCAGTGCTTGTAGCTGCCGTAGGCCCCGACGACGCCGTCCTGGCGCGCGGTGGGGAAGAAGCCGCGGTTCTCGTCCATGTAGGTCGCGATGCCCATGCCGACCTGGCGCAGGCTGGACTGGCACTGCACCGTGCGCGCGGTCTCGCGCACCATGCGCAGGGCTGGCAGCATGAGCGCCGAGAGGATGGCCACGATGCAGGCGACCACCAGGAGGTCGACCAGGGAGAGGGCGGAGGCGGCACGCATGCCGCCATCATCGCAGGCCCCCGGCTTTCGCCGGGACATTTCGGGCCATTGCCCCTGTCCGAGGTCTGCGGATCACAGGAAGCCTGGTTGGCAGCCTTGGGACCCCGAACCCCGGACCCCGGACAGGGGCAATGTCCTCACTCCCGCGGCGGCAGGACCGGCAGGCGCAGGCCGGCGACCGGATTGTCGCGGTCGATGGTCGGATGCTGCAGATCGCCGCTGCGCCGCGCGGTCTCGCCGGCGGTCCAGCGCAGCATCTCGTCGGCGGCGACCCAGCCGTCGGCGTCCGCATCGGCGGCGCCGCGCAGACCCGCGAGCAGAGCGGCGGTGAACAGGCCGTTGCGGTCGGGATCGGACTCGTAGCTGGCCTCGCCGCCGCGCGACGAGGCCAGGACCACCGCGCCGATGCCGGCTCCGAGGTCAGCGGTGACGAAAC
>JAFLCQ010000454.1 GCA_017302815.1 Planctomycetota bacterium
CCGCCGGCGCGCTCGAGGATCAGCTCCTGGTCCTCGTCGGCGGGCGAGGTCGAGGCGGGTTCGCGGCGCAGCACGTCCCAGGGATCGGGTATCAGCTCGCCCAGCTGCGCCCGCTCGTCCTGCCGGCGCAGCGCCTCCAGCAGCAGGGCCGGCGCGGACAGGACCAGCCCGCACTGGCGCTGGAAGTCGGCCCAGGGATCGGCCGGAGCCTCGGGCATGATGTCGAAGGAGGGGTTCGGCCACGCCAGGACGGTGGCGATGTCCTCGTCGGCGCACAGCGCCAGCGCTTCGAGCAGCGCCTCCGGCTGCAGCTCACCGCGGGCGCGGAGGTGGTTGGCCAGCTGCGCCGCGGTCGGGCTTCCGCCCAGGGCGGACATCGCATCGCTGACCATCGCCGGGGTCACCGCCCGTGACCAGCAGATCGCGCGCGCCAGCAGGCCGGCGGGACTGCCGCCCACCGCCACCAGCTGCCCGGTGGCGAAGTGCAGCCGGCGTTCGTCCTCGCCGCTGCGCACCTGCAGCACGCCGCTGCGCCGCGATCCGGCCATGGACTGGATCACCGACGGGAGGTCGACGATCGCGGAGACGTTGATGGTCGGTCGCGGCGCCACGACGACGTTGTAAAGACAAATCCCGCCCGTCCACACCCGCGACTCCCCACGGTCGGCGGGTGGCGATCACGCGTCCCGCAGCTACGCTCCCCGGCGGAGGCGACATGCCCCTCTCCGACGACGCCGTCCTCGCCATCCGCGAAGCCCGCCTGCACGACCCCTTCGCCGTCCTCGGCCAACATTTCGAGGGCGACGTCCTGCACACCCGCGTCTGGCGCGCCGATGCCGCCGAGGTCGCGGTCGTCCGCCGCTCGGACGGGCAGCGCTTCCCGCTCGCCCTCCGCCATGAGGACGGCCTCTTCGAAGGCCCTATGACCGGGGCGAAGGACCACTTCGCCTGGCGGCTGGCCATCCGCCGCCACGGCGAGACGGGCGAGACCCTGGTCGCCGACGCCTATTCCTTCTGGCCGCAGCTGTCCGAGTTCGACCTCGGCCTCTTCCGTTCCGGCCACCACTGCGATCTCGGCGACGTGCTCGGTGCGCATGCCGTCACCGTCGACGGCGTCGACGGCGTGCGCTTCGCGGTGTGGGCCCCGACCGCGACCCGCGTCTCGGTGGTCGGCGCATGGAACGGCTTCGACGGTCGCTGGCATGTCATGCGGCCGCGCCCGCCCTACGGGGTGTGGGAGCTGTTCATCCCCGGCGTCAAACCGGGCATGCTCTACAAATTCGAGATCATCGGCGCCCAGGGCCAGGTGCGGGTGAAGGCGGACCCCTACGCGCAGCAGGCCGAGCGCCCGCCCGCCACCGCCTCGATCGTCGCCGAGCCCGACCGCTTCGCCTGGACCGATCAGGCGTGGATGCAGCGACGCCTGGCCGCCGACCCGGTGACGCAGCCGATGTCGATCTACGAGGTGTGCATCGGCAGCTGGAGCCGCGGCCAGGAGCCCGACGCCTGGCCGAACTGGCGCGTGCTCGCGCAGCGGCTGATCCCCTACGTCAAGGATCTCGGCTACACCCACATCGAGCTGCTGCCGGTGGCCCACCACCCCTATGAGGGCAGCTGGGGCTACCAGGTGACCGGCCAGTACGCGCCCAACAGCCGGCATGGCACGCCGGACGACCTGCGCGCCTTCGTCGACGCGGCCCACGCCGCGGGCATCGGCGTCATCGTCGACTTCGTCCCCGGGCACTTTCCGAAGGACGACTGGGCCCTGGCCCACTTCGACGGTGGATGCTGCTACGAGTACGACGATCCCCGCGAAGGCGAGCACAAGGGCTGGGGCACCTGCGTCTTCAACTTCCGCCGTCCCGAGGTGCGCAACTTCCTGGTCGGCGCAGCCCTGCACTGGTGCCGCAGCTACCACATCGACGGCCTGCGCGTCGACGCGGTGGCGTCGATGCTGTACCGCAACTACGACCGCGGCGACGGCGAGTGGGTCCCCAACGAGCAGGGCGGCAACAGCAACGACGAGGCCAAGAGCCTGCTGCAGGAGCTGACCGCCACCGTGCGGCGCGAGTTCGCCGGCGTCGTGCTGTGCGCCGAGGAGTCCACCGCCTGGGCCGGCGTCACCGCCCCGACCGACATGCAGGGCCTCGGCTTCCACCTCAAGTGGAACATGGGCTGGATGCACGACACCCTCGGCTACCTGGCGCAGGATCCGGTGATGCGCAGCGGCTGCCACAACCGCGCGACCTTCCACCAGTGGTACGCCTACGACGAGAAGTGGATCCTGCCGCTGTCGCACGACGAGGTCGTGCACGGCAAGAAGAGCCTGATCGACAAGATGCCCGGCGACTGGTGGCGGCGGCGGGCGCAGCTGCGCCTGCTGCTGGGCTACCAGGTCGCCGTGCCGGGCCGTCCGCTGCTGTTCATGGGCGGCGAGTTCGGCCAGGGCCGCGAATGGGACTGGGGCCGCAATCTCGACTGGCACGAGGCGGCCGAGCCCGAGCGCGCCGGCATCACCGCCTTCCTGCGCGAGGCGCTGCGCCTCTACCGCACCCTGCCGCCGCTGCATGCCCGCGACGACAGCCGCGAGGGCTTCCAGTGGGTCGACTGCGAGAACTGGCAGGAGTCGACCCTGGCCTTCCTGCGCAAATGCCCGGGCCATCCCGACATCCTGGTCGCGATCAACTTCACCCCGATCACGCGTTCGCCCTATCCGCTGGGGGTGTGGAACGCCGGCGCCTGGAAGCAGCTGCTGAGCAGCGACGAGACGCGCTTCGGCGGTTCCGGGGCGGTCGATGCAGCGGCGGTCGAGGCGGTGCAGGAGCCGCGCGGCGCCTTCCCCTGCACCCTGCGCCTCACCCTGCCGCCGCTCGGCATCGCCTTCTGGCAGGCGCCGGGCTGAACCATGCGGCTGGCGGCCGGCATCGCGATCATCCTGCTGGCGGCGGACGGGCTCGCCGCCGCCGAGTCGGTCCGCGTCGTGCGCGGCCCGTGGTGGTGGTTCGCCCCCGACGGCTCTCCGCAGATCGGCGTGGCCACCGCCGGGATCCCGCAGGTGCCCGCGTCCGCCGAGCTGGACGGTGCCGAGACGGGGTTGTCCGGCGAGGTCCTGGCGCTGGCGGACCGTACCGACGGGGCCGACCACGTCCTGGTCCTGCGCCTGCGCGCCGGCGCTGCCGGCCGCCTGCGCCTCCGCATCGCCGATCAGCCGGTCGCCGCCACCCTGCGCCGTCCACCGGCGATGGACGCCCCCGCC
>JAFLCQ010000455.1 GCA_017302815.1 Planctomycetota bacterium
GACCGCGCTCCCGCCCTGCGCGCCGCCCTCGACAGCCTCGATGGCATCGCCCATCCGACCGCCGAGGAGCTCCGGCGCCGCCTGCGCGCCGCGCTGGCCGCCCCCTGACGCCGCTGGCCTTCCCCGGGCCGGCGCTAACGTCCCGCCTCCCCCATGCGCCCCATCGTCGCCATTGTAGGACGGCCGAACGTCGGCAAGTCCAGCCTGTTCAACAGGTTGGTGGGGCAGCCCATCGCCATCGTGGATCCCACGCCGGGCACCACCCGCGATCGCATCCTGCATGAGGTGCGCCGCGACGGGGCCCATTTCGACCTCGTCGACACCGGCGGCATCGGGGTGGTGGACGAGCGCAAGCTCGAGGACGACGTCTACAAGCAGGTCGAGCGCGCCATCGCCACCGCCGACCGCATCATCTTCCTGGTCGACGTGCGCGACGGCCTGCTGCCGCTCGACATCGACATCGCCGCCAGCCTGCGCCGGATCAAGGACCGCGTCATCCTGGCGGTGAACAAGGTCGACCACGACGGGCTCGAGCCGGAGACCCACCAGTTCGTCCGCCTCGGCCTCGGCGCGCCGATGGCGATCAGCGCGGCCCAGGCCAGCGGCCTCGCCGACCTCATGGAGCGCATCGTCGGCGAGCTGCCCGCGGCGCGCGACGATGGCGCCCCCGAGGAGCCCGAGGACGGCCGCGTCCGCCTCGCCCTGGTCGGCCGGCGCAACGTCGGCAAGTCATCGCTGACCAACGCCCTGTGCGGCGACCAGCGGGTCATCGTCGCCGACCTCCCCGGCACCACCCGCGACGCGGTGGACGTGACCCTGGAGAAGGACGGCGCCACCTTCACCCTGATCGACACCGCCGGCCTGCGCAAGCGCACGCAGATGATCGAGGACGACCTCGAGTTCTTCAGCGCCTGCCGCACCGAGCGCGCCATCCGCCGCGCCCATGTCGTGCTGCTGGTCATCGACGCCAGCGACGAGATCGCGGCGGTGGACAAGAAGATCGCGCGCTTCGTCGAGGTCGAGGGCAAGCCGACCATCCTGGTGGTCAACAAGTGGGACCTCGCGCAGCAGGCCCACGCCAGCAAGACCTCCTACCTGACCTGGCTGCACGACCGCCTCCCCGGCCTGGCCTACGCCCCGGCCGTCTTCACCTGCGCCCTCACCGGCCTCGACGTCGATCAGCTGCTGAGCATCGCCGCCGAGCTGAAGGAGGAGGCCAAGGGCCGCATCCAGACCGCACGCCTGAACGAGGTGATGGAGCTGGCGGTGCAGCAGCGGCGCCCGCGCAAGGTCGGCCCGCAGCCGACCAGGATCTACTACGCCACCCAGGCCGAGTGCGAGCCGCCGACCTTCATCGTCTTCGTCAACCGCACCGACTGGATCGAGCCGGGCTACTCGCGCTATCTCGAGCACTTCATCCGCGACCGCGTCGAGGTCTTCGCCCGCGTGCCGCTGCGCATCCTGTTCAAGGCCCGCGACAGCCGCTTCCACGAGCAGGAGGACAAGCACCGCGTCGTGCGCGGCCGCACCAAGGCCGAGCGCAACGCCGGCCTCGTCCTGCCGGTGCGCATGGCGATTGACAAGCGCAAGGAGGACCGCCATCGCCGCATGGAGGCCCTCGACGACCGCGACCAGATCGGCAGCGCCCGCCAGGCCCTGTCACGCGGACGCGCCCAGGACGACGACGACGAGGATCTCGGCCTGGGCGAGCGCATCCAGGCGGTACCCAACGTCCGCCTGGGCAAGCAGCCGGAACGGCGCGGCAAGCGGAGGCGCTGAGCCATGTGGTGGCTGCTGGTCCTCGGCGCCTATCTGCTCGGCTCGGTGTCCTTCGCCTACTGGGCCGGCCGCCTCAACGGCAAGGACCTCAGGAAGCACGGCAGCGGCAACCTCGGCGCCACCAATGCCGGCCGCGTCCTGGGCTGGCACTGGTTCGCCATCGTCTTCATCCTCGACCTGCTCAAGGGACTGGCGCCGGTGTGGCTCGCCGGCCAGGCGCTGTCAGCCGCCATGGAGCGCCAGGCCGACATCTCCACCCTGCAGTGGCTGCCGATCGGCGCCGCGCTGGCGGCAGTGCTGGGCCATGTCTTCACCTGCTTCCACGGCTTCAAGGGCGGCAAGGCCGTCGCCACCAGCCTGGGCGTGCTGATCGGCCTCGCCCCCCTCGCCGCCGCCGCCGCCTTCGGCTGCTGGCTGCTCACCTGGCTCGGCTGCTGGCTGGTCCTGCGCCTGAAGCGCAGCGACGCGGTCGGTCCGGCGTCGATCGTCGCCTCCATCGCGGTGGTGCCCTCCTACCTGGTCACCGCGCGGCCGCTGCAGTGGCCGACCCTCGGCTTCCTCGCCCTGCTGGCGGTGCTGGTGCTGGTGAAGCACCGCAGCAACTTCGCCAAGTTCGTCGCCCAGGTCCGCGCCGGCCAGGCCCCGGCATGATCCGCTGCATCACCTTCGACTGGGGCGACACCCTGGCGGTGAACTGGGGCATGCCCTACATCGCCACCGAGCGGCGCCTGCTGCGCCGGCTGGCCAGCGACCTGCACGAGTGCGGCGGCCGTGCTGACGAGGCCTGGGCCGAGGCCTGCCTGCGCGAGCTGCAGGCGGAGTGGAACCTGACCGCCGACAGTGCGCGCAACCCCGAGCAGCGCGAGATGGACTTCCCGGGGCTCATGCGCGGCTGGGTGTCCGCCACCGGCTGCGATCCAGCCGATCCGCGGGTGTCCGCGGCCGTCGACCGCGCCTGGGATCGCATGACCGACACCGTCATCCCCTATGCCGAGATGGTGCCCGCCCTCAGCCGGCTGCATGCGCTGGGCTACCGCCTGGGCATCCTCTCGCACGTGCCGTGGCCCGGCGATCCGTGCCGGCGCTGGCATCAGCGCCACGGCTCGGCTCCCTTCCTGCATTTCTACTCCCTGTCCTGCGAGATCGGCCGCATCAAGCCGCATCCCGCGCACTACCAGGACGCCATCCGCCAGGCCGGCTGCGCCCCGCACGAGATCCTGCACGTGGGCGACCACCCCATGCGCGATGTCGAAGGCGGCCGCCGCTTCGGCCTGCGCACCTGCCTGCGCCGCACCGAACGCATCTACCCCGAGGAGGCGCTGGACGCCTGCCGGCCGGATGCCGAGATCCTGCATCTGGCCGAGATCGAGGCGGTCGCCGCGTCGCTATGAGCGACCCCGAACGCGATCGCCGCCTGGCCGCCAGGCCGCGCGACGGCTGGCGCCGCGCCGAAAGCCTGGGCGCCGAGCTGTCA
>JAFLCQ010000456.1 GCA_017302815.1 Planctomycetota bacterium
CTGGCCGGGGGTCGCCAACCGCGACGACCTGGCCGCCGAGCTGGGCTGGATCCGCCGGCAGAACCTCGCCTACCAGCGCCTGCCGCAGCGGGCGGCCGCCTCCGCCGCGGTGGCGGTGCCCGACGGCGATGGCGGGATGCTGGCGCTCGGTTTCTGGGTGCCACGCGGCCTGCTGGACGACGAACGCATCGCGATCCTGCGCCAGGCCGGCCGCGAGCTGGCGGCGAAGATCGCCGGCGGCTGAGGTCCCGGACCTCAGCAGATCCGCGCCGCCAGCTGCGCCGCCAGGCGCGGCAGCAGGGTGCGCACGGTCGGCCAGTCATGCCCACCGTCGCACTCCTCGTAGCGATGCGCGATCTCGTTCGCATCGAGCGCGTCGTGGAAGGCGCGGTTCATGGCGTGGTCGAAGGCCTGGCGGGCGGCGAACAGCGACAGGTCCAGGCCGCGCAGGCGCTGGACGTGGGCCAGGCACCCATGCCGCGGCCAGTCCTCCGTCGCGCCGAAGAGGGCGGGGACGGGGAAGTTGCGCTCGGACGGATAGCCTGGATTGGGGAAGTCGAGGAGACCGATGACGGATCCCGCCGCGGCGACCAGCCCCGGATGCTCCTGCGCGAAGCGGATCGCACCGTATCCGCCCATGCTCCAGCCGCCAATCGCGGTGCGCGCCGACGCGCGGGCGACCGGGTAGGAGTCGCGCACATGCGCTACCAGTTCGAGGAGCATGGCGCGGTAGCGACCGGACGGCGCATCGGTCCAGAACCCGACCGCGCCTTCGGGCAGCAGCAGGGCGCAACCTATCCCACGCAGGAACGGCAGGTCGGCACCATGCTCGGCCAGGGTGCGGTGGCTGCGACCGGCTCCGTGCAGGATGATCAGCAGCGGCCAGCCGCCGGGCGGCGGCGCCCCCTCCGGCAGGCGCAGCGCATAGGGCCAGCGCCGGCCCAGGGCTGCGCAGTCCCAGGCCCGGGAGATGATGCGCTCAGGCATCGGGCACGTCCTGCAGATGGACCCCATCCGCCCGCAGGCGCCGCTGCAGTTCGGCCACCGGGAAGTCGGTCATGTCGCACCCGCGCTGCAGCGCCAGAGCGGCGCAGGTGCCCACGCCCTGGCCCATGACCATGCAGTGGGTCTGCACCCGTACCGAGGACAGGCCCTCATGGGTGGTCGAGGCGCAACGGCCGACGAATCCCAGGTTGGCGATGCGGTCGGTCAGGCACATCGACAGCGGGATGTGGTAGCTGGTGCCGGCCACCAGCCAGCCCTTGTTGCCGTTGAGGTAGGTGGTGTAGCCGCTGCCCTTGGGGTCGTGGATGTCGATCATCCACACCCCATGGCCGATGGCGTCGGGCTGCTTGCGCGCCTGCAGCACCATGTCGCGATCGAGGGTCTTCAGGCCCTGCACGCGCCGCGATTCGCGCACGCCGAGGGCGTGGCCGGTGCGCTCGATCTGCGCCGAGGCGAAGCCCGGCACCTCGCGCCGCCACACCTCCAGGTAGCGCACCAGGCGCTCGCGCGCGAGGACGTTCATGCGCGTGATCTCCTCCTCGTCGAGGATGTCGCCGATCACCGGCAGCATGTTCCACAGGTCGTGGTCCCTGGCATTGCGCAGGAGGTGGCCGCAGTTGCCGACGTTGAAGGGCGGGAACTCGCCGCGATCGCGCATCGTCTTCAGGACTTCGACGGCCGCGTTCACCGCGGCGTCGCCGCCCGCCGCCGCCCGCGCCGCGGGATCGATCCCGTGCAGGCCGAAGACCAGGGTGCAGCCCTGCACCAGGCCGTCCTCCTCGCGGCCGTAGCCGAAGGGCATCCCCGCCTTCACGGCCAGGTCGCCGTCGCCGGTGGCGTCGATGAAGATGCGCCCGGCGATGGCGCGGCGGCCGCGCTTGGTGTCCACCAGCACGGCGCGGATGCGACCGTCCTCGACCACCGGCTCCCCCAGCGCCAGATGGCAGAAGGTGCGCACCTTGGCCTCGTCCAGCAGGCGATGGAAGACCACCGTCATGCCTTCGGGCTCGAACCAGTGCGTCTCATGCACGCGGGGATAGCCGGGATCGCGCCGGATCCAGCCACCGGCCTCGGCGCGCACGCAGCACTCCTCGACCAGGCCGTCGATGACGACCTTCTCGCGATCGCTGCGATGCCAGGCGTTGACCAGGGCGTTGGTCGCCATGCCGCCGACGGTCGCCCAGCGTTCGATCAGGATGGTGCTGGCGCCGGCGCGAGCGGCTGAGACCGCGGCGGCGATACCGGCCGGGCCGCCGCCGCAGACCACGATGTCGGCCTCGGCGAGGATGGGGATGCGCTGGGCGGGGATGTGGATGTCCATGCCGCCATCATCGCAGGCACCGACCGGGCATCTATGAGCGGACTGCTGCAATTCTGAGCGTCCTGCCACCATGGCCGGCATGCAGCGGCCCGACATCATGGACATCGGCGGCGATCTGGCGGCGGTCTCCCGGCTGGCCGGGGTTCCCGTGCTGTGGCGCTGCGCGGTCTCGTCCGAGCCCTGGCGGCTGATCCCCGAGGAGCGCATCCACCACTGCAACCCGTGCTGCATGGCGGTGAAGGCCGATCCCCGGCGCTGGGGCCGCTGCCGGGTCGTCGAAAGCACCGATCTGGAGGCGGCCTGCGCGGCGCGGCGCGGACCATGGCTCAAGCGCTGCCATGCCGGCCTGGTCGAACTGGTGGTGCCGGTCATGGCCGATGGCCGCTACCTCGGCGCACTCCTCGCCGGACCCTGGCAGGACGCGAGCGGATGCCCCTATGCCGATGCCGAGGCGTCGTGGTCGCGGCTTCCCGCCTTCGACGAGCGCCGCAGCGTCGATGTGCAGCGCGTGCTCTCCCTCCTCGCCCTGCGCCTCGCCAGCCTGTCCGCCAGCCGTCCCGCCGTCGACGCGCGGGTGCAGCGGGCCCTGGACCGCCACAACCAACAGGCGCTGCGCGTGTTTGCCGACTATGTGCGCTGCTACGTGGAGGGGCTGCAGCTGGAGGGTGGAGGGCAGGCCGCGAGTGGTGACGGGCTGCCGCTGTCGGGCCTGGAGCTGCCGGCTGGTCCTGCGCCAGGTGGGGTAGCTGGCTAATAGTTGAGCCACCTGTTCATTCAACGCATATGGACACCAGGCGGCCAGGCAGGCACATGTTCCTTGTTAGTAGCATCTGAGGTGCTGGAACATGTAGAATGAGTGAAGACTGCTCCAGGCAGGCATGCAGCGGGCAGTGAGAGTACAT
>JAFLCQ010000457.1 GCA_017302815.1 Planctomycetota bacterium
GGCCAGGGCGGCATCGAAGCCGGCGGCGTCGGCGCAGCGCCCCTGGTGGCAGGGCGCCGCGGCATGGTCCGCGATGCGCATCGGACGGAAGCCGTGCGCCGCGATGAACTCGGGCGGGATGAAGGGCGAGGCGTGGAGTACGCGGCGTTCAGCCATCGCAGGGCCGGGCGCGGCCGCGCGCGGTCTCGAACAGCGCTTCCAGGCGCACCGCGATGCGCGCGGCATCGCCGGACGCATAGTCGGTGCCGATGCGCAGGTAGGGCAGACCCAGCTCGCCGGCCAGACGCTTCACCCACTGCGACTCGACGTCGTAGGTCAGGCAGGCCTGCCAGACCAGCTCCACCACGCAGTCGGGTCGGAAGCGGGCGGCGTGCTCGCGCAGCAGCTCCAGCCGGCCGTCGTTGGGCGTCATCACCGAGCAGGGCAGGTGCAGGTAGGCGTCGGCGATCGCGGTCAGGGGATCGGCGGCCGCCGGGTCGATGCGCAGCGACAGCGGCTTCAGGCCGGTGCAGTTCTCCTGCGCCACCACCACGCCGCCGTGCATCTCGATCAGGTCGACGACCTTCTCCGCCCCGTGCGGCACCGGCACCCCGGTCAGCAGCACGCGCACCGCCCCGGGCAGGACGGCGGGGCGGCCGGGCAGCTCGGCCAGCAGACGGGCGTACTCGTCGAGGTCCTCGGGGATGCCCGAGGCCAGGCTCTTGAGCTCCAGCAGCTGCCGGCCGCTCAGCGGCGGATCCGCGCACGCCATCAGCCCGGCGAGGTCGCGGCGCAGGGAGCGTTCGCGCTCCATCACCGCGATGGCGCGGCGCAGGCCGGCATCGTCGACCGTGCGGCCGCAGCGCTGCGCCAGGACAGTGCACAGGCGGCGCAGCTCGCCCAGCCACAGCTCGCGGCCGGGGCCGTCGATGCGCTGCGGCAATTGCAGCACGTGCATCGGCCGGGTCTCGGCCATCAGCTCGTACATCTTCTTCTTGCCGTCACAGGTGGTCTCGGCCACCACCAGGTCGCACAGTTCGAGGAAGGGGTTGCTGCCCTCGATGTGGTAGCCGTAGGTCGACTTGATCAGCGGGCAGAGGTTGGCCGGCAGGTGCTGCTCGGCGGCGGGGATGGTGTCGTTGGAGCCGCCGCACAGGCACACCGGCACCCCGCCGGCGGCCATGATCACCTCGCGCGGGGTGTACTCGCAGAGGATGCCGACGATCGGATCACCGGCCGCCTTGCGCTCGCGCACGTGCGCCAGGGCGTTGGCGACCATGCCGGCGAAGCGCGGCGACAGCGCGGGCGCCGTTGGCGCGGCGGAGCAGGCCGGGGCGGCCTGGCGGCAGGGATCGCCACCGGACGGCGGGGGACGCGGGCCTCCGCAGCAGCCGCCCATGTCAGGGCTTCCGCGCCACGATCAGGCCCTGCACCACCGCGCCGGCGCGGCCGAGCTCCAGGGCGTGGCGCATCTCGCCGATGATCGCCCCGGCCATCGCCTGGTCGAAGCCGATGATGCGCAGGGCGTCCCAGGTGTGCTGTCCCGCCAGGTCGGCGAGGTAGCGCTCGATCGCCGGCGCGAAGCGGCCGGTGTCCTCGGCGACCTCGATCCGGGCGCCGGCGGCGGCGAAAGCTGCGCGGTAGGAGTCCAGCGACATCAGGTCGGGGAACTTCATGAAGCGCAGGAAGCGCTCGCCGGCCGCGGCCTCGGGCGGACTGGCGCCCCACATCCAGTCGGTGAACGCGATGGTCCCGCCGGGCTTGGCCAGGCGCACCGCCTCGCGCACCAGGGCCGGCTTGTCCGGCACGTAGCACCAGGCGTCCTCGCCCCACACCAGGTCGGCACCGGCGTCGGGCAGGCCGCTGGCGCGGGCATCGGCCTGGACGAAGCGGATGCACCCATCCACCCCGTCGCGGCGGTTGCGCTCGGCGCCCAGGCGCAGCACCGCCGGGGTCATGTCGACGCCGATGCCTTGCGCCACCTGGGCGAAGCGCAGCAGGAAGCGCAGTCCGGCGCCGGAGCAGCAGCACAGGTCGACGGCGGTGCCGCCCGGCTCCACCCCGGCCTTGGCGGCCAGGGCCAGGGACGAGGCCAGCCCGTCGATGTGGATCTGCTCGCCCATGACCAGCTCCCACAGCTCGCGTTCGGCGCCGCTGTAGACGTCGCGGACGGCGGCCGGGGTTCCGGCGGGATTGCTCGGGGCGGTGGGCATGGCGGGATCCTGGT
This sequence comes from Planctomycetota bacterium, assembly GCA_017302815.1. Lineage (GTDB taxonomy): Bacteria > Planctomycetota > UBA11346 > UBA11346 > UBA11346 > UBA11346. The sequence continues at coordinate 2,207 of JAFLCQ010000457.1, forward strand.
CCGGCATGCTCGCCGGGCGCGGGGCGGCGGCAAGGTGCGCGGCTGCAGCATGTGCAGGGCTGGGTGCGAGGCTTCCGCCATGCCGCCCGCCGCAGAGGATCCGCCGCCATGACCGACCTCGCCAAGCGCCGCCAGGTGATGGCCCGCTCGCAGGCCCTGGGCCACTGCATCTGCGACGCCGCCAAGCCCTGCCCCTGCGACACCCTGCTGCAGCAGGACCGCTGCCCCTGCGCCGGCGAGCGCCCCACGCCCGCCGCCGGTCCGGTGCGGCTGACGCAGCATGTGCGCAACGCCGGCTGCGCCTCCAAGATCGGCAAGGGCGACCTGCAGCGCATCCTCGCCGGCCTGCCCGAGCTGCCCGATCCGCGGGTGGTGGTGGGAAGCGCCGCCGGCGACGATGCCGGGGTGATCATGCTGACGCCCGACCGCGCCAGCGTCCTCACCGTCGATGTCTTCACCCCGCCGGTCGACGACCCCTACGCCTTCGGGCGCATCGCCGCCGCCAATTCGCTCAGCGACATCTACGCCATGGGCGCGACGCCGCAGTGCGCCCTGTCGATCATCGGCTTCCCCATCCACGACCTGCCCGGCGAGGCGATGCGCGAGATCCTGCGCGGCGGGCTCGATGTCATGCACGAGGCCGGCGTGCCGGTGGTCGGCGGGCACAGCATCAACGACGCCGAGGTGAAGGCCGGCTTCGCCGTCGTCGGCACCTGCGCCCCGGGCGCCGTCGTGCGCAACGCCGGGGCGCGACCCGGCGACGTGCTGGTGATCAGCAAGCGCATCGGCGGGGGATTCCTCGGCTTCGCCAACCAGCTCGGGATCTGCCCGCCCGAGGCCCTGGCGGCGTGGACCGTCTCGATGGGCGCGCTCAACCGCGCCGCCGGCGCGGCGATGGCGCGGCACGGCGCCAGCGCCGCCACCGACCTCACCGGCTTCGGCCTGCTCGGCCATCTGGTCGAGATCGCCAAGGCCGGGGGGACGGCGATCGAGCTCGACCTCGATGCCCTCCCCCTC
>JAFLCQ010000458.1 GCA_017302815.1 Planctomycetota bacterium
GGTTTGGAACCGCTTTCAGCAGGAAATTCATAGATGTTTTATCAGAGGTTGTTAAAGCTATATTCCCAAGCTTAAAAAGCCTTTGCCAGAACGGGGTCGCCTTGTCGACGCAGACCTCGGCCGAGCTGGCCGGCCCGGTGTCGCGGTCGAGGGCGGCGACCCAGCACAGCAGGGCCTGCGCCCCGGCGGCGGCGGCGTGCGCGCCGGGATGCTCCTGATCGCCGTTTGCGCTGCGCAGGTCGTCGGCGATCACCTCGATCCGCCGCCTCGCCTCGGCGGCGCGGGCGCCGAGATGGCGGTGCAGGGGCAGGACCAGCCCGTCCTGGCGCAGGGCGGGGACGGGGACGATACGCACCGCCCAATGCAGCCCGTTGCCGGTCATGGCGAAGCGCTCGGGGATGTCGGCGGGCGTGATGGTCAGGTCGCCCGGCTCGACATCGAAGGTCTCGCCGCCGATGCGGATGGATGCGCGCACGGCGAAGAGATGGATGATCAGGTGCGGCGTGGTCGACTCGCGCTCGAAACCGCGGTCGGTCTGGGTGAAGCGGCCGGCGATGTAGACGCGGGGCAATCCCGGAAGAGGCCAGCGGCAGGATGGTTCCATGCCGCCAGCATGCGGCGACGGTTGAAAAAAGCCAACTACGTCACCCGTCGTCCAAGTGCCATCGCGTTTCCCGGTGGCTAGAATCACGGCATGCGCAACCTCGCCGCATTCACCCTGATCGAACTGCTGGTGGTGATCTCGATCATCGCCATCCTCGCCGCCATGCTGCTGCCTGCGATCGGCATGGTGCGCGACACCGCGCGCAGCGCGAAGTGCGGCAGCAATCTGCGCCAGCTGGGCATGGCCTTCCATGTCTACGCCGACGACTTCGATGGGCGTTTCCCACCATTCTGTGACGGCCCCTACATCGCCGGGCAGTTCGACAACCGCTTCTACGCCAACCTGCTCGACGACGCCGGGATCATCGAGGTGACGACCTGGAGGGACAAGGTCTACGGCAACACCACCGAAGGGATCTGGCGCTGCCCTTCGGTGCAGTCCGGGATGATCACGTGGGGAGGCGGCTACGGCATGCTGGAGAACTGGAGCCACGGCGCCGGCTACAGCACCTTCCCCGAACCCGGGATCATCCGCGCGAAGGTCACCCGTGGCGCGACCCGCCTGCTGCTGAGCGATGCCGAGAACAACCAGGGCTCAGGTCCCTACAAGACCTGGGCGACGATATCCTGCCCGCTGTGCCAGGGCGGCTGGGCCGACATCCGCCGCCCAGCCGCGCGCCATGGCGGCCGCAGCGCCAACATCTGCTACGTCGATGGCCACGTCGGTCCGATGGCATACGCCGACCTGCTGGCGAACCGCGACGACATCTTCCGCCATTTCACCCACTGAAGGCAGACATGCTCAAGACCATCGCCATCGCCTGCGTCGTCGTCTCCCTGGCTTCGTGCGCACCACGCGATCCGCGCCTGTCGCCGCGGCCGGACGATCCGGCCTCCTTGCAGGTCGCCCTCGCCGCCGCGGTGGAGACCGGTGCGCGCCGCCTGGTCATCCCACCCGGAACCTGGCGGATCCCCTCAGGCAAGCCGCGCACCCCGCATCTGACGCTGGAGAAGGCGGTCGACCTCGAGATCGACGGCACCGGTGCGACCCTGGTGTTCGAGGGGCGCGATCAGCCGGGGCTGACCGTGCGTGGCTGCGTGCGTACGGTGGTGCGCGGCCTGCGCCTGGAACGCGCGACGCCGACCTGTTCGCAGGGCGTGATCGAGCGTTTCGAGGAGGACGGCCGCTTCATCATCGTGCGCATCGACCAGGGCTATCCCCAGGATGTCGACGATCGCGCCCGCTTCGACACCTTCTGGACCAACGCCTTCACCCCCGACCGTGCGCGCTGGCTGGGCCACTACCGCGGGGTGACTCCGACCGAGATCCAGAGCCAGGAGCCGGGTCTGGTGCGCGTGCGCATGAACGATCTGCCCGGCCACCTGCCGGTGCCGGCGGCGGTCGGCACGCCGCTGGCCTGGCGCGGTAAGGTCTTCGACGACGTCGAGGTGCGCGACAGCAGCGATTGCACCATCGACGGGGTGACGGTCGCTGGCGGCGCCGGCATGTGCTTCCACGAGCGCGGCGGCGGCGGCAACCGCTACATCGGCTGCAGCGTGGTGCGCCCGGCGCGCCCGGCCGGGGCGACGCAGGATCCGCTGCTGTCCAGCTGCGCCGACGGGTTCCACAGCAGCGGCGCCACCCGCGGCCCGCGCATCGAACGCTGCTCGTTCACCGCCGTCGACGATGATGCCATCGCCATCCACGGCAGCTACGCCATGGCGATGGAGGCGCGCGGCGAGGTGCTGGTGGCCTGGCGCTTCCGCTGGGAGGAGAACGCCACCTACGGCAAGCCCGGCGACACCCTGCGCTTCTACGACCAGCGCGGCGCCCTGGGCGGCGAGGCGGTGGTGAAGTCGGTGCGCCGGCTGGAGGGCTACGTCCCCACGGCGATGCCCGACCGCTCCTTCCGCGTCTTCCAGGACACCAAGGACGCGGTCTTCCTCGAATACGTCTGCGACCGCCCGGTGGTGGCGAGCCTGAACTGGCTGGTCAGCAATCCCGGCTGCGCCGGACCCGGCTACGTGGTCAAGGACTGCGTCATCCGCGATTGCTACGCCCGCGGCATCCTGCCCAAGGGCGACGGCGGCGTGATCGAGGGCAACCTCATCGAGCGCACCGCGCGCTCGGCCATCGAGCTGATCCCCGAGCTGTACCACTGGAGCGAGAACGACTACAGCACGCGGGTGCAGATCCGCGGCAACACCATCCGTAACGTCAGCCTCAACCGCCAGCGCGGCGATCTGCGCCACCCGGGCGCCATCACCGCCTTCGCCTTCCGCGCCGGCGCCTACGTCCCGGCTCCGGGCGGGCACCGCGACATCGAGATCAGCGGCAACACCATCGAGGACGTCGACGGCCCGAACATCCTCATCACCTCGGCGCAGGGCGTGCGCATCAGCGGCAACCGCTTCGTGCGGCCGATGGTCAACCCCAGCGTCTTCGGCCAGGACAAGGGCATCGACACCACCGCTCTGGTGTGGTGCAGCCAGAGCTCGGGCATCACCGCCGACGGCAACATCATTGTCGAGCCTGGCGCCGGCCTGCAGCGCGCCACCGCCGCCGGACTGGGCGTCGATGCGGCCCCGGCAGCCGCGGGCTTCCGCACG
>JAFLCQ010000459.1 GCA_017302815.1 Planctomycetota bacterium
GCCTCGCCCGGCCAGCGCCGCCAGGCGACGCGGTCGAGGGTGCGCTCGCCGATGATGCTGAACGAGGCGCGCACCGCCGGCATGCCGTCCAGCGCCGTCTCCTGCACCTGCTCCGACCGCGCCTTGTCGCTGAAGAGGCTGCGCCGGACCCAGGCCGACAGCGGACGCTCGGCCAGCAGCAGCCGGGCCATGCCCAGGCGCCGCACGGTGATGCTGACCCCGGCGGGGTCGGCGAATTCGATGCGCACCGCGCCGGGGCGGGCATCGGTCTCGACCGGGGCGAAGCGGCGCGGCAGGCGCACGCGGGCGCCGAACAGCTCCCACAGGATCTCGTCGCCGGGCTCGGCGCGCAGCGAGGCCAGCAGGCGGCGCCAGGGCTGGTCCGGGGCGTCGCCCTCCCAGGCCGGGAAGGTCCAGTGCAGCAGGCGCTGGTCGTGGGCGATCCAGGCCATGGCCTGGAAGGGCTGGCCAGGACCGGCCCAGGCCACCGTCCATGGACCATGCTGGACGATATGGGCGGCGACCGTGTCCTGGCCCTCGGACCGCAGCTGGCGGTCGACGATCTCGCGCGCCAGGCCTTCGAGGTCCGGACGGGCGGTCATCTTCACCCAGGTCAGCTGCCCGCGATCGACCAGGCGCTCGTGCAGGCGGAACTCGCCCCGGGCCGCGACCAGGCGGTAGGCGGTGACCTCCCAGGCGTCGGGGAGGTCGAAGGCGAAGCCGAACCAGGCGAGGGTGGGCATGGGGACGGGGCCGCGGGCAGAATGCCCCGGCTGACCGGCCGTGACAGCGCGGCCGGAGAGGCGGCCTTCAGCCGTCGACCAGCACGTCTTCCAGGGTCAGGCCGTTCTCCTCGACGTAGTTCATCCCCTCGATGGACACCGGGGTCCAGGGGATGAGCTGCAGACGGCTCTTGGGGATGGCCTGCTTGCTGTGCTCGCACAGGCCGAAGGGCAGCGGGTGGCCGGTGTCGATCTTGCGCAGGGCGCGGTCGATCTGCCACAGCACGATCTGCTCCTCGCCGGCGAGGCCGAGGCTCATGTCCTGCATCTCGGCGTCGGAGCCGCGCTCGGCCAGGTGGTTGGGGGTGGTGTGGCCGTCCTCGGCCTCCATCGCATCCCGTTCCAGGTGGCTGATGTCCTGCGATATCTCGGCGCGGTGGTCGAGGAGGACCTGGCGCCACTGGCTGAGCTCGTCCTTGGGGAAGGGGCAGGCCAGCCCGGACGAGGGCAGCGCGGCCGGCTCGGCGACGCGGCGGTCGCGCGAGGCCTCGGGGCGCATGATCTCGGCCGAGGCGCCGCGGTTCACCCGGCCGGTGCCCGGCTTCTCATGGCGCTCGGCGCGCTCCGCCCGTTCGGCGCGGGCGGCGATGCGGGCGAGCTTGGCGGTGGAGGGCTTGGACGCCTTGGCGGCGGAAGCGGCCTTCGCGGGGGCCGGCTTGGCGGCAGCCTTGGGGGTCAGGGCTGGCGACGCCTTGGCCGGCTTGGTCGCCTTGGCGGCCGCGGGGGAGGGCTTGGTGGGCTTCTTGGTCGTCGGCTTGCTGGCCATGGCGTACCTCCTGGCTCTCGATCCGCCCGACTATGACGAGTGCAGGTCGCAATCGCAACCATGGATCGTCCCGATTGGGCGGGCGGAGGGTCGACAGCACACGCTCGATTGCAAGGAGGAATCAGGTCCACCCGCCGCCTGCGCATGTGTCGCGGCCCGTCCGGCGGCAGGCCGCGGATCGTGGACTCCCCCGGGTCCGGCGCTAATACGCGCCACGTGGCGATCGCAGACGTCCTCGGCGGCATACCGGTCATCTCGGTCATGGGCACCCCCCGGACCATCGGCGAGACCATCGGGGTCCGTCTCAAGCCGCGCCTGCAGGTCCTGGCGCAGTACCTGCTGGAGCAGCTCGCCGCCGGCCTGTCCAAGGAGGGGCGCAGCCGCCTCGGCCGCGAGGACGTGCGCAAGGCGCTGAAACCCAGCCTGGAGGCCACCACCCGCCTCGAACCGGCGGTGTGGATGGAGCTGGAATCGATGGCGCGCGCCGCCGAGCTGCCCCCCGAGGACCTGCTGCTGATCCACGGCTACGGCGATCTGGTCGGGTTCTTCCGCAGCGGCCAGACCACCAACCGCTCGACCTTCGCCTCGCTCAACGCCGTGCACACCGACCACGGCCTCCCCCGCCTGGTCCTGGCCTGGCACCTCGACCCCGCCCTGCTGCCCTACGTCCACCTCGTCCGCCGCCTGCCCGCGCACGGTCCCGGCAGCCTGACCCTGACCCTGGCCGGCCTGCAGCCGATCGCCGGTCTGAGCGAGGCCGGCCTGGCGGTGGCCTGCAACGAGATGCGGGTCGAGGACGGCGCCCCCGGGCACCTCACCCCGCATCTGGTCGCCGCCGCCCTGACCGCGCCGTCGATGGACGACGCCCAGAGCCGCATCAACGCCGGTCCGCGCCACGGCGGCGCCGCCATCCACCTGCTCAACCACGAGGGCGAGCGCGCCTCCTTCGAGCTGTCCGGCCAGCACGCCGTGCGCTTGCCCGACCCCTGGCCGCAGTCTCCGCGGGTGCACTGCAACCAGCCGCTGTCGGACGAGGTGCGCCTGGTCGTGGCCCGCCAGGACGAGCCGACCAGCAAGGCCCGGCTCGAACGCATCGCCGCCATGGCCATCGAGGCGCGTTCGTGCTCGCCGTCCGAGCTGCTGGGCTGGTTCCGCATGACCCCGCGCAGCAGCGCCCAGGTCGATCCCGGCACCGCCAAGGTCGACGGCATCACCCCCGACAGCACCGTGCTGATGATCTGCGACCCGGCGCAGAAGACGGTGCACATCCAGCGCGGCGGCAATTCCCAGGGCATCGGCTCGGCCTCCCTGTAGGATTGCCGCGCATCGCCCCTTAGGGGTTGGGGGGCATTGCAGCGCAACGCCTCCGGGGTTCGGGGGCATTGCCCCTGGATATGGCTGCGCCACAACGCAGGCGCCGCACGTCCATGCCTTCTCCCAACCCCCAACCCCCAACCCCCAACCCCCCGGGGCCATGCGAGGCAATCTCCATGCCGGGCCGCTGGCCGGAGGAGCTGCCCGGCTCGCCGTGGCGCTGGCTGCTGGCCCCGGCCTGGGCCGGCTTCGCCCTCGGCGCTGGCCTGCGCGGGCTGGCCTACGACCGCGGCATCCTGCCCATCCCCCGCCTTGGCGTTCCGGTGCTGTCGGTGGGCAACCTGG
>JAFLCQ010000046.1 GCA_017302815.1 Planctomycetota bacterium
GGGGGATCAGCGGCCGGGGGCAGCGGCTGCGGCCAACCGGGCAGCAGCTCGCCGGCGGCCAGCCAGGCGCAGCACAGGAGCAGGACCGTCCAGCGCATCGCCGGTAGGCTAGCAGGGAGCGCGAAAACGCACCCTGCCCCCTCCGGCGCAGGCTTGCCTCCGCCCGGCTTGCCAAGCGTCCGCGGGCGCCGACCGTGCCCGGCGATGACCCCGGCCGAGCTCCTCGACGACCACCACCGCAAGCCGCGCAACCTCGGCAAGCTGCTCAACGCCAGCGTCAGCGGCGACATCGGCTCGATCGTCGCGGGCGACGCCCTGCGCTTCTACCTCAAGATCGAGGGCGAGCGCATCACCGCCGCCCGCTTCCAGGTCTTCAACGCCGGCGACCAGGTCGCGGCCGCCTCGGTGGTGACCGAGCTGGCGGTCGGCCGCACCCTGGACGAGGCCCTGGCCCTGCGCCCGACCGATGTGTGCGCCCACCTCGGCGGCCTCGATCCGTGCGAGCTGCCGCCCCAGGTCTGGGGCCTGGAGGGCCTGCGCGCCGCCATCGCGGTGCAGCGCGGCGACCTGCCCGAGGGCGACGAGGACCTCGACCCGGTCCTGTGCCGCTGCCATGGCATCCCCGAGGAGACGGTGCGGCAGTCGATCCAGGTCATGGGCCTGGAGGAGGTCCAGGCGGTGGTCGACGCCACCGGCGCCGGCACCGGCTGCGGCAGCTGCCGCAGCGACATCCCGCGCCTCATCGCCGAGGCCAAGGGCGCGCCGCCGAAGCAGGAGGCGCCGCGCCGCGCCGGCCCCAGCGGCCGCATCCCCACCCTGATGCGCATCCAGAAGCTGGTGGCCGAGAAGGTCCAGCCCCAGGCCCAGGTCCATGGCGGCACGGTCGAGCTGTGGGACTTCGACGGCGCCAACGTCGTCGCCTCGGTGAAGGGCGTTGGCGACGAGCAGCGCCGCCTCATCCTCGGCCAGCTCGAGACCGTGCTGAAGGCGGAGATCGGCCCGGCGATCGGCGTGCGCGAGCGCTAGCGGGGGCAGGTCTTCCGGTCGGGGTCCACCGCGGGCAGCAACGGGATGCATGTGCGCACGCGCTCGCCATGGGCGTTGGCCTCCACCACCATGAGGTCGACGCCATAGGCGACGCTCAGCCGCTCACGCGACAGCATCTCGTCGGGCGGCCCCACCTGGCAGCCGGCACCACCTGCCAGCAGCGCTACGCGGTCTGCCCACAGGAAGGCGTGCTGCGGATTGTGCGTGGTCATCAGGATGCCGATGCCTGTCCGAGCCAGCTCGCGCAGCCTGGCGAGCAGCCGCACCTGGTTGCCCAGGTCGAGATGCGATGCGGGCTCGTCCAGGATCACCAGGCGGGCCTGCTGCGCCAGGGCGCGGGCGATGAGCACCAGCTGGCGCTCGCCGCCGCTGAGGTCGGTGTACGGCCTTTCGGACAGCGTGCCGATGCCCAGCCGATCGATGGCGTCCCTGGCGATGCCCCGGTCGACATCCCCCGGCGACTGGCTGATCCCCAGGTGCGGATTGCGCCCCATCAGCACGACATCCATGACCTGGAAAGGGAATGGAGGCGTGTGCCCCTGCGGAACGTAGGCGATGGCCCTGGCCAGCTCGCGGCGGGACAGGCGGGCGATATCCCTGCCGTCCAGCGCTACCGCCCCCGACACTGGCGGGATGAATCCCAGCAGGGTCCGGAACAGCGTCGTCTTGCCCGCCCCGTTGGGACCGAGCAGGCACAGCGCATCCCCAGACGAGAACGCGAGGTCGATCCCCGTCAGCACGGCTCGGCCGCCATAGCCGCAGGACAGGCCCGAGCATGCCAGCTTCACTGCCACCCCCGCCGGCCGCGCACCAGCAGCCAGAGGAAGAACGGCGCGCCGATCAGCGAACACAGGATCCCGAGCGGGACCTCAAGCGGGAACGCGCAGCGGGCGACGTCATCCACTCCCAGCAGGAAGACGCTGCCGAGCAGGCAGGAGACGGGCAGGACGTCGGCGTGCCTGGCTCCGACCAGGAGCCTGGCGAGATGCGGGATCACCAAGCCGACGAAACCGATCATTCCGCACAGGGCCACCGAGGCGGTCGTCAGCAGGGTGGCGCATAGGACAATCACGGGCCGCATCCAGGAGACATCGATGCCGAGCGATCTGGCCTCGTCATCGCCGAAGCACATGATGTCGAGCCGGTGACGCAGCAGCAGCAGCGGGATGGCGCCGCAGGCCGACAGCGGCAGGAGCCATGCCAGCTGCGACCCGCGCACGTCGGACAGTCCGCCCATGAGCCAGAAGGTGATGGCGGGCAGGGTATTGGTCGGGTCGGCGCAGAACTTGGTCGCGGCGATGCCGGCGGAGAAGAGCGTCGACACCAGCACCCCTGCCAGCACCAGGGCGATCATCCCGGCGCTGGATCCGCGCGCGACGGCATGCCCGATCGCGCTCGCGACACCGACTGCGAGCAGGCCGCATGCGAAGGCGGCCGTCTGCACGACGGCCGGATGTCCACCCAGCAGGATGGCCAGCGCCGCCCCGAACCCCGCTCCGGCCGAGGCGCCCAGCATGTCCGAGGACACCATGGGGTTGCGGAACAGCCCCTGGAAGGCCGCTCCGGACATGGCCAGGGAGGCTCCGATCACGCAGGCCGCGCAGATCCGCGGGAGCCGGATCTCGAACAGGATGCTGTGGATGGCCGATCCGCTGCCCGGCGAGCCCGAGGCCCAGGCGACGATCTCGGAGAGCACCTGCGCAGGCGGGATGTGGTGCCGGCCCAGGGTCAACGACAGCAGCGCCGCGATCACGGCGGCCAGCAGCGCCAGAGCCAGCGCGGCCCGGCGCCGGTTCACTGCGCTTCCAGCATCTGCTCCGCCGCGATGCCATCGTTCAGGCTCATCATGCGGTAGAATCGCCGGCCCTCGGCGACCATGTCGAAGGACGCATGCGCAGGGTGCAGGATGTTCGCCGTCCACAGGAGGCCCAGGAGGCACTGCACGCGATCGAGCATGGCCAGCCTCAGCACCGCGTGCACGCGCCGTGATCTCACCGCGGCGGTGCTGCTCCAGCGCGGGTCGGCCAGGATGTCGTCCCTGGCTGCGGTCGAGGCGGCGATGATGACCTCGGGGTCCCACGCGAGCACGTCCTCGAGCGAGACCGTCACGCTTTCGCTCTCCTTCTGCAGTACCGTGCCTGGCATCGAGTCCAGGAAGCTGCGCCCCCCAGCCTGCCTGATGATCGAGGCCATGATGGTCTGGGACCCGACCGTGCTGGTCGAGACTCGCTGCGCATAGTACACCCGCGGACGCCGTCCGTCGGGTATCCGGCCGGCGATGGCCGCCACAGCGGCCATCCGCTCCTCCCAGTAGGATGCCAGCAGCTCGCCGTCGCCCGGATTTCCGAGCAGCCGACCCAGCAACCGGATCGAGGCGACGTAGTCGCCGAGGCTGTCCTTGGATATGGCCAGCACCGGGGTGGCGAAATCGAGCTGCTCCTGGTCCAGCGCGGGATCCTTCGACAGCGAGATGATCAGATCGGGTCGCAGGGCCAGCATCTGCTCGCGATGTATGCCACCGCGATAGATGCCGGTGAGCGGCAGATCCAGCAGGCGCTGCGCCTCTGCCGCGGGCAGGGTGTGCAGCCGATCGCGGAACTGCGTGTCGATGCTGATCTGCTTCGCCGGCGCCAGGCGCCACAGGAGGTGGGAGGGCGTGGAATGGATGCAGGACACGCGTCTGACCTGCTCCGGCACCTGGACCGTCCGGCCCGCGAGATCGATCACTTCCGCGCCCTGCAGGAGCTGCAGGGCGCAGGCCAGCAGCATCGCTGATGCCCGGGCCATCGACCATCCCACGAGCGGGAGGCTGCGAGCCGCGATGCCGCGGTGCCGGTCGGATCGATCGCGGCTGCGGATGGCGGCGCTCAGAACCGGACCTGGCCGCCGGCGACCACGTTCAGCCCCGCCCCGTCGGCGCCGGAACCGAACTGGCGATAGGTGATGTCCCCGATGTTCTCGACGCCCAGATCGAAGCGCCAGTCGCCGTCCGGCGCCGATACGCCCGTCTTGACGTCGAACACCGCGAAGCCCGGCATGGAGCCGTCCAGCGATCCGGCCACGGTCATGCGCACGTCATTGGCATCGCCCGGTGCCGGCTCGTCGTAGCCGTCCGCCCAGCGCACCTGCGCCAAGGCGTACCAGCGCCCCGCGTCGGCCAGCTTCACACCGGCCTTGCCGGTCAGGGTGTTGGCCCGGCTGATGCGCTGCCAGTCCGATGTCCCGTCCGGTTGCGGGACGTAGGACTCGCCATCCACGTAGCTGGTTGCCTGGATCAGCGACAGCCGCCAGTGCTCCGGCAGGCCGATGGGCAGCCCGATGTCGAAGGCGAACTCCCCACCCTGCAGGACGGCCTCGCTGGCGTTCTCGCGGACGGCGCGGTCCGGATTGGTGGCTGCAGGCAGATCGGAGATCTCTCCATCGCTGTCGACGTCGATGTAGACGGTCTGGATCATGTCCTTGAGCTGGGTGCGGAACAGGCTCAGGGATGCGCTGTCGGCGCCGTTGTCGAACTTCGCCCCCCATTCCAGGGTCGTGCTGTACTCCGGCTTCAGATCGGGGTTGCCTTCGGTCTGTGGTCCGTTGGAGGCACCGCTGGAGCTGCTGGCGCGGTCCTGGGTGCCGCCGAGATCGGAAGCCGTCGGGGCGCGGAAGCCTTGGCCGACGCCCGCCCAGGTCAGCAGAGGGTCGTACGGCTGCCATGCGACGCGGAGGTTGCCGGTGACGGCGTCGGCGTCCGACTCGTAGTCGCCCGCGGGATAGTCGGCGTAGCCCGATCGGTCCGGGGTGATGGGCATGGTCCAGGCGACGCGGTCGTAGCGCGCGCCGCCGAGGATGCTCCAGCGCTCCGACACCTGCCACATGTCCTGGGCGAAACCAGCTAGTCCGGTGTAGCGCGTGCCGTCGGGCACGGTGGTCAGCTCGGGATTCTCGACGCCGTTCTGGAAGGCCTCGGCTTCCGACGCATCGAGGCTGCCTGCCGGGCTGCGGTAGGAATGGTACTCGGAGCTGATGCGATCCTGGTAGCCGGTCGCGCCATAGGTGATCTCGTGGCCATGCAGGCGGTGGGTGAGCTGCAGGTCGGCGCCGACGGTGGTGACGGCGTCGTCGTATTCGCGCCGGCGATACCGCCTCGTCGAGAGGTTGCTGGCGTTCTGGATGTCCTCGCGGATCTGGTTCTCGCGGTGCTTGTGGTACCACAGGGTGGTGCGGGTCGCATCCCAGACGCCGATGGCGGCAGTGGTGTGCCGCAGGTGCGCATAGTCGAAGGTCTGGGGATCGTAGTAGCGCGAGATGGTGGAGGCGTTGTTGCTGTTCTCGTAGTACCCGTCCGGCCGCTCGGCGGAGCTTTGCTCGACATGGCCGGCGGCCAGTTCGACGCGTTGGCCGCTGATGCCGAGGTAGGCGACGCGACCGCCGACGCTGTACTGCTCGTAATCGGTGTTGGGGATGCTGTCCTGGCCGGCGGCATCGCCGAAGAGCCGGTCGCCAGCCCGCGATCCGCCCTGCAGTTCGCTGAACGAGGCATAGCCGGCCTCCAGCGAATACGCCCAGTCTCCGAGTCGTCCATCCACGCCAGCAGCGCCTCCGCCGCCCTCGGCTGTGCCGTAGCGCCCCTTGGCCCAGGCCGACAGGCCTTCCTGGCGACCGCGACCGGCTTCGGCCAGGCGGAAATCGATGGCTCCGGTCAGGCCGTCCGAACCCATGACCGTGGTCCCGCTTCCCAGGATAACGTCGACCCGCTCGACCGCCTCCTCGGGGATCATCGCCGAGTACTGGTTCGGTCCGCTCCGGAACAGGGCATGGTTCAGGCGCACCCCGTCGAACATCAGCAGGGTCTGCTGGCCGGTGAGGCCGCGGATGTAGGGACTCGCCTGATTGCCGGCGGTGCGTTGGATGATCACGCCCGGAGTGCGGTCGATGGCGTCGATCAGCGTCCTGCTGTTGCTCTCGTCGATCTGCTCGCGATCCACCTGATGCAGGGCATACGGTTGCTCGAAGGCCTCCACGCCGAGCCGGGTCGCATTGACCACCAGGGGTTCGGCGCTGTCGTTGTCGGCCGCGCCGGCCGAAGCGATGGCGATCAGGGTGGGAACCAGGAGGCGGCTGTGGCGGATGGACATGCAGGTCCTCGTGGGGCGGTTGGGAGGTGGGTACTAGGGCTTCATTTCCAGTCCCGCCAGCGCAGGTGCTGATGACTCCGTGATCAGCGGTGTCGATGTGCTGTTGGTCCCGTGAGCAGGGGATGGCGCCCCTGCCGAGATTCGCACACGGGACCTGCTGTTTAGGGTGATTGCGGTGCCCGCGCAGCGGCCCGAACACGCGACGTCGTACCCCGCAGGCAGGAGTAGACGTCGCCGGGTTTGCGTGAAATGGCGCCCCCGCCGAGATTCGCACACGGGACCTGCTGTTTAGGGTGCGCAGGGTCCCGCGCAGCGGGAGCTGGCCACGGGGTGGCCAGCGGCCCGAGCACGCGACGACGTACCCCGCAGGCCACAGGCCGAGGAGTAGACGTCGCCGGGTTTCCGTGAAATGGCGACCCCGCCGAGATTCGAACACGGGACCTGCTGTTTAGGAAACAGCCGCTCTATCCAGCTGAGCTACGGGGTCGTGACGGCCGGCAGGGTATGGCCATCCGCCGCCAGGGAATACCCCACGTGCAGGCCGCCTCAGCGGCGTCGGCGGCGGGCCGGCGCTTCGCCGGCGACCAGGCGCAGCAGGCCTGGGAAGCGCGTCTCGATCTCGTCCTTGCGCAGGCTGGTCATGCAGCGCGTCCCCTCGACGCGCGAGGCGACGATGCCGGCGCTGCGCAGGACATCGAAATGGTGCGAGCAGGTCGCCTTGGCGACGCCGAGGTCGAACTCGCCGCAGGCCAGTTCGCGCCCGTCTGCTTCAAGCAGGGTGCGGACGATGGCGATGCGGCAGGGATCGGCCAACGCCTGCATCACCTCGGCCAGCGGCAGGTCGTCGAGCTGCGGGTGCGGGTAGGTCTTCATGCGCCGGCGCCAGCATAGCCGGCGCCTCATGTTCGACAATCGGCGAACAAGGGCTTGCCGTCGCCGCGCCGTCGCTATTGTTCGACGAAGAACGAACAAAGACGGAGCGCGCCATGCCCACCCTGCACGATCCCATCACCATCGGCGACTGGCGTCTGCCCAACCGTCTGGTCATGGCTCCGCTGACCCGCTGCCGCGCCGGTCCTGGCCGCGTGCCGACCGCGCTGATGGCCGAGTACTACCGCCAGCGCGCCGGGGCCGGGCTGATCATCACCGAGGCGACGGCGGTGACTCCGATGGGCGTCGGCTATCCCGACACCCCCGGCCTGTGGTCGACCGAGCAGGTCGCCGGCTGGCGCCAGATCACCCAGGCGGTGCATGCCGCTGGCGGCCGCATCGTCGCCCAGCTCTGGCACGTCGGCCGCATCTCCGATCCGGTCTACCTCGATGGAGCCCTGCCGGTCGCCCCCAGCGCCATCGCCGCTCCCGGCCATGTCAGCCTGCTGCGGCCGATGAAGCCCTTCGTCACCCCGCGTGCGCTGACCGAGGATGAGATCCCCGGCATCATCGAGGCCTACCGCACGGCGGCGCGCAACGCCATGGCGGCGGGCTTCGACGGCGTCGAGCTGCACGGCGCCAACGGCTACCTTCTCGACCAGTTCCTGCAGGATTCGACCAATCGGCGCACCGACGCCTGGGGCGGGCCGGTCGAGAATCGCGCCCGCCTGATGCTGGCGGCGGTGGACGCGGCTGTCGAGGTGTGGGGAGCCGGGCGGGTCGGCCTGCATCTGGCTCCGCAGGGTGACTCCCATGGCATGGGCGACTCCGACAAGCTGGCGACCTTCGGCCACGTCGCGCGCGAGGCCGGGCGCCGTCGCCTCGCCTTTCTGTGTGTGCGCGAAGGCCAGGTGCCCGGACGCATCGGCCCGCAGCTCAAGCAGCTCTTCGGCGGCGCCTACATCGCCAACCAGGGCCTCGACGCGGCCTCGGCGCAGCGCCTGCTGGACGCTGGCGAGGCGGATGCCGCGGCCTTCGGCGTCTCCTACATAGCCAACCCGGATCTCGCGCAGCGATTCGCCAGCGGAGCGCCGCTCAATCCGCCGGACAAGGCGACCTTCTACGGCCAGGGGGCAGCCGGCTACACCGACTACCCGGCGCTGGCGGGCTGAGCAGTGGCCGGGATCCTGGTCCTGATCGGCAGCCCGCGTCGCGAGGGCAACTCCGCCGCCCTCGCGGCCGCCGTGGTGCGCGGCGCGCGCGCCGCCGGGGTGGAGGCGGACAGTGCCTTCATCGACGACCACGTCGCCGGCTTCCTGCGCGACTGCCGCCGCTGCCGCGGCCCGGACGGC
The DNA here is from genome assembly GCA_017302815.1 of Planctomycetota bacterium. Taxonomy (GTDB): domain Bacteria; phylum Planctomycetota; class UBA11346; order UBA11346; family UBA11346; genus UBA11346. The sequence goes on from JAFLCQ010000046.1 coordinate 8,393, forward strand.
GCCTGCACGATCGGCGACGGCTACCGCCGCTTGTTCTTCGAGCGCTTCCTGCCGGCGGCGGGGGTGGTGTTCTGCACCCCGATCTACTGGTACGGCATGTCGGCGCAGACCAAGGCCTTCTTCGATCGTTCGTTCTGCTACTACGCCGCCTCGTTCCCGGGCTCGGCCGAGGTGATCGCGGCGATGTCACGCAAGCGCATCGGTCTGGCGATCGCCTCCGAGGAGACCTATCCCGGGGCGGCGCTGGGCATCGTGCACCAGGTGCAGGAGTACGCCCGCTACACCCGCAGCGCTTTCGTCGGCGTGGTCCGGGGCGTCGGCAACAGCCGCGGCGAAGTGGCGCGCGACCCGGCCGGTCCGCTGGCCGAGGCCGAGCGCCTGGGGCGCGAACTGCTGACTCGGCCCTACACCGACTACCACATCGACACCCCTCGCCGCGGGCGGGTGTGGGGCGATGCGGACCAGTCCGCCCCGCCTTGCGGCCCGGCGACTTGACAAGCGCCGTCCTTCGCAACACTTCCGCTCCGCTTCAGCGGAGCATTCCCTGGTAGCTCAGTGGTAGAGCAGTTGACTGTTAATCAATTGGTCGGAGGTTCGAATCCTCCCCGGGGAGCCATCAAAACCCACGGCGAAAGCCGTGGGTTTTGTGTTTTTGTGGGTCGCGTATCTCGGAACTCCAGCGACAGAAGGTCGATTTCTACCGTAGTTTCTGCGCCCTTCGTTCACTGGCCCGATACGTCGCGCAGGGGGTCCAGGCCAGACGCCCTGCAACCAGGTGCCTGCCCTGATCCTCCGTCGGAGCACCGATCGGACACCGGTCCGCATGGTTGTGCGAACAGATGCGACCGCCGGTTGCCAACGGACAGGACGTGCGCGACCTCGTACCTCGCGCCGTTCCCGATCGGCACCATGCATGCGGGCGCTGCGGATGGCCCGTGTGTTCCCGACGGCGCATCTCTGGACGGCAGACGGCCGCTCTGGGCGGCAGCGTTGCACCGATGCACCCTATCGGTCGGCCAATCCCCGCCCAGAATGGTGGGTGTACGTCAGCCAACCGGCCGACTGCCGGGGTACTGACGCATGCGCATCCAGATCGGCTATCGAATGCAATTCGGCATCCCGGCTCCGACGCCGATGCTGATGAATCTGCATGTCCGCCCGGACACCTACGCCTTCGCGCGTCCGGAGAGGCTCTCCTTGGCGCCTCATACGCCGAGCGAACTGTTCACCGATGCCTACGGCAACGCCTCGCGGCGGCTGGTTGCTCCGGCTGGGGATTTCGCGATCTCCAGCGATGCCGTCGTCGAGGTGCCAGACCAGGCCGATGCCGTGGATTGGCAGGCGGTCCAGCATCCCATCGATGCCCTGCCCTACGATGTCCTGCCCTTCCTCGTCGCCTCGCGCTATTGCGAGATCGATCGTCTGGGGGAGTTCGCCTGGAAACGATTCGGCCATGGTCCGACCGGCTACCTGCGTGCGCAGTCGGTCTGCCACTTCGTCCATCAGCACCTCCAGTTCGGCTATGCCTATGCTGATGCGACCAAGAGCGCACACGGTGCGTTCCTCGAGCGCAGGGGGGTCTGTCGCGACTTCGCCCATCTCGCGATCGCGCTCTGCCGATGCATGGGCATCCCCGCACGATATGCCACCGGCTATCTCGGCGACATCGGCGTGCCACCGGTCGCGGCGCCGATGGATTTCAGCGCCTGGTTCGAGGTCTATCTGTCCGGTCGCTGGTTCACCCTCGACGCCCGGCATGATCAGCCCCGGATCGGCCGGGTGGTCATGGCATATGGTCGCGACGCGGCGGATGCAGCGTTGACCACCTCCTTCGGACCGACGGTCCTGAAGCACTTTGAAGTCTGGACCTCGGAAGTCTGAGAGGCGGCACCTGTCCGGCAGAGGACGGATTCCATGCTGGGTTCCCGCAGCGCCTGTCATGATGCGATATGCCTCGAAGGGAGGTCCCATGGTTGCTTCATCCATCCCCGTATCCGTTCCCGCATCGGCGCTGACGCCGGTGCCATCGCCACCGTCCTGGTCGTTCCGGCAGGGGTCGCTCGAGAAGCACTATATCAACAGCAAGGCGGCCGCTACCGCACGCAGGGCGGCCAAGAAGGCCAGATCCTGCGGAGCGGGTTAGGAGCCGGCCATGGACGCCCCCGCGACATTGTCCCCGGAATCGGCGCAGACCCTGCTCGACCGTGCCGGTCAGCTCGACGGCGAAGAGGTCAAGGCGCTGCTGCGCTTCCTGAAGCGGACCAACGACGATTTGGTCGGGAAGCTGCGCATGATGAAGAGTGAGATCGGGCGGGTCGGCCGACGCTGATCCGCGCAGTGTCGGCAATGCCATGATGACCAGGCTGGGCCATGGCGTGTGTGTTGACGCGCCGCGCTCGACGGAACATCCCTTCCCCCACGCTCCGCCCTGGCCGCATCGGGGCGCTCGATGCGGCGCTGGTGGATGCCTTTCGGTTGGGGCGGCGGCGAGCGCATCAGACAGCGCCCATGCCCCGATCCTGAGCCGCAGGACGGTGCCACGCGCAACCCCGCCAGCCCACGGCTTGTCTCGCCGTCGGCTGCTCCAGCCTGGGACTCTGGGGTCCGCATGCGCCTTCCCGTCTGTGCCATCATCCTGGTCGCCTGGCTGGCGACGTCCTGCCAGGCCGCCGAGTCCGGGACTGGCTGGCGCGGCAAGGCCCTGCACCTCACCATCGCGGTGATCAACGGCTCGCGCTGGAGCGAGACGAGGGACGATCCCTCGTTCGCTCACTTCCACGACATGGCGCGCGCGCTGGCTTTGCGTGGTGCGGTCTACGCCGGCTTCCGTAACAGCGGCATCGAGCTGCCCGGTTCGCCGGGCGAGGTCATGCACGAGCTGGTGGGAGGCGCATGACCGGATCGGCATCGACGAATCCTGGCGGTGCGTCGGCGGCCGGCTGGGTGCTCTACGATGCCAGCTGCGGCATCTGCTCGCGCTGGGTGCCATGGTGGACGCCGACCTTCGCGCGGATCGGCCTGGCGACCGCGGCACTGCAGGAACCATGGGTGGCGGCCAGGACCTCGCTGGGTCCGGACGAGCTGCTGCGCGACATCTGCATCCTGCTGGCCGACGGCAGGCTGATCCGCGGCGCGGACGCCTACCGCTGGGTGCTGCGCCGGCGCTGGTGGGGATGGCCGTTGTGGCTGCTGGCGGCCGTGCCGCCGACGCGCTGGATCTTCGATGGCGCCTATCGCCTCTTCGCGCGCAACCGCCACGCGGTGTCGCAGGCCTGCCGCATCCGGCCGCGCTCGGAGTCCTGAGATGGGGGACTTCCTCGCCGCCCGCTGGTCGTCGCTGGCGATGCTGTCGTGGCAGGTCGATCCCGCCCTGCTGCTGCCGCTGGTGCCGGATGGCACCGAGCTCGATGCGCATGACGGGACCACCTATGCCAGCCTGGTCGGCTTCCGCTTCACCGGGACCCGCGTGCTGGGACTGCCGGTGCCGGGCCACCGCGACTTCGACGAGGTGAACCTGCGCTTCTACCTCCGTCGCAGGCAGGACGGCGCCTGGCAGCGGGGGGTCTCCTTCGTGCGCGAACTGGTGCCGCGCCGCGCCATCGCCTGGCTGGCCCGTCTGCGCTACAACGAGCCCTACTTGGCGGTCCCGATGTCCAGCCAGGTGGGCGACAGCGAGGTGGTCTACCGCTGGCAGGCGCCGCAGGGCGGCTGGAACGCGCTGCGCGTGCATCCGACGGGCGACTGGCTGCTGCCGGACGCCGCCAGCCGCGATGGCTGGATCGCCGAGCACTACTGGGGCTGGACCCGCCAGCGCGACGGCGGCACCGTCGCCTACCGCGTCGAGCATCCGCCCTGGCGCATCCGCGCGGCCTCAGCCAGCGCGACCGAGGGCGACCTCGCCGCCACCTACGGCCGGGTCTGGGCCGAGGCCCTGGCCGGACCGCCGGCATCCGCATTCCTGGCCGAGGGCTCGCCGATCACGGTCGGCCATCCGCGCCGTCTGCCGCGCGGGTGAGGCGGGTCAGCTGATCGGGACGCCGGCGTGCAGGCAGCGCAGCGGCTCGATGCGGCGCAGGCGGATCCCATCCGGCTGCGGGGCGGCGGCGAGCTCCTCGATCCGCGCCCACTCGTCCTTGCCGATGCCGTCGTGCAGGGCGCGGATGCGCTGCGCGTCCTCGCTGAGGAACTCGACGACCAGCGGCCACACCCCGACCCAGGGCGAGGGTTCGGCGCGCTCGCCGATGCGGATGTCCTCCTGCAGGCTGCGGCCGTCCCCGGGCGGGGTGAAGGTGTTGCAGACCACCAGGCGGGTGCCGCGCTGCAGGCGGTGGCGGCGGATGAGCTGCTCGGCCAGTTCCGGCAGGGCGTAGAGGAAGACGCAGGCGTCGAAGTCGTCGCTGTAGGCGGCGATGATCAGACCCGAGGGGCCGATGCCGGCGACCACCGCGCCGCGGCAGTCGCCGCAGGCGAGGTGCTCCTGCAGCAGGCGCAGGGCGGTCTCGCGGCCGAGGTCGGCGCAGAAGGCGGCATCGTCGGGATATCTGCCGGCGTCGCCGGTCGCCAGCCAGGGATGGAAGTCGTGCAGACGCTGCAGCGACAGGCTGATGCCGCCGGCATGGCTGGCGGCGCTGGCGGGATCGAGGTGGCGCAGGGGGCCGTCGGGCAGCGGCAGCGCGGCCGCGCGCCGGCGGCTGCTCCAGGCGCCGAGCGCGGCGAGCAGGCAGAGCGCGGCGATGGCGATGGCGAGGCCGCGCAGCAGCCAGGAGGGGCCGTCGGGCAGGGCGGCCTGCGCCGCGAGGATGCCGAGGCCGGCGGTCACGAGGAGGGCTGGATGCATGGCCGCCTACTGCCGCAGCGCCTTGATGATGATGCGCAGGATGATGAACCCGCCGATGACGGCGAAGATCAGGCCCCAGTTCGTGCCGCCCTCGGAACGCGGAATGACGGTCGCAGTGGCGGGGCGGGAGGCCTGGCGCGTCCGCGGCGGGTGCGGGGCGGTGAAGGGGCCCAGTGCCAGCACCGCCTGCTGGCGGTTGTCGTCGTCGACGATCACCACCCGGTCCTGGCCCTCGGCGATGGCGCGGTAGCGCCGGCCGCCGGCCTGGACGACAACGGCGCTGGCCCCGGCCGAGCGCCACACCACCTGCGTATCGGCCAGCTGGCATTGCACCGGCCGGCGATTGCTGTCCGCCCAGGCGCGGACCGCGCGCTCGACCGGGGTGCGGCTGGTCCACAGCATCTGCTCCATCGCCGGACCGCGCAGCAGGCGCTCGGCGTTGGGCGCGGTCAGCGCGGCCATGCGCCGCTCGTAGGCGGCGGGTCCGAGGATCTCGGCGGGCGCCAGCTGGGCGATGCGCCGCGCATTGAGGTCCAGCAGCCGCTCTCCGGCCGAAGCCTCGATCGCCAGCATGGCGGCGCGATGCGCCTGCACGGCGGCGATGCAGCCGGGGTTGAGCAGGATCCCGCGCGCCAGCTGCCGCCGCACTCCGGCGTCCCAGGCATCCACGGCTGCCGCGAAGGAGCGGAAGAGCCGGGCGTGCTCGCCGGCGCCGCAGGCCGCCAGGCCCTCATGGATGCAGGCGACGACCAGCGGGTCCCAGCGGCTGCGGGTCATGAAGCGTTCGAGGCCGGGACCGCTCGCGTGGTCGAGATAGAAGTCGACGTAGTACGCCGCGAGGACGTCGCGTCGCAGCTCGTCGGGCTGCACATGCGCCTCGAACATGCGGTTGACGTACTCGATGACCGCCTGGATGCGGTCCTCGGCGCGGGGCGAGCGGCAGAGGTGCTCGGGCAGCACCAGCGGCTGGATGCTGCTCACCGCGGCACGCGTTCCAGCTGGGCGCGGTAGCGGGCGGCGGTGGCCGGATCGGTCATGGCGATGTAGGCGATCATGCCGCCCAGCCAGGCGGCGAAGTCGCGATGGCCCTCGCGGTTCTGAGCCGCCAGGCCTTCGCGCTCGGCGCGGTGGAGGATGGCGCGGATGCGGCGGATCAGCTCGCGCGGGGCCTTGGCGCGCTGGTTCACCACCAGCCCGGTGACCTCCTGCGCCTGGCTGCGACGCTGCACCTGCGTCTTCTCCTCGTTCACCGTGAATCCCTCGTCGGCGACGATGTTGCGCACCGCGGTGAGCAGGCGTCCGATGTCGGCCTGGGCGTTCTGCGTGCTGAAGGTCAGGTCGTCGGCGTAGCGGGTGTAGGTCCAGCCCCATGCCGCCACCAGGCCGGCGAGGCGGGCGTCGAGGATGCGGGCGGCGAGATTGGCCAGTCCGGGGCTGGTGCAGGCGCCCTGCGGCAGGGCGCGCGGGCCGGTGGCGACGAAGAGGCGCTGGCCGCCCAGACCCAGGACCTGCCGCGGCGATTCGCTGCACAGCAGCGCCAGGATGCTGGAGGCGCATGGCGAGTAGCCGGCCGCGGTCAGGAGGCCGCGGATGCGCGGGAAGGTGATCGAGGGGAAGAAGTCCTTCAGATCGAGGTTCACCACCACGTGTGCGCCGACATGCGGCGTCGCATTGCTGCGGATACTGCGGCCGGTGACGAAGCCGTGCGCCGCGTCGTGGATGCGCAGGCGGGGCAGGATCTCCTGGAAGATCTTCCGCTGCGCCGCCGCCATGCCGGCGTGCGGGGCGGACAGGCGTCGCACGCCGCCGGTCTTCTTGGGCACGGTGAAGAAGACGTAGTGCGAGACGGTGGTGCTGTCGCTGTGGAAGGCGAGCCAGCGCAGGCGCGGGATGCTCAGGTCCAGCCAGCGCGCCACGTCGGCTGGCGTCGCCAGCACCGGCAG
>JAFLCQ010000460.1 GCA_017302815.1 Planctomycetota bacterium
AAGGTGGCACGCCGGGGGCCCATCGCCCCCGGCGAGCGAAGGGGGCACCTGCAATGCCCCCGAAGCGGTGACACCGCAGGCGGCCACTGCACTCCGCCACCTTGACTTCAACACAGCCACTCCGTGTTCCTGTTCCGGGCTACTGCTTCGTCTTGTAGAGCCCGACCCATCCCGCCCACAACTCGCGGGTCGCCGGGTTGTAGCGCAGGACCTGCGGCTTGCGGAAGGGGATGTCGCCGGTGATCTCGCGCCAGGTGGCGCCACCGTCGCTGGTGGCGTAGATGCCGCCGCGACTGCTGGAATCCCAGGTGGTGCGGCTGATCCACATGCGCTTCTCGTCGCCCGGATCGACGGCGATGCCGACGATGGTCTGGTCGCCGGTGAAGGGTGTGACCTGGGTCCAGGTCCTCCCCTGGTCGGTGCTGCGATGCAAGTTCTTGCCACCCGCCAGCACGGCGCCGGATGGAGTAACCTCGACGTTGAAGCTCCAGTCCTCGCCGGTGAAGACGTGCTGCCAGGTGGCGCCCTCGTCATCGCTGCGCCAGATGCCGCCGCCGCTCTTGCAGGCGCTGTAGTAGAGGCGCTTCGTGTCGGTCGGATCGACGACCAGGCCGTAGTACATGCGCAGCCCGCCGGGCTGGGTCGCGCAGCGCTTCCAGGTCCTGCCGCCATCGCCCGAGCGGAAGATGCCGCCGCCCGGCAGGCCCTTGGCCGGTTCGGCGTCGCCATCCATGCCGAGGTAGAGGACATCCGGATTCCCGGGCACCGCGGCGAGGGCGCGCACGTAGCTGCGGCCCCACATGGTGTTCTCCTTCGGCAGGTAGTCGGGCAGGCCGTCCCTGCTCATGGCGAAGGTCGCGCCGCCGTCATCGCTGCGGAAGGTGCGGTTCAGCTGCGAATCCCACGGTGACGAGGTGGTGACGATGCGCACCGCGTCCCCGACCTTGGCCACGCGCACGCGCCAGAAGTGGCCGCTGATCTCCTTGTTCCACTTCAGCGGCAGCAGTTGGCGCCATTCCGCGCCACCGTTGTCGGACACCAGCAGACCCTCGTCCATGGCGGTGACGTAGGTCCTGCCATCGAGGAACTGGATGTCGGTGGCGCAGGTGTTGTCAGCGCCGGTCGAACGCTCCTCCAGGGTCGTGCCGCCGTCGGCGCTGAAGACGTTGCGCCAGTTGCCGGCGATGAACAACTCGTCGGCGGCATGCGGATTGAGGGTGATGTTGGCGGCGAAGCTCAGCGGCTGCAGCGCCCCCTCCTGCGGCAGGGTCGGATTGCCGGGCAGGCCCGGCTTCACCCGGCTGCTCTCGCTCCAGGTCGCGCCGTTGTCCGCCGAACGGAAGAGGTGGCCGCTCCAGCCGACATTGCCGATGGCGTAGATGAGGCCCGGCTTGGCGGGATGCAGGGCGATCTCGCGCATCGCCGGCTTGAGGGTCGGATGGAAGGCGACGGCGGCCCAGGTGCGGCCGCGGTCGCTGGAGTGGCGGATGCCATCCTCGCCGCAGGCCGCCCACACGTCGTCGGGATCGGTCGCCGAGACGACGACGTGCAGGACCTTCTTCGGCGCTTCGAGGGCGGTCCAGGTGCGGCCGGCGTCCTCGCTGCGGAAGAGACCGGACTTCGTGCTGGCGGCGAAAACCAGGCTGGGCTCGGTCGGCGCGACCGCGACCGAACTGAGCACATCCTCGTTCTTCTTCCCGGGCGGCAGCGGGGCGACCTCGCCGCGGTAGGGCAGTTCGCTCCAGGTGGCGCCGCCATCGACGCTCTTGTACAGGCGACCGGTCAGGGAACCGGCATAGACCACCGCCGGGTCGCGCGGATCGAGGGCGATCGGACGCACCGATCCGGCCTTGGTGCAGGCGATGTTCAGGCGGCCGGGTTCGGTCTCCGGCAGCACCTGCCAGGTCTTCATGCGATCGGTGCTCTTGCACACCCCGCGCGCGGTCATGACGTAGACGTGGTCGGGGGCTGCCGGTCCGACCACCAGCGACAGCGCGGCGTAGTCGCAGATCCCCGCATTGGCCAGAGACCAGGTCACGCCCTTGTTGCCGCTGACGTAAGCGCCGGCGCAGTCGCCGCTCATGTAGAGGGTGTCGGTGTCGGTCGGATGCCAGGCCGCGCCATAGTAGAAGGCGCCGCCGCCCCAGCCGACCGACTGCCAGGCGGTCGCCTCCTGCGAGATGGCACCTGCTGCCGGTGCTGGTGCCGGCACAGCCGGCCGTTGCTCGGCCACCGGTGCGCCACAGGCGGCAAGCAGCAGGATGGACGCGGCAAGCGGGATGCGGTTCACGATCATGGGCTGCTCCGGATGTGGATGGACAACGTTGGCTATTTATCGTTGTGACCGAGGAGATGCTCGACGCACATCGCTCCCCAGGCGTGGCACAGGCTGGAACGCGGGGCGAATTCCTCCCACAGCGTCGTCGCGCCGGCGTCGAGCATGGCGCCGTAGAGGAGCCGGCACAGATCGCGGGCCTCGCCTGCCATCCCATGCGTGCGCAAGGCGCGGCAGAAGAAGGCCAGCGACTGCGGCGTGTTGCACAGCACGGCGCGATCGGCGATCAGCGCCGGATCGGCGGTGGGCACGCAGACGATCGGGGTGGTGCGCTTCAGCCACGGCACATGGTAGGCCGGCCGCAGGCAGCGGCGCAGGACGGCGGCGGCCTCGTCGCGTTCCAGCATGCCGGCGTCGATGGCGTAGCCGGCGGTGATCTGGTTCCACCGCGGTGCCGACCAGGGCCGGCAGGCGGTCGTGCGTCCCGCGCACGCGAACGGAGCGGGCTCGCCGTCGTCCGCAGCCAGGTACAGCTCCCAGTCGATGCGGTTGAAGTCCAGCTCGACCTCCAGCTCGCCGTCGCGGAAGCCAGCCGGCAGATCGATCACCCACGGCTCGAAGGGATGCGGCCGGGTCCACGGGCTGTGCGGTTCGGCGTCCAGCAGCACGCGTCCAGCGTGGCTGATCCGCACCCGGCCGGGCGCCGCCACCGCCAGGCGGCGCGGCGCACCCCGCCAGCGCAGGCTGACACGCATCGGCGGCTGCGCATCGACCGCGAAGCGGCCGCGATCGGCTTCGGCATGCCAGTTCCACCAGCGGTGCGGCTCGTGCTGCGGGCTGCTGTCGGCGTCGAGGATGCGTCCGTCGCGCCAGAAGGCGGCACGCCAAGCCGTGCGCAGCGCCGTCGCCTGCGCCGCCCAGGCCGCGGA
>JAFLCQ010000461.1 GCA_017302815.1 Planctomycetota bacterium
CCGCTGACCGCCGGCCGCCACGTCCTGCGGGTGATCCCGCGCGAGCGCCTCGACCTGGATGCGATCCGCATCGGCGCGCTGCCCATCCCGCTGCATGAACGCGGTGCGCCGCTGGCCTCCGCGCCGTGACCCCGACTCCACCAAGGATCCCGTCATGACCACCCCCGTCCGCATCCTGCTGCCCTTCGCCTGCCTGGCCGCCCTGGCCGGCGCCGAGGAGAACCTGCTGCGCAACGGCGCCCTCGCCCTCGCGGACGGCGCCGTCGCCGGCTGGAGCACGACCGCGCCTGGACTGGCGGCGGTGGACAAGGACCTGCCCGCCGGCATCTCCGCAGCCCTCCAGGTCACCATCGCCGCCGGCGATGCCCACAGCCATGGGCAGATCGTGCAGCGCATCCCGGTGGCGAAGGCGGGGACGCGCTACCGCATCGCGGTGTGGACGAAGGCGGCCATGCCCCGGGCCGGCTACGTCCAGGCCAAGTTCTACGGCGCCGACCGCAAGGAGCTGAAGCGCATCACCCTGGGCACCGCGACCGCGGCGTGGACCAGGATCGACCAGGTCGTCGATGCCGGCGAGGCCGCGGCGGTCGAGGTGCTGCTGCGCTGGATCCCCGACGCCCGCTACGACCGCACGGCGGTGCTCTTCGCCGACGCGCTCCTGGCGACGACCGACGCCCCGGTGACCGATCTGAAGCCGCGCGCCGAGGCCGCCATCAAGCCCGCCTACACCGTCGCCCTGGTCGGCGATTCGACCGTGCAGGCCTATCCCGAGCGCAGCGACCGCCGCGGCTGGGGCGAGATGCTGGCCCCCTTCCTGTCGCCGCAGGTGCAGATCCTCAACCGCGCCGCCGGCGGGCGCAGCACCGCCACCTTCCGCTCCGAGGGCCTGTGGACGAAGGTCCTGGCCGAGAAGCCCGATCTGGTGCTGATCCAGTTCGGCCACAACGACAGCCACGAACCGGGGCGGCCGGAATCGACCGAGGCGGCGACGACCTACGCCGACAACCTGCGCCGTTATGTCTCCGATGCGAAGGATGCCGGCATCGCGGTGGTGCTGGTGACCCCGCCGCCGCGCCGGGTCTTCGCCGCCAGCGGCGTGTCGACCGTGTTCCGCCCCTACGTCGCGGCGATGCACGCGGTCGCCGCCGAGACCGGGGTGCCGTGCATCGACCTCTACGACGGCGGCTGCGCGCTGCTGCAGGAGCGCGGCGAGGCCGGCAGCATCGCCCTGTTCTGCAGCGAGAAGGACCGCAGCCACTTCTCGGCCGCCGGGGCGCTGGCCATGGCCAGGCTGGTGGCCGAGGGCCTGCTTGCCCTCGGCGACGCGACGCGCAGCCTGCTGCGGACCAGCGACCAGTGGCCGGCCGTGGCGACCGCCGCGCAGCAGCCATGATCGCTGTCGTCCGAGGAGGCGACTTGGCCCTGGCGGGGAAGACGGTGCACGTGCGGCAGTACGTGCTTGAGCGCATCGAACGCGGCGAATGGGCCGCCGGAACGGCCCTGCCCGGGGCGCGCGATCTTGCCGAGATCCTGGGCATCTCCTTCCTCAAGGTGCAGCAGGGCCTGGAGACCCTGGCCCTCGATGGCGTGCTGGAGACCCGCGCCCGCGTCGGCACCTTCGTGCGCAGCGACTGGCGCGAACGCGTGCTGCGCGACAACCTCAGCGTCTTCAACAAGCGCCAGAACCTGCCATGGATCGACGGGCTGGAGGCCATCCTCGCCCGCGAGATGCCGGGGCTGCGGCTGACCGACGCCTTCCCGCGCAGCATGCTCGAGATCAAGACGCTGCTGCACGTGCAGATGAACCACGACCACTACCTCGACCTCGCCGGCATCCTGGAGCAGGTGCTGGCCGAGACCGGGCCGGTGTTCAGCGAGCCCTTCGCCCCCTGCCGCGTCGGCGGCCGGGTGGTCGGCGTGCCGGTGATCTCGTCGCCGCGCTTCATCTGCTTCAATCCGGCGCTGCTGCGTCGGCATGGCTGCCCCCTCCCCGCCGCGGGATGGACCTGGGACGACTTCATGGCCATCGTGCGCCGGCTGTGCGCGGCGATGGATCCGGCTCTCGTCCTCGACTGGGTGCCGCTGCCCTACTACTGGCTCAACTTCGTGCTGCGCGCGGGCGGACACGTCTTCGACGCCGGCTGCGCCGATCCCATCGCCTTCGATCGCCCGCAGGCCCGTCTGGGCTTGCGCCTGTTCCGCGAGCTGGGCGACGCCCTCGGCCGCCCCGTGCACGACCAGGCCGCCTTCGCCGACGCCTTCGCCAACGACCAGGCGGCGATGGCGATCGGCACCCGGCAGTTCACCTCGGTGCTGCGCGGCCGCGGCTGGGACGGTTGGCAGGCGGTGCCGCTGCCGTCCATCCCCGGCGGGGCGGAGACCTCCAGCCAGGCGGCCGACCTCGCCTGCGTGCGCGACAGCTGCACCGATCCCGAGCTCGCCCGCCGCTTCATCCGCCTCATGCTCTCGCCGTCGGTGCAGGACCATCTCGCCGACCTGCGCTATGGCGTGCCGGTGTGCAAGGCCAGCGCCCTGCGCACCCTCGATCTCGGCGATGCGCGCGAGACCCTGGTGCTGCACGAGCTGGGCAGGATGTCGTGGGAGCCGTGCATGCCGTCGGCCGACCTCAGCCGCTTCGTCCTGCGCGGCATCACCCGCCTGCTCGATGTCTCGCGCGACATCGATGCCGATGCGGTGGAGCTGGCGAAGGCGGCGCGGCTGCACCTGGCGGCCAACGCCCACAACCCCTTCGTCGCCCAGCCCAACTACATCCCGTGACGGTGTCCGGTTGCATATGGGCGGGCATTGCAGGTGTTTTTACTGACTTAGTCACACGCGCATGCGCACGCCGTTCCTGCTGCAAGCCCTCCATCCCGTCGGAGCCCCCATGCGCCTCCTCCTCGCCTGCAGCCTGGCAGCCATCGCCCTCGCGGCCGATGGCGATCTCCACCTCCTGCCGCAGGCCGCCGGCAGCGGCGACGGCTCCTCGTGGGCGAATGCCCAGGCCGCGAGCGGACCCGGCATCGCCGCCGCCCTGGCCAAGCTGCCGCCCG
>JAFLCQ010000462.1 GCA_017302815.1 Planctomycetota bacterium
GGCCGAGGGCGGTGATCGTCGCATCCCCGGTGTTGTCCCAGGCGACGGTGGCCTGGCCGTAGAGCAGATCGCACTGCCCGCCCAGGCGCCAGGCGTCGCCGAGCGACGCGGTCAGGCGGGTGTGCAGGCCGGCCTGCCAGACCATGCCCTGATCCGAGGTATCGCTGCCCTCGATCGCCACCGCAGCCATGCCGATGCCGGCCATGGGACCGATGTCGAGCTGCCAATCGCGCGGCAGGACATGCAGGATGTCGCCATCCCAGCGCTTGGTGAAACCGACGCTGAGATTGTACATCACCGCCGACACTGCGATGGAGGCATCGCTGCCGCCCTTCGCATCGGTCACCGACACCTCGTCGATGCTGCCGAGCCAGCGCACCGCGTCCTGCGAGAAGCCGAGGTACCAGCCGTCGCCATCGTGATCGATGCCAATGCGGGTGATCCCGATCCCGACGCCGTAGCCGCCGTGATAGGCCGAGGACAGCTCGTAGTCGACCGTGCCGAGCATGTCGTTCCGCACCGGCACGGTGCCTTCGACGACGCCGGGGGCGATGCCGCCGGTGATGCCGACCTGCCACAGCACCTCGCCATCGGCTGCGGCAAGCGAAGCGCAGCACGCGACCGCGGCGGCGAGGATCCTCATGGCAGCACCATCACGGGCCGCACGCCGGCCAGCGCATAGGGGATGTCCTCGCCCGGATCCCGGCGGTTGCCGCTATCCGCCACCGACAGCGGGTCGCACCACGAGCCGCCGCGCAGGTGGTGCGATCCGCCGTCGCTCACCCATTCCCAGACGTTGCCATGCATGTCGTACCAGCCGTCGAGCGCGCGCCCCGAGGCGATCGCCCGCGGTTTCTGTTCAGTGCTGGTCTCGCGCACCCTGGCATAGCCGGACGCCGCCTCGGGAGTCGCGGCATCGCCCCAGCCGAAGCGGCCGGAGCCCTGCGGCGACCTCGCCGCCGACTCCCATTCGCTGGCGCTGGGGAGCCGCAGGGTGATCGATGCGGGACCGCCGGGATAGGCGGTGAAGACCGCCGCCGCGGTGAGCGCATCGATGCCCCAGGCCGGCAGGTTGTCGCCGACCGCATCACTGCCGCCGGCGGATTCGGGAGTGACGGAGGTCCAAGGCGTGGTGACGGCGTCCATCTCGGCGCGGCCGGCGAGACGCCGCCACTGCGCCTGGCTCAGCTCGTGCACGCACATCCAGACGTCCTTGGCCACGGTGGCGCGGACCGCGGCCCCGTCCTGCTGGCCGGCCTCGCCGACGGTATCCGCGGAGTGGACCGTCCGCGAGCCCGACGGCACGCGGCTGAACACGATCATCCGGTCCGTGGGCATGGTGCCCAACGGCACGGATCCGATCTTCCCGGTGTCCAGGTCCAGGCCCCGCCAGGGCAGCAGGACGTCATCGCTGACCGGGCTGGTGAAATCGCCGCCGCAGCCGGCCAGGATGACCGCTGCCGCCAGGCATGCGAGGCTCTTCATCCCGATCCTCCCGATCGCACGTACAGCACGATGTCCTGCTCGACGGTGATGTCGTCGTTGTATTCGTTGTCGTCGCCGTGGATGCCGACTGCCGGCAGCCCATCCACGTCTATCGTGATCGAGAACCGTACACGGACCTGCGCATCGGGACCGACCGCGGTCCAGGAGATCGGCACCACGATCGGATCGTCATCGCTGGCGGCCGTGGGCGTGCCGCAGGTGAAGGTCCCGATGCTCCCGATGAAGCCCGGCGCAGCTGAGGCCGCGGCAGAGAACGCCCAGTCCGGCACATGCGAGGGTCGCGACAGGTGCAGGTCATAGGTCCAGCCATTAAAGACCGTCGGCGCGATCTGGGCCGGTTCACCCTGGACCAGAAAGGATGATGCGCTGATCGCTGCCCGCATCGTCGCCGTGGCGGTTGTGCTATCAGCCGTGTAGCCTGTACCGCTGAGGACGGAGCAGATCACCGTCCTCCCCACCCGCGCGGTATCCGGGCTGGTCAACGGCACGAAGATGGCCTCGTCGGTGTCGAGGCCGGTCGGCAGCACCACCGTCGCCGCGGTCGATTCGTAGTCGGTTCCCGCCTCGGCGGTTCCGCTGTAGCGGATGTTCACCGTGATGTCCTCGCTCAGCACGCTGCTCGCCTGCACGGCGAACACCCACACCGTCCGCGAGACGATGGGGTCACGGCTCAGCGATACCGATACGACGGGATCCCCCGCATGGACGACGGACAGGGCGAGGAGGCCGATCAGCAGGATGGCTCGGTTCACGACGGTGCGTCCTAGGGCACGGGCCGGTGCTTTCCAGGCCTGCGGCTGTCCTAGCATCCTACTGCCGCGACATGCTCCGCGTTGCCCTGTTCGTCATCGTGCTGGCCTGCGCCGGCTGCGGCGTCCGCCCCTCGGCCGGTGCGCCCGGCCCCACCGTGCACGTGGTGCAGGAGGGCATCCACAGCGGACTGCTGCTGCCGGCGGACTGGATCTGGCCGCAGGCGACCGGAGTGGCGGAGTTCTCCTTCGGCGACCGCGCCTGGATGATGGGCGAGGACCGCAGCACGGCGCGCGCCTGCCGCCTGGCGGTGTGGCCCAGCGAGGGCGCGGTCTACCTCCGACGCTGCGGCGACGATGCCGCGCAGGCCATCCGGCATGAGCGCTGGCGCGCCCTCGCCGTCCCCCTCTCGCCGATCGGCGCCGAGCAGATGCGCCAGGAGCTGCAGACCTGGCTGCCGCCGGGACCGGACCTAGCCAGCTGGAGCGACGGGGCGGTGTTCCGTCCCTCGCGTCCATTCCACCTCTACCGCACCTGCCACGACCAGGTCGCCGCCGCCCTGCTGGCGGCCGGCGTGCCGCTGTCGGGCTCGTGGCTGCCGGCGCGTTCGGCCGACCGCTTCCACGACGAAGTCGGTGAGGCCCTGGCCGCATTGCAGGCCCGGGGCATCCGCTGGGTAGAAAAATTGTCGGAATGACATGAAATAGGTTTGGCATGACACAAGCTACCCCCGTCCACTGGAGGTATCCGTCATGCTCGACCCGAATGCGCTTACCGAAGCCAGCCGCCAGGCCGTGGTCGCCGCCACCGCCCAGGCCGCCCGGCGCGGCCATGCCCAGGTCGAGCCGCTGCACCTCGCCGCCGCCCTGCTGGAGCCCGCCGACGGC
>JAFLCQ010000463.1 GCA_017302815.1 Planctomycetota bacterium
GTACTATCCGCCCTACCACAGCAAATACAATCCCGTCGAGCGTTGCTGGGGAATCCCCTTACCACCTATCAGGTTTCTGCCCCCTGGAAGAACTTGGGTAGAGGCAGTGCGCTGACAGCGCGCCTTGCCTGGGACCCTCGCCCCTGGCCGGCGGACGCTGGTGTTCGACCTCGACGGACGCAGCGGCGTGGCGGCCGAGCCGCCGCTGTCGCGCTGGAGCGCCGAGTCGGCGGCGGTCTGCGGCCGCACCGGCATCTACTTGTGGTCGGCGGCGCCCAGCCAGGCGCGCATCGCCATCCACGCCGCGACCTTCTCCGCCCTGGCGGAGCGGCAGCACGGGCATCTGCTCACCGATCTGCGACTGCCCGGACTCGGCGCGGACGGGCGCGTCCATGCCCGCACCGGCGAACGCTGGGAGATGGAGCTGCGCCCCGAGCCATGGCCCGCCAACCCCTACGATCCCGACGAGTTCCGCGTCGACGCGCTGATCACCAGGCCGGATGGCGCGGTGCAGCGCGTGCCGGGTTTCGCCAGCCAGCCCATGCGCGGCTACGATCGCGGCGATGCCGAGGCCGTCGAGGCGGCCGGTGCGCCACGCTTCGCCATCCGCTTCCGCCCATCCCTGCCCGGTCGGCATCGCCTCCGCCTGTCAGCCGGCAAGCCTGGGGCCGAGCGCACCATCGATCTGCCCGACATCGAGGTGTCCGGGCCGGCCTGGGACGGCTACGTCCGGGTCGATCGCGACGATCCGCGCTTCTTCCGCGTCGGCGGCGACCTGTGGTGGCCGATCGGGCTCAACCTCAACAGCACCTACGACCGGCGCAGCCAGGAGGTCAACGGCACCAAGCTGACTCCGCCGCGCGGCACCCTGGTCTACGCCGCCATCCTCGACCGGCTGGCGGCGGCCGGAGGCGATGCCGCCGAGATCTGGATGTCGTCGTGGAACCTGGCTCTGGAATGGCGCGCCGACTGGCCCGGATACCAGGGGCTGGGGCGCTATGCCCAGGGCAATGCCTGGCGCCTGGACCGCGTCCTCGACCACGCCTGGTCGCGTGGCATCCGCATCAACCTGGTCATCAACAACCATGGGCAGGCCTCGCCCAACAACGACCGCGAGTGGAAGGACAATCCCTACAACGTCCGCCTCGGCGGCCCGCTGGCCGAGGCGATCGAGCTGTTCGAGCACCCGGCCGCCCTCTCCGGACAGGAGCGTCTGCGCCGCTACATCATCGCCCGCTATGCCGACCACCCGGCCATCCTGGGCTGGAAGCTGTGGTCGGAGGTCGACCTCACCGCCGCCCGTGGCGAGCTGGTGCCGCGCTGGCACGACCAGGCGGCCGAGCGCTGGCATGAGCTGGACATCTACGATCACCCGGTCACCACGCATTGGGCCGGGGATTTCCGCCGCGTGAATCCTGCGGTCGCGGAGCTGGCCGAGATCGACTACCTGTGCATCGACGCCTACCGCCGCGCCGGGCCGGACGGTCGCTGGCGGCTGCTGGCGGACATCCTCGCCGACAGCACGCAGTACCCCAACCGCGGCCTGCAGCGCTACCGCAAGCCCTGCCTGGTGACCGAATTCGGCGCCGGGTCGGGAGCCTCGCCGGAAGGCTGCCGCCAGGTCGACCACCAGACCGGCGCCTGGGCGGCGGCGGTCAGCGGCCATGCCGGAGCGCCGATGCTGTGGTGGTGGGAGTGGGTCGACCAGGGCGGCCGCTGGCAGCCCTTCGGCGCCATCCGCCGCTTCATGGCCGGCGAGGATCTGCGCGGCCGCGAGGCGCGCTGCGTCGAGCTGTCGGCCGCCGGCCCCGTGCGCGAGCTGTGGTGCCGCGCCTGGGTCAGGCCGGGCAGGCTGCTCGCCTATGTGCAGGATCCGGCCTGGGGCTCGATGGGCGGCGAGGCCTCGCGCTTGTCCGGAGCCTGGTTGGAGGTCGCGCAGCACAGCACCCCGGGCGACCTGCGGGTCGAGTGGTGGGACTGCGATCGCGGCGAGCGCATCGCCAGCGAGGAATTGCGTCATCCCGGCGGCCGGCTGCGCCTGGCCATCCCGGATTTCTCCGGGCACATCGCCTGCAAGCTGCAACGGCGCGAGGAGGAGGCTCGATGAGGGCCTGCGCGCTGCTGCTGCTGCTCCTCGCCGCTGCCGTGGCCGCCGAGCCGGATGTCACCGTGGGCCTGCAGGAGTTCTCCTACGGGCAGCGGATCGAATTCGTGCTGGGCAACGGCGAGCATCCCTTCGCCGACGAGGACCAGCGCCGGGCGCAGCTCAGCCTGCAGGTGCGGGTCGGTGGCAAGGCCGTGCTGCTGGGCTGGTCCGGCCTCGAGGTGCGCGCGGCCGGGGATGGCGGCGATGCCCTGGCCGTGACCGGCATGCAGGCGGAGGGCGTGTTCACCGCAACCCGCGAACTCAAGGATGCTCCGAGCGCGACCATCACCGGGCTGTCGCTGCCCTTGACCGCCCAGGCGCTGGTCGGGCTCGCGCGGCTCGACGCCGCCGTGGATGTCCTGTTCAGCACCGAGACGGCGGAGACGGCCGAACTCGCGTTCGCCGCCATGGAGGTGGGCAAGGACACCGTCCTGTCGGGGGTCGACGGAGGACTGATCGCCATCAGCGAGCGCTCCGACAACCGCCTGGCCTTCCGGCTCAACCGGTCCGCATTCCTGGCGCTGCAGGACCTCGTCTTCCGCGCCGCCGATGGCAAGGATCTGGCCGGCCGCAACCGGCGGGCCGAATGGCGCGACGGCCAGGGTGTACTCACCTACAACCTGAAGACCGAGCGCATAGCCGGCGTCTCGGCGCTGGTCTTCCGCCGCGTCCAGTCGCGTCGCGCATCCTTCACCGCCACCGCCCTCGGGCTGGGTATGGCGGTGCCCGGCCGCGAGGATCTGCGCGGCCAGGTGGTGCGCGGGGCGGGGGAGTTCTGATGCTGCGCGGCACGCTGCTCCTGTGCGTTGTCGGGCTGGCCTGCGGCGGCGAGGCGGCGATCGCCTTCCGCGCCGAGGCGCTGCAGGTGTCGGTGCGGCTGCCGCTGGCGGATGGCCGCGTGCAGTCCGAGCACCGCCTCAACCTGGTCGCAGACCTGCCGCGCGACCGCGACGTGCTGCGCCTCGCCGAGCCGCGCTTCGCGCCGGTGCGCAGCGACACCGGCGAACTGCTCGGCCTGCTCGTGCGGCCAGCCAGCCGCG
>JAFLCQ010000464.1 GCA_017302815.1 Planctomycetota bacterium
CCGCCTCGCTGGCGACCCGCACCACCGACACCGGCGCGGCCTTGGGGCCGCCCGCAGCGGCGCCAGGCGCACCGCCGCAGGCGGCGAACAGCGCGATGAGGAGGGCGAGAGCGGCGGTCTTCATGGTCTACCTCGGCTGTTCGGCGGCGGTGTCCCGCGCGAGGGCGCGCAGGGAGGAGTCGATGTGGGCGTGCATCTTCTCGATCGGGGTCGATGGCTGCGGATCGAGGTGGCCGTAGCAGGCCTCCCAGATCAGGGCGAAGGGCAGCGGCGCGACGAGGATGTGGGCATGGACGCGGGCGGGTACCTGGCGGAACTCGCCGCAGGCGATGCCCTCCTCGATCAGCTGCGCGATCTGGACCATGGTCGGCTCGATGACGCTGCCGTAGAACTCGCGGCCGACCTCGGGGAACGATCCGATCTCGCAGACGATGATGCGCGCCAGCGCCGCCAGGTTGGGCCGCTGCAGCGACTCGGCCTTGGCCAGCATGAGCCGGCGCAGGCGCGAGGCCGGACTGCCCGCCTCGTCCGCGATCCTGGCCTGGTCGGCGATGACCGGCCGCAGGTAGTGGTCGATCACGGCCATGAACAGCCGTTCCTTGGTCGGGAAGTAGAGGCAGACCGTGCCCGGACTGACCCCGGCGCGGCGGCCGACATCGGCCAGCCGGGTGGCGGCGAAGCCCTTCTCGGCAAAGCAGGCGAGGGCCGCCTCGATCAGCTCGGTCGGACGCGCCTCGCTGCGGCGGCGGAACTTCGGGGTTGGGGTTGCGCCCTGGTTCATACTAAATGAGTATTCATTTATTTTTTGTAAATCAAACATTTGTTTTAATTAACCGTCATAGCAATGAGTTAGCAGTACGGCTGATACCGCCAGCGGCAGGAGTGCATCATCTGCAACGTTTTCATCAGCGCCCGGCCAGCATGCGACAGGTGCGCAGGCCTCGCCGCTGCGGACCCGCAGGCCTCGCCGCTGCGGACCCGCAGGCCTCAGCGGATGGCGATCCCCGCCGGCACGCGCGGCGCCCACCAGGCGTCGGCGTCGTAGCGGTCCGTGCCGGTGCCATGGACATCGTCGCGGTAGACGACCACGAAATAGAGGTCGCCAGCGCTGGTCAGGGTCGGCTCTCCGACTCCGGCGCAGTTGCCGGCGCCGACCACCAGTTCGGGCGTTCCCCAGCTGTCCCAGTCGCCGGGGGTGGCTTGCAGCGCACGCCAGATCTCGTCCTTGCCGCCGGCCGTCGAGGTGAAGTACAGCCACCAGCGGCCATCGCCATCCCGCCACAGATGCGGCTGATGCTCCTTCCAGGCGGCGCTGCTGACGCTGGCGGCCACCACCGGCGCGCTCCACGTCGCCCCGTCATCGACGCTGGTCGCGTACCAGATGTCGTGCATGCCCAGGCCGCCTGGGCGGTTGGCGCTGTCGAAGAACAGCACCAGCCCGCTGGCCGAGAGGCGTTCGATGTGCGGGTTGTCCTCATCGGCGGTGCTGTTGACCGGCGCCGGCAGGATGGTGCCTGCATCCGACGGATCGCTGGCGACGTCGCGGCGCAGGACGATGTCGAGCGTGTAGTCCGGTCCGACCTCGTTGGTGGTGGTGACGAACAGGCCATGCCGGCCGTCGGAGCCGTCCGCCGGCTGCGGCCCCCCTTCCGAGGTCACCGGCGTGGCCAGGGCGGACAGTCGCCAGGGGCCGAAATCGGCCGCCAGCGATGGCCGCTCGGCATGGATGATGTCGGCCTGCAACCAGAACGGCAGGGCGAGCGGATTGGTGGCCAGGTCCATGCCCAGCCGCGGCCCGCGCGCGTAGTCCTGCGCCACCGCCATGTCGCCGCCGCCGGTGGTGACGAAGCTGAGCAGATCGGCCGGGGCATAGGTGGCGTAGAGGTGGAGGCCGTCGCGGCTGACGCAGATGCCATCCTCCCAACCATCGGTGGCGATGGGCAGGATCGCTGCCGTCGCGAATGCGCCGGTCAGCACGACCTGCGGCGCCGCCGCCGCGCGTATCGCCACCCAGTGCGATGGCGCCACCGTCCCTGGACCGCCCCCCGTGCCGTCGGAATCACCACCACCGCCACCGCCACCGCATCCGGCGCACACGGCCACGGTCATGGCGACGACGACACAGGGACCAGGGCCAGCCAGCGCCATGGTCGGTATACGGCCGCTGGCGGGCAGCGTTACCGCACGGGCGGATTCAGCCCTGGCCGGTGGCGCGGCACTGCTCGTCGAGCTGGCGCGCGGTGGCGGCCAGACGATCGGCCAGCTGCTGCACCGCGGCGGCCTGCTCGGCGGTGGCCGAGACCGATCCGACCACGGATTGGATGCGCTCGCCGATGTCGCGGCAGGTCTGCGCCGCCGCCGCCAGGCTCTGGCTCATCTCCCGCGTGGTGGCGGTCTGCTCCTCGACCGCGGCGGCGATCGAGGCCTGGATGCCGTCGATCTCGACCACGACCGAACGGATCGCAGCGATGGCCGTCGCAGCTGCGCCGACGTCGCTCTGGATGGCCCCCACCTTGCGGGCGATGTCGGCCGAGGCGTCGCCGGACTGGCCCGCCAGCGACTTCACCTCGCCGGCGACCACCGCGAAGCCCTTGCCGGCCGACCCGGCGCGCGCCGCCTCGATGGTGGCGTTCAGCGCCAGCAGGTTGGTCTGCTCGGCGATGCCCTGGATGACACCGACGATCTCGCCGATCTCGCGGCTGGAACCGCCGAGATGCGCGATGGCGCCCTCGGATCGCGAGGCGTGCTCGACCGCGGCGCGGGCGATCTCAGCGGCGCGCTGCGTCTGCTTCGAGATCTCGGCCATGGTCGCCTGCATCTGCTCACCGGCGGCGGCGACCGAACCGACCGCATCGCTGACCCGCCCGGTGCCGGCCACGGCCTCGGCGGCGCGTTCGCGGCTGTCGTGCACGGCGGCAGTCAGTGCGGCGCCCGCAGCGACCAGTCCCGTTGAGGCGTCGGCGACGCTGCGCCCACCCGCCGTCACCTCGACAAGCAGCCCGCGCAGACGCTGGTGCTGCTCGCGCGCCTGCGCCTCGGTACCGATGATGCCGCCGCCGACCCGCCGTCCGAGCTGCACTCCGGCGACGGTGGCGAGGAGGCCGATGAGCCATATACTTAAGGTTTACACCCGGGATCAAAAGCGCATTTTCACCGATCTGATCTTTGATCTTTTGTGCT
>JAFLCQ010000465.1 GCA_017302815.1 Planctomycetota bacterium
CGCCAGCACCATCGCCCCCGCGCACATCGCACAGGGTTCCAGTGTGCAGTACAGCGTCACCCCTTCCAACCGCCAGTGTCCCACTACCTGCGCCGCCTCCCGCAGTGCGATGACCATGGCGACCGCCTCGTGCACGATCCCGGCTACCGTGCCTGGGCCGCGCTATGCCGCAGCCTGCCCTTCCGGATCTGGCAGAACCTGCATCCGGCGGCGCTGCAGGAGCTGGTCGCCACCGGCATGCGCCGCGGCTCGCGCGGCAGCCGGCCCTACGATCCATCCCGTCCCCGCCGCGTCTTCATCGATCCGCGCCGGGTGCGCGCCGCCGCCCGCGGCGCCGATGTGCTGGTGGCCGGCCATGTCCACGAGAGCTGGCGCCGCCGGATCGGCGGGGTCGACCTCATCCTCGCCGGGCATTGGCCGCACGGCAACGGCAGCTGGGTCGAGGGCTTCGCCGACGGGCGTCTCGAACGCCGCAGCGACCGCCTCGCCTGACCGGCTTTCCCCGCCCGGCCGGGGCATAGCCTGCGTCGCCACCCGGAGCCGCCATGCCCCTGCTCGACATGCCCCTCGACAAGCTGCGCACCTACGAGGGCCGCAACCCCCGTCCCGCCGACCACGACTCCTACTGGGCCGCCGCCCTGGCCGAGCTGGACGCCACCCCGCCGGCGCCGCGCTTCACCGATGCCGCCGTGCGCATCCCCGGCGTCATCTGCCGCGACCTGTGGTTCGCCGGCGTCGGTGGCGCGCGGGTGCACGCCAAGTACCTGCGCTCGGCGACCGCCACCGGCCGCACACCCTGCATGCTGCTGTTCCACGGCTACAGCGGCCACGCCGGCGAGTGGGCGAATCTGTGCAACTGGGTGGCGATGGGCGCCACCGTCCTGGCCCTGGACGTGCGCGGCCAGGCCGGTCAGAGCCAGGACAACCAGGCGGTCGACGGCTGGACCCTGCAGGGCCACATCGTCCGCGGCCTCGGCGACCGCCCCGAGAAGCTGCTCTTCCGCTCGGTCTTCCTCGACTGCGCCCAGATGGCGCGCATCGCCCTCGCCCTGCCCGAGATCGATCCCGCCCGCGTGGTCGCGCACGGCGGCAGCCAGGGTGGCGCCCTGACCATCGCCTGCGCCGCGCTGGAGCCGCGGGTGTCGCGCGCCGCGCCGGTCTACCCCTTCCTCTCCGACTACCGCCGGGTGTGGGAGATGGATCTGGCCAAGGACGCCTACGGCGAGCTGCGCGAGTGGTTCCGCCGCTTCGATCCGCTGCACCAGCGCGAGGACGAGATCTTCACCCGCCTCGGCTACATCGACATCCAGTTCCTCGCCCCGCGCATCCGCGCCCAGGTGCTGATGGGCGTCGGGCTGATGGATCCGATCTGCCCGCCCAGCACGCAGTTCGCGGCCTACAACCGCATGACCTGCAGCAAGGATCTGCTGATCTACCCCGACTTCGGCCATGAGGGCCTGCCGGGCGCCAACGACCGCTTCGCCGAGTTCCTGCTGGGCAGCTGAGGGTTCGTCGCCGCCAAGGCGCCAAGCACGCCAAGGGATCCAAGTCTGGAACAGGCGTACAAGTCAGGCATTCGAGCTCTCCGCGTCCTTGGCGTGCTTGGCGCCTTGGCGGCTCACCACGTCAACGTAGAGGTGAACATCTTTCAGCGGCAGACGACAGCGCAGCGCTCGCCCTGGCGGGTGCGCTCGGCGGTGCGCTGCACGGCGTCGACCAGCTCGGCGTTGGTCATGCCGGGGATGTCGCTCCAGGTCGCCAGGACGAAGCCGTCGGTGGGCATGGCCTCGGCCAGCTTCAGCACCGCCGAGCCCGGGCTGTAGATCTGCACCAGCCTGCCGGCGTCGCGGATGCGGCGCAGCACCGGCCACCACTGCGGATCGGCCGAGCACGGCTGCCCGTCGCCGGGGATCCACTGCACGCCCTGCAGGCCGGGCACCGCCAGCAGGTGCGGCAGGTGGGGCAGCTCGCCCTTGCCATCGAGGTGGTAGAAGCCGTGCGGGATGCGGGCGCAGATGTCGGCGAGGTCGGGCGCCACCCAGCGCGCGAACTGCTTCGGGCTGATCATGTAGCTGAAGTCGCTCTGCAGCATGTAGCAGCGCTGCTCGCTCCAGATCGCCGCCCACGGTGCGGTGCCCAGGCCGCAGGGCTCGATGATCGCCATCTGCTCTGCGAAGCAGCGCCACCACAGGGCGGTGGTCGCGCGGCACAGGCGGTCGACCTCGGCGGGATCGTCCATGCAGTCGAGCAGCAGCTGGTTGGTCTCGCGCAGGCTGGCGACCACATCGAGGTTGCCGCCGATGTCGGTGGTGCCGACGGTGGCGCGCCGCCCGAAGCGCGCGGCGCAGGCGCGGGTGACGTCCTGCACCCGCTGCCACCAGGGGCCGGACAGGCCATCCGGCAGGACGACCTCGGCGATCGGCCGACCGGCATGCGTCCCGGGGGTGAACCAGGTGGTGTGGGCGTCGGCGTGCAGTTCGCCGCCGATGCAGGCGGAGAGGACGCCGGGGCCGAAGTTCATCCAGAACTTGGGGCATTCGTCGCCGTGCCAGTCGGTGCGCTCCAGGGCCAGCTCGGCGGCGGCGGCGATCTCGGCGGCGGACACCGACAGCGGCACCCCGCCGAGCTGGCGGCCCCACCAGTCCGGCAGGCCGTCGCGCGGGCCGGCGGTGCTGGACATGACGATCGGCCGTTCGAGATCACGCGCCCACCAGCGGGCCCAGGTGTTGCGGTGGGCGTCCCAGTCGAAGTCGCGCATGCGGGCCATGGTCGTTGCTCCTGCGCGCCATGATGGCGGGCCGGCCACCACGGCGCTTCCCGTCCGGCGGCGTCCGCTTAGCGTTTTCCGTCGTGGACGAGCTGCTGCGCTACGAGGGGCCGGGACGGGCCTGGCACCACCGCGCCCGGCGCCAGGGCATGCCGCGGGCGCACACCCACGCCGACCTGGAGGTGAACCTCGCGGTCGAGGGGCGCGCCGCCTACCTCATCGACGGCGCCCGGGTCGAGCTGGCCGCCGGCACCCTGCTCTTCCTGCACCACGCCCAGGACCATCTGCTGCTCGACGAGTCGGCCGACTTCCGCATGTGGCTGGCGGTGTGGCGGCCGGCGACGGTGGCGGCGGCGGTGCGCGCCGGCCTCGATGCCGGCGCCGCCGAGCCGCAGCCGGGGAGTCCG
>JAFLCQ010000466.1 GCA_017302815.1 Planctomycetota bacterium
GCCGCTGTGGCCCTGGCCGCGCTGGCAGCCTGGCTGCTGTGGCCCACCCCGCCCGAAAGCCCCTCGGCCACGGTCGGAGGACCGGCGACGACCCGAGCGGCGACCCCGGCGCAGCCGCAACCGGGCACGTCGGCGCCAAACGATCCCGGCAGCGAGATCGAGCGCCGCGACGCGGCGCGGATCGCCGCCCTCGCCGACCGCCTGCGCCGCGAAGGCGAAGGGGCGGATGCCCGCGAGATCGGCGCCCAGCTCACCGACATCGCCGCCCGCGCCCTGACCCCTGCCAACCGCCAGCGCGTCGACGAGCTGCGCGGCCGCCTCGAGGAGATCCTGCGCCGGCGCCGGGCCGAGACCGACCGCAACGCCCTGGCCGAGCTGGAGACCGAGACCAACCGCCTGGTGCTGGAGCGCAACTGGGACCTGGCCGTGCGCCGCATCGACGCATTCAAGGCCAAGGACGACCCCGCCCTGGCGCAGCGCATCCAGCGTCTGCGCGGCGAGATCGCCGCCGACAAGAAGCAGTTCCTCACCAGTCTGGACGAGAAGATGAAGGCGGCCCAGGCCCAGAAGAGCCTGCCGCGCCTGCGCGACCTGCGCGAACAGCTGCCCAAGTCGCTGCTCGGCGGCGAGGTCGAGAACAAGCTGACCGCCGCCATCACCGCCCTGGAAGGCGAGCAGCGCAACGCCCTCGCCGGCGAGGCCGCCGCCGCCGCCGCCGACCTGGCGCGCTGGGAGTTCGCCAAGGTCGCCGAACGCCACGCCAAGGCGCGGCAGGCCCTCGGCGATTCGAGCCCGGGTCGGCAGCTGGACGACTACCTCGCAGCCTCCAAGCGGCTGCCCGACCTGGTCACCGCCATCGGCGCAGAGCTGCAGAAGGGCCGGGTGCGCTTCCGCGGCACCCTCGGCGGCTGGCAGGATCCCGACATGGAAGCCGCCAGCGCCAAGGCCCTGACCCTGGCGGTCGACAATGGCGGCGCCGTCGAGATGGCGTGGGCCAAGCTCTCCGCGCCCGAACTCATCACCATCGGCCAGTCCATCCTGCGCGATGGCTTCGAGCCCTACCGCGCCGCGGTCAACGTCCTGGCGGCGGCCAAGGTGGGGTCGGAGAAGTGATGCCGGCCGCTACGGGGTCGGATGCCTAGCGCCGGCAAGGACAAGGGGACCGGGCGCTACGGGCAGCAGCGCGGCATGGGCCGCCTGCGCCGGGCCAACCTCAAGCAGACCGGCCGCCTCGGCGGCTGGGAGCGCCACGACGAGGACGCCGAGATCTTCGATCGCCACGGCGACAAGGACCGCGGCAGCCACGCCGGCGAGCGCCTGCTGTCGCAGTTCAACCGTCTGGTCGCCGCCGGAGGCGCCGAGGCCGCATCCGGGGATCCGGCCGAGGTGTGCGAGGTGCGTCCGGGCCTGGTCGTGGTGCGCTTCACCGATGGCCGCGAGGAGTCGGCCGCGATCCGGCGCGGACTGGAGAAGCGCATGGCCGGGGTGAGCAACACCATCGCGGTCGGCGACCGCGTTCGGGTCGAGCGCGAGGCCGGCGACCTCGCCATCGCAGCGATCGAGCCGCGTCGCAACCAGCTGGCCCGCTCGGATTCGCACAACCGGGCGCTGGAGCACGTCCTCGCCGCCAACGTCGACCTGCTGGTCGCGGTGGCGGCGGTGCGCGAACCGGACTTCAAGCACGGCTTCGTCGACCGCGCCCTGCTCCTGGCCGCCGCGCACGGCATCGCCGCCGCGGTGGCGGTAACCAAACGCGATCTCGGCGACCCCGCACCGATGGTCGGCCTCTACGCCGGCCTGGGCTATCCCTGCATCGCCGCCGACGCCCGCGACACCGCCGACGGCGGCGTGCTGGAGCTGCGCCGGCTGCTGCAGGGCCGTTCATGCGTGTTCGCCGGCCAGAGCGGGGTCGGCAAGTCGTCGCTGGTCAACGCCTGCTTCCCCGGCCTGGGCGCTCGCGTCGGCAGCGTCGCCGAGGAGGGCTTCGGTCGCCACACCACGACCATGGCGCGATCCTTCCCGCTGCCGGGAGGCGGCACCCTCATCGACACCCCGGGCATCCGCGAATGCGTGGTCGGCGGCCTGGCTCCGGTCGACGTGGCGCTGCACTACCCCGACCTGGCGCGTCTGCAGCCGTCCTGCCGCTTCCCGGACTGCACCCATCGCCACGAGCCGGACTGCGCCGTGCTGGCAGCCGTGGAGGCGGGCGTGATAGCAGCATCGCGCTACTGGAGCTACCGCTCGATCGTCGACGAGGCCTGATCCGGTCCTTGCATCGCCGGCTGGTCCTCGACCGTGCCGGCCATGCTCGGAACCCTGCGCCGCCTGAACTGGTGGCAGACCCTGATCCTGATCGCCTGCCTCTTCGGATGCTTCGTCGCCTGCCTCGCGCTGTGGCTGCGCAGCCGCGGCGATCTCGAGGAGATGGACGCGCGCGCCCGCGGACTGGGCCTGCCCGTCCTGCCCGCGGACATCGTCTTCGCCACCACGGCTCCAGCCCGCACCGCGGATTGGAGCCGCCTGCTGGCGCTGGGCGAGCAGCTGAAGGCCTACGCCGACACGGACGGGGCGAAGTGGAGCCTGCTGCCGGGCCAGCCCCTGCCGGCGCAGCTGGCACCGCACCACGCCGCGCTCGACCAGGCCCAGGTCGCCGAGGCGTCCGCCATCCTCGCCCGCCTCGGCGACGAGCCGGTCGATGCCAACCGCGACCTGTCGCCGGCGGCGAAGCTGGCGGACGCCAGCGCCCTGCGCCGGCTGATGCGTCTGTGGTGCGAACGCATCGTCCTGGCCGCGCCGGCCGACCTGCCGCGCGAGGTCGACGCGGCCGCCGCCCTCATCCCGATCCGCGAGCCGCCGGGTCTGATGCGCCTGATGGTGGCCACCAACCTGGTCGACCAATGGACCGGCGCGGTGGCGATGCGGATCGCCGACCTGGGGGACCGCACGGAAGACGTCGCCGCCCTGGCCGAGCGCCTCGCCCCGCTCGCCCCGGCTGCGCTCGCTCCGACCTGGCGCAATGACCTCGCCTCGCTGCGCGGCTTCATCGGCGATGCCGATCCCGCCCGCATCTGGTCGGCCCTCGGCCGCGACGGCGGCGGCTT
>JAFLCQ010000467.1 GCA_017302815.1 Planctomycetota bacterium
CCAAGCCGAAAGCCAAGAAGACAACGACGGACGAAACGGCGGGACACGAGGCTGCGGGCGATGTTTCGGTGACGCCGAAAGTGGCGGTCGATCCGCACCAGAGGAAACCCGGAGACAGTACGGCCGAGTCGACGCCGGGCATCAGCAGGCGCAGACGTGCGCCGCGCTCGTCCCACATCAGGCGGGCCTGCACGTCCACCGCTGCGCGGCCGCGCAGCAGTGTGATCGCCAGGTCGACCCGCGAGCGGGTGCCGGCCAGCCGCACCCACAGGGCGGCGCGTTCGGGACCCGACTCGCGCACCTCGGCCTGCACCACCGTCCACGATTCCAGCGGCTTGGTCAGATCGATGCTGTCCGGGCCGTCGTTGCCGCCCCATGAGCCGGCGGTGTCGGCGAAGGTTGCGGCGGACAGGCCGTCGTCGGCGAAGACCGGCCTGCCGTCGCAGCGGATGTCCACCCCGCGGCCGCCCTCGACGACGCTGACGCGGTAGCGCTCGTTGGCGATGGCGAGGGGGGCGGGCGATGACGCTGGGACGCCGGCGGCGACCGGCGCGCGCGCGCCCTCGACCCAGCCGATGGTCATGATGCGCCAGCCCAGCGGCGGCAGCTCCACCGGCACGACGGCGCGCTTGCGCCACGGCACGTCGGGCATGGCGTGGTGCTCGTTCTCGACGATCTGGTGCGGCAGCACGGCGCCGTCGTGGTCGCGCACCTCGACCGGCAGTTCGCTGGCGCGGTGCTGGTAGGCGAAGATCGGGCGGTAGTCGAGGTTGGCCTCCAGCTCGACGTGGCCACGCAGCGGGAAGGGGTGCGGATTCCACACCAGCAGCGGCACCGCGTTGGGGTGGTCGCCGGCGGCGGCCGGGACGCGGGTGTCGATGCGCGCCGCCAGGGCGGTGACGGAGGCGTTCTCGACCTGCAGGCAGCGGTGGGTGGCCGAGCCCATCCAGGCCGCGGCGTCGTCGTAGGCGCGCTCGATCGACGATCCGGGCAGGATGTCGTGGAAGGAGTTGAACAGCACCGCCTCCCAGGCTGCGGACAGGTCGGCGGTCGGTCGGCCCAGGGCGCTGCCGACCAGCGCGTCCAGCGCCTCGGCGTCGGCCAGCTGCGCCTCGGCGCGGCGGTAGGGCCATTTGAACTTCGCCACCGAGGCGTAGCAGCCGCGCAGGGTGAAGTTCATCTCGCCGCGGTGCACCGGCAGCTGCAGGCCGGCGCGCACCTCGGCCATGATCGCGTCGTGCAGGCGGTGCAGGCCGGAGTGGACGACCTCGACCTCGGGGTGCTGCGCCGCCCAGGCGCGGATCTCCTCGAGATGGCGCCGGCTGGCACCGCCGCCGTGGTCGCCCAGGCCGTAGAAGAAGCCGACGTTGGTCAGCGGCTGCTGCGAGGCCTGCTCCAGCAGCTTGTCGAGCTTCGGCGCCACCTCGTGGCGCTCGGAGCCGTACCAGCCGCACATCGGGCGGTAGCCGAGCACGCGGTTGCCGCCGCAGCCCTCCCACCAGAAGGCCGGCAGGGGCAGGGGCAGGATGTTGGCCTCGGGGCGGGTGAAGGCGAAGCCCTCGATGCCGGCCCCGGCCATGACGTCGGGGAGGCCGGCGGCGTGGCCGAAGGAGTCGGCCGCCCAGGCGACCCGCACCGGCTTGCCGAAGCGGCTGGCGAGGTACCGCTGCCCCTCGTGGTAGTGGCGGACGAAGGTCTCGGTCGCCGGCAGGTTGGTGTCGGGCTGGACCCAGGTACCGCCGACAACGTCCCAGCGCCCCTCGGCGACGCGGCGGGCGATGCGTGCGAAGGTGGCGGGGTCGTGCTCCTCGATGTGGCGGTAGATCGCCGCCTCGCCGCGGATGAAGGTGAAGTCCGGGAACTCGTCCATCAGATCGAGCATGGTCCGGCAGGTGATGATGCCCTCGGTCAGGCCGTCGCGCCAATCCCACAGCCAGACCGGATCGAGGTGGGCGTTGGCGACGAGGTGGAAGACGCGGCGGGGCATGGCGGATCCTCGGAAGGAGGTGGGCGTGCTGCCGGGTCATTCTAGCGTCGCGCCCCGTTGTCAAACCAGCCCATCCGACGCGCATTGCATTGGCAAACGATTGTATATCAGACTGCCGCGTGTCTGCGCCAATCCTGCGGGCTGGCCCCGGTACGGGCGCGGAACCAGCGGCAGAAGTGGCTCGCGTCGCCGAAGCCGAGGCGCATGGCCACCGCCTTCACCGCCTCGCTGCGGTCCTCCAGCGCGCGGCAGGCGTCGCTCAGCAGACGGCCCTCGATCCAGGCGCGCACGCTGCCGCCGCAGTGGCGGGCGAAGAGCCGGTCCAGCTGCGGTCGCGACAGTCCGGTGGCGTTGCGCAGGCGGTCCCACGGCAGGGCGGCAGGCGATGGTCGTTCGAGCAGCAGCCGCTGCGCCGCGAGGACGCGCGGCTCGACCGGCGGGGCCGCACCGACGATGCCGAGATGGGCCATGGCGCAGGTCGCGAAGGCGAGCACGGACGATTGCAGCGAGGCCCAGGTCTGCGGTGCCATGGTGGCGCGGCGCCAGTCGCCGGACGGCAGGCGGGCGAGGACGCGGTCGGCGCAGGAGGCCAGTTCGGTGCCATCGCCGGGCGCGACCAGCAGGGGGGCCTGGCCGAGGCCCGGCGGCTGGCCGGCGGCGTCGGTGATGGCGCAGCGCAGGCTGCGGATCGCCGCGTCCTCCGTGAAACGGTGCCTGCGGGCGAGTCCCGGCGGGAAAAGCACCCATTGCCCTGGTCCGGCGCTGAAACGGCCCCCGGCATAGCCGACCTCGACCGATCCCCGGCGCAGCTGCCAGGCCGCGAGCTGGTCGGTCCAGGTGGGAATGGCGCGATTCTTCGCCTCGACGGCGTCATCGTAGGCCAGGGTCAGCTCGAATCGCCAGCGCAGCCAGTCGGGGTAGTCGGTGGCGGCCATGCCCAAGCATGCGGCCAGACCACCGATGAGCAATCCGTACCATGGTCGGGCGTATCGGGGCAGGCGTGGGGCGGCATGATCGGCAGCATGAGCATCCAGCACCTCCCCATCGTCGACGCCTGCGACCTCCTCATCCTCGGCGGCACCTCCGCCGCGGTCACCGCCGCCCTGGCCGCCAAGGCCGCCGGCCTGCGCGTCCTGCTGGCCGCTCCGCGGCCCTACCTGGGCGAGGACATCTGCGGCG
>JAFLCQ010000468.1 GCA_017302815.1 Planctomycetota bacterium
GGCTATCAAGTTGAATTGACTCCCGGATTTGACGATCGCTATGGCTACCTAGCTGGAACCGATAAACATCGCCGCATTCAACTTCATGAGCGCGTCCTGCAGGCGCCCCGAACAGCGGTCGCCGGTGCGCGCCTCGACCTCCAGCCCATCGAGGATCGCCAGCATGCGCGCATCGCACTGCGCCGCGGCGGTGCGGCCGGCGGCGACCAGCGGCGGTCCGTCGAGGGTGAAGGACAGGCCGACATAGGCGACGGGCGGACGCAGGCGGTCGGCGTGGCGGCTGCCGGGGGGCACGATCAGCACGCCGCCCTCCTGCAGGCGCACCGTCCGACCGTCGATCAGGCAGTCGTAGGCGCCGCGGCGCACGCCGATCAGCTCGTAGGCGGCATGCCGGTGCTCGGGATAGTCGTAGGCCTCGGCGACGTCGATCGCGCCCATCCAGGCGAAGGCCGGACGGACCTCCGGCCCCAGTCCCGAGCCAGGCGCGCGCGGCACCTGCCGCCAGCGCACCGCTCCGGCCCAGGGCAGGATGGGGGCGTCATTGCCCCTGTCCGGGGTCCGGGGTCCGGGGTCCGGGGTCCCGGCATCGTCCTGGTCCACATCTGGCGTCGTGCCGGCTCGACCCCGGACCCCGGACCCCGGACCCCGGACGCTCATACCGGCAGGACCGGCGCCTCGTCGCCCCACGACAGCACCGCGCCGCAGCCGGGACGCTCCTCCAGGTCGATGCGGTCGAGCTGCGGGACGAGCGGCGCGGCCTGGGCGCGGATCCAGCGCACCAGGGCGGCGGCATCCGGCTGCGCCAGGCCGGGCAGACCGTCGAGGCGGTGGTGGTCGAGGCGGCGGTAGACCGGGTCGAAGAGGCGCTTCACGTCGCCGTAGTCCACCGTCCAGCCCATGACCTGGTCCAGCGGCGCCGACAGGTGCAGCTTCATGCGGTAGCTGTGGCCGTGCAGGCGGCGGGCGGCGTGGTGCTCGGGGGCGGCCTCCAGGCGCAGGGCGCTCTCGAAGCGGAATTCCTTCCAGATGCGGTGGCGCTGGCCATCGAAGTGGCAGCCGGCGGTCACCGTCTCGTAGACGCTGACCCAGCTCAGCTCGGGCAGCTGCGGCTTCAGGCGGCTCCACAGCCACTGCGCCAGCATCTCGCTGGTGGGGATCTCCAGCCCCTTGATGTCGTTGAGGCAGCGGTGGTCGAGCTCGTGGATGAACGGAGCCCAGCGCTCCTCCAGGCGGTCGTAGTCGATGCCGAGGTGGTCGCCCTCGGCCAGCTGCTGCACCGCGTGCAGCACGACCTCGAAGCCGTGGCCGTGCATGCGGCCGCACTGGTGCCCCTCGGGGACGCTGGGCAGGCAGTGCGCGGCCTCGAAGCGGAAGCGGCGCCAGACGTGGACGCGGCCCTCGCCGTCGAGATCTGCGCCCTGGTCGGGGGTGCTCTGCACGCCGACCGCGACGATGCCGGGGACGCTGCGGCTGGCGACGCTCTGGCGCTCCAGCCGGCGGCGCAGCCAGCGCGCCAGCTCCTCGTCGGTGGGGACCGAGAGCAGCTCGTTGAGAAAGCGGTAGTCGAGGTCGCCCACCGCCCGGTCGAGGCAGCCCGTGAGGGTCTCGACCTCGGCGCCGGCGAAGGGCGCCCACGACGGGGTCGGTTCGGCCCACACCCGCGCCACGAAGCCGTGGCCGTGCAGGCGGCGGCAGCGGTGCCCGTCGGGCAGTACGGCGACCGAGCGCGCGGCCTCGAAGCGGGTGGCGGCGGTGAAGCGCAGCGTCTCGGGCATGCGCAGCAGGCTACCGCGCCGCGCCGCCCAGCCTAGCCAGCAGGGGATCCGCCACGCCGGCCTCGGCGAAGCCCTTGGCGCGCAGCTGGCAGGCCGGGCAGGCGCCGCACGGCGGGACCTGGCCGGCATAGCAGGTGTGCGTCCACGCCAGCAGCTCCAGGCCGCCCTCGGCGCGCGCCAGGCGCACGCTGTCGGCCTTGCTGATGTGCATGAGCGGGGTGTGGATGACCACGTCCAGCTCCAGGCCCAGGCGCAGGGCCTGCTGCAGCGCGGCCATGGTGTCGGCGCGGCAGTCGGGATAGCCGCTGTAGTCGGTCTGGCACACGCCGGTGACCAGGTCCTTGGTCCCCAGCTGCCAGGCCCAGGCGGCGGCCAGGGTCATGAACAGCAGGTTGCGGCCCGGGACGAAGGTGTTGGGCAGGCCGCCCTGGCCGGTGGCGCCCAGCTGCGCGCCGGTCTCGCCGCACAGGGTGTTGCCGCCGAGCTGGCGCAGGCTGTCGACGCTGAGCACGCGGTGGTGGCGCACGCCGGCGCGGCGGGCGACCTCGGCGGCGCAGTCCAGCTCCACCCGGTGGCGCTGGCCGTAGTCGAAAGTGATGGCGTCGATCACCGCGAAGCGGTT
This sequence comes from Planctomycetota bacterium, assembly GCA_017302815.1. Classification (GTDB taxonomy): domain Bacteria; phylum Planctomycetota; class UBA11346; order UBA11346; family UBA11346; genus UBA11346. Next base: position 2,398 of record JAFLCQ010000468.1, read on the forward strand.
CTTCGCCCACGCCAGGCAGGTGGTGGAGTCCTGGCCACCCGAGAGGACGACGACGGCAGAGCTCATGGCGCGGAGGATCGCGGCCGACAGGGCGGCACAACCCTCATCCCGGCATGCGGTGCCGCGCGCGGTAGGCGGCCGGCGGCATGCCGTGGGCGCGGGTGAACAGGCGGTAGAAGTAGCTCGGGCTGCGGAAGCCGAGGCCGTAGCCGATGTCGAGGATGTCGCGGCCGGTGCGCGCCAGCTGCACCGCCGCCTGGCGCAGGCGCAGGCGGTTGAGGTGCTGGCTGGGCGAGGCGCCGAGATGGCGGCGGAAGGTGCGCGAGAGGTGCGCCTGGCTGACCCCGGCCAGCCGCGGCAGGTCGGCGACGTCGAGGTCAGGGCCGAGGCCCTCCTCGACCCCGAGCGCCGCCCCAAGGGCCGCGCCGCCCTCCTCGCCGGCTCGGCGCCCTTGCGCCTGACGGACACGTCCTGACCGGGCGGCCTGACGGGGCGTCCTGCTCTCCCGCTCGTCGCCACTCCCCCCGAACGTCATGGCCGGGCCTGTCCCGGCCATCCAGATACGAGGCGCTGCGGAAGTTCCAGCGGCGTCGACGCCGCGATCCGCGGACTACCGCCTCGCTTCTGGATCCCCGGGACAAGCCCGGGGATGACGAGCGGAGAGGTAGGGACCTACAGCTTCGCCCTCGCCGCCGCCGCCACGGCTTCGGCGGTGATGCCGAAGTGGGCGTAGAGGGCCTTGTCGGGGG
>JAFLCQ010000469.1 GCA_017302815.1 Planctomycetota bacterium
GATCCCGCCCGGGCGGCGCAGGCCATGCAGCAGCGCTCGCGCATCCTCACTCCATCGTCCGGCGCGAAGGCCGGCTGGAGCGAGGCCGCCGCCGCCTGGGCCGACACCGCCGCCGCCCTCGCGGAGCTGCCCGACGCGGCCAAGCGCCAGGCCGAACGCGGCTTCGCCCTGCACCAGCAGGCCTGGTGCCTGATCCGCGGCGACGCGGCGCGCATGACCCGCCAGGCACGTCAGCTCTTCAACGAGGCGGTGCGCCTGCAGAAGGCCGGCGGCGATGCCAACGGCGCCGCCACCAGCGCCTCATGGATCCGTGACTGAACATCAGTCGCTCAGCTGCACCACGATGCCGATGAACATGCCGGTGAGGGCGGCATCCAGCATCCCGAAGGGCCACAGCGGAGCCATGGCAACCACCGGCCCCGCCATGCTGGCGAAGTAGACCAGGCACGAGCGGGTCTGCCCCCAGTGGCGCCATCCCACCAGCCAGCCCACCGCCGCCCCGACCAGGACGCCGATGACGGTCAGCGGGATGCTGAGCGACAGGATCATGAACAGGCCGACCAGCGCCCCGCTCCGCGCACCTTTCAACGCCCGCGGTCCGCGCATCGACTCCGCGGTGAGCGAACCGAGTTCGCGCAGCTGGTAGTCCAGGACCTCGCCCTGGGCGATGCGCTCGTTGCTCAGCGAGGCGAGGCAGTTGGGGCAGCGCCGCTCCTCGCGGTTCATCGTCCGGCCGCAGCGCACGCAGAACATGCCGGCATGATAGCGCCTGCCGGCGCCAGCGCATCAGCCGGCCGGCGGGGGAGCGGTCGAACCGCGCACGATCAGGCGCGGCATCAGGCGCAGGGTGCACGGCTGCGGCTCGACCCGTCCACGGCGCGACAGCAGCAGGCGCACGGCCATGCCGCCGAGGTTCTCGCAGGACACCCGCACGCTGGTGATCGGCGGGGTGGTCATCGCGTTCATGGCGATGTCGTCGAAGCCGACCACGCTGAGATCGCGCGGCAGGCGCAGGCCGGCCGCATCGGCCGCGCGCACGGCGGCCAGGGCGCCCCAGTCGTTGCCGCAGGCGATGCCGGTGGGGCGTTCGCCCGAGGCCAGCAGCGCCTTCAGCCGCTCGACGGTTGGTCCGACGTGATCGTAGGCGACCTCCGACCAGCCGGTGGGGACCTGCGCGCCGAGCCGGGTGGCATGGAAGGCGAAGGCCTGAGCGCGCTCGCGATCGGCCAGCACCTCGCCGCCGCCGATGAAGCCGAGCCGGCGGTGGCCGAGGCCGACGAGATGCTCGACCGCCTGGCCGATGCCGGCGAAATTGTCGGTCGTCACCTGCTCGGACCCGCCGTGCGGATCGAGCATGTCGACCAGCACCACCGGCCGACGGCAGGCGGCGGCGAAGGCCGCGACGCCAGGCCCGCCCTCGCCGACGATCAGCACGCCGGACACGTCGGCGGCGAGATTCTCCACCACCGTGCGGTCGGCGAGATCGGTGACCACCTGCAGGATGGCCTTGCCCCCCCAGTGCTTCAGTTCACCCAGGATGCCGTTGAGGATGCGCAGGTGGAACTCGTTGCCCGACTGCCAGGCCGGCGTCAGCAGAGTCTCCTCCTGCACCGGGGTCAGCGGCCCGACCGCCAGGCCGTCCGGACCGGCGGCGATGTGCTCCAGCATCCCGCTGCGGTGCAGGATGACTTCGATCAGCTGCTCGCTGGCACCCTGCTTCGACTTGCGGGTGACATAGCCGAGTTCGCGGATGGCCTTCTCGACCGCCGTGCGGACCTCACTGCGCACGCCCTCATTGCCGTTGACGACGCGCGAGATGGTTGCGGGGGAATAGCCAGAACGCTTGGCTACATCTTCCAGGGTTGTTGCCACGAGTCTTTCATATTCGTCTTTCTGATTTTTTCAACGCGAGCCATAAGCGTCAATTAAACAGTGAGTTACCCAATTCGTCATTCGTGAAAGGAAAATAGAAATTGCTCTGATTTGTTTTCAGAAATCAATTGCCATCTGCATCAGCATCGCCATACTCAAGCGCAGCCCATGACTCCCTCCGCGAACATTCGCCCACGCCAGAACGTGCACTTCCGCTGCGCGAGCGTCCCGGGACGAAGCGGTTTCACCCTGATCGAACTGCTGGTCGTCATCGGCATCATCGCCATCCTCGCCTCGATGCTGCTCTCCGGCATCCGTTCCGTGAAGCAGCTGGCCGAGAAGAGCGCCTGCGCCAGCAACATGCGCCAGATGATCACGGCTTGGCTGACCTACGGGGAAGATAACAACGGGTTGGTGCTGCAGGTGTGCGGCAGCTGGTCCTATTACAGCAACTGGGCGAACTCACCTGCGGCTGGCCGCTGGTGGAACAATCTCGAACCGTACACGGATACCTACGAGGTCTTCAACTGTCCGGTATCGAAGCGCCTGCAGCCGCAGATGGCCGTGGCCAACAAGACCACCCAGAGCGCACAGGGGAACTGGACCTATCCGCGTGGATCAGCCGACAAGGGCGGCGTGTGCCTCTATGCCTACAACGCCACCGATTGGGGCCGGACGCCGGACATGGGGGCCAAGTACGGCGTGTCCGCAGCGATCACGCGTTTGAAGCTGCAGCGGATGGTCTCGACCAGCAACAGCAACTTTACCGCCGCCCGATGCCCGGTCATCACCGACGGCATCTGGGCATTCGACGCCGTGAACGCCGGGCAGTACGCCTACCTGGTGAACAATTACCAGGGCTGCTACTACCCGCATCAGGGCATCACGCAGAACACGGCGTTCTCCGACGGACACGTCGAATCCAACGGCCGCAGCAACTTCATCCTCAGCGGCGTGGTGCAGGTGAAGCCGCAGTGACGCGGGATCAGGCGCGGGCCCGCTGCACCGCGCCCCCCTCCGCCAGCACCGCCATCGCGTGCCGGCGGTAGTGGCCGCGCAGGTCGTCGGCGTAGGCCGACAGCGTGCGCTGGGCGAGACCCTGGTGATCGCCGCAGCGCCACAGGGCCGCAGCCAGCACCAGTTCGCGCAGGCTGCGGTTGCGGGCGATGGTCTCCTCGCCGTCGCCGGTCTGGTTGCGTTGCGCGTCCTGCACCGTCGCCTCGACGTGGCCGGCCATGCCGGGCCGCGCCAGGGCGGCGGCGAGGGCCGCG
>JAFLCQ010000047.1 GCA_017302815.1 Planctomycetota bacterium
CAGGCCGCGCGCAGCTCGGCGGCGCCGGCGAAGCGTTCCGCCGGCTGCTTCGCCATCATGCGCAGGCACAGGTCGCGCCACGGCGGCGGCACCTGCGGGTTGGTCTCGGCCGGATCGGGCACCGCTTCGAAGCAGTGCGCCCGCATGATCGCCTTGGAGCTCTCGCCCTGGTAGGGCGGCGAGCCGGTGAGCATGTGGAAGAGGGTCGCGCCGAGGGCGTACTGGTCGGCGCGATGGTCGATGGGCTGGGCGCGGGCCTGCTCGGGCGCCATGTACAGCGGCGTGCCCATCACTTTGCCGCGCCCCTGCTCGTCCTTGCTGCCGGCGACGGCCTCGGCGCTGTCGGCCTGCAGGGCCAGGCCGAGGTCGGCGAGCTTCACGCCGCCGCCGGAGGTCAGCATGATGTTGTCCGGCTTGATGTCGCGGTGGACGATCTTGTGCTGCTCGGCGAAGGCGAGGGCCTCGGCCATCGCGGCCATGACCTTGCCGATGGTCGGGATGTCCATCGCGCCCTGGCGCTCGATGACGTCCTTCACCGTCTCGCCGTCGATGAACTCCATCGAAAAGTAGTGGATCGGCGTGCCTGGTTCTACTCCGCTGCAGCCATCGGGGGCGGGGGCTTCGCCGACATCGTGCACGCCGACGATGTTGGGGTGGTTGAGCTTGCCGGCGGCGCGGGCCTCGGCCACGAACTGGTCGGCGAAGGCGGGGTCCGTGCGCGCCAGGCGCGGGGAGAGGATCTTCAGCGCCACCTCGCGCTGCATCGAGATCTGCTTGGCGCGGTAGACCTCGCCCATGCCGCCGCGGCCGACGAGGACGCCGACCTCGTAGCCGGCGATGCGGCTGCCTGGCGATAGGAGAGGGGGGGACTGCTGTGCCACGATCGCTTATGGGGGTGCTGCCGGGTTCACCGGGCGATGAGTCGTTCGACCTCGTCGGCGCCGAGGCTGCCGCGCAGCTCGCGCGCCTTGAGGTCGCGGGCCTGCTGCCTGGTCAGCGGCCCGACGCGTTGGCCGAGGACGGTGATGTAGTAGGTGCGCTGGTCATCGGCGACAGCAGCCGGTTCGCCGGCCGGCACGTCCGTCGTCTCCGGGGCGGCGGCCCCGTCGGCGGCGGTGATGGCCGCCAGGTCGGCCGGGGTCAGGCTGCCGCGCAGTTCGCGCGCCTTGAGGTCGCGGGCCTGCTGCCTGGTCAGCGGCCCGACGCGCTTGCCCAGCAGGTTGATGTAGAACGTGCGTGATCCGCCGTCGGCGGGCTGCTCGGCTGGACGCTGCGCCGGCGCCATGGTCGCCAGGACATCCTGGTCAACGGATGCCGCGGTAGGCTCGGGCGGGCGCGCGGCCGGCTTCGAACGCGGCGGCGCAGGGATCAGCGGATCCGAGACCTCCTTGCGGCTGGGCTGGGGTTCGAGGTCGGCGCGCTGCTCGGAGCTGCGCGAGACGGCGGCGGCGAGGCGGTCGCTGGCGCGGGGGGGCTCGGACTCGGCCTGCTGCGGCCAGGGCGCCGGCGATCCGTCGGCCGGGGTGGCGGGCATGCTTTGCGGAGTCGGCGGGTGCGGGGCGGGGATGTCCTCCGCCTCGTCGAGGATGCGCTCGACCGTCACCGAGGTCGTACCGGCGGTGACCACCGAGCCCGCGCGCAGCGGCCGGCTGCCGGCGACCCGCTCGCCATCGACGGCGCAGCCGTTGGTGCTGGCCAGGTCGACCAGGGTCCAGCCGGTGTCCCCGCACTCGAAGGCGCAGTGCTGCCGCGACAGCTTGAGGTCGAGGATGCGCACCTGGCACTGCGATCCGCGCCCCAGGTGGTAGCGGCGACCGGACTTGAGATGGTAGCGGTCCACCTCGCCATCGGGACGCTGGTGGTTCAGGAGGAGGATCGAGGTCATGCGGTGATCCTGGACTGTCTCATCAGCCCGGGGAGGCGGAAGCGGACCCGGCCGGCCGGCGATCGGGTGTGGCAGTCGCCTGGAAGCGCCCAGCATGGCGGTGGTGTCCATTCGCATCGACCTCGCCTTCCCCGCCCCGCTGGACGGGGATGCCCACGCCCGGCTCCTCCTGGCCGCCGCCTGCCTGCCCGAGGTGCGCCGGGTCGCGCTGTCGGCTGATCGCCGGCGTTCCACCTGGTATGCGGCCGAGATGCCCCTGGCCCGGGTCTCGGCGGCCCTGGCGGAGGCCGGCATCCAGGGGGCCGAGGTGCGCAGCGGCCTGGCGCCCGAGACCGAGGCCGCCCTGGGCGCCCCTCCCGGAGAACGCTTCCGCCCGATCGGGCGGTGATTGCCTCGAACCCGACGGCGCCGGCCGCGTTGACCACGTGTGTCAGGGGGGCGCCTCCATGTGCCACACAGCCGCCAGACATCGCAAGGAAGGCAACCTTGCCGCTCCAGACCCCATCCCGAGACTGCCGCCCGCAACCGCGTCCTCGGCGTCATCCCGACGCCTGTCGTTCAGCCGCCCTGACCAGCACACCGGAGCCTGCATGCGCCGCTTCTTGACCACCTCCTTCACCGTCCTGGCCCTCATCGCGCTGACCGCGGTCGCCGCTTCGGCTGCCGAGGCCGCCGCTGGAGCCCCGGCCCAGAAGTCGTCCAGCCTGTTCGACCTCTACCTGCACTCGATGCCGGTCGGCGGCATGCTGACCATCCTCAGCTTCATCACCTTCTCGCTCGCCCTGACCTGGACCTTCTCGATGCGCTCCGAGGACCTCGTCCCGGTCGGCATCGCCGAGGAGATCCACCAGCTCTTCGCCGAGGGCGCCACCGACGAGGCGGTCGAGCAGGCCAAGAGCGTCGCCGCCGGTTCGCCGTCGATGCTGGGCAACGTCCTCGCCGCCGCCCTGGAGAAGAAGGACTTCGGCCACGCGGCGATGATCGAGGCCGCCGAAGAGGTCGGTCTGGCCGAGCACACGAAGTACAACTCGAAGGTCGGCTGGCTTGGCCTGTTCTCGTCGTCCGCCACGCTGCTCGGCCTGCTCGGCACGGTGTCCGGTATCATCGGCGCGTTCCTCGGCATGGGCTCGCAGCAGGGCGCGGTCGACCCCAGCAAGCTCGCCACCAGCATCGGTGAAGCCCTGGTCTGCACCTTCATGGGCCTCGCGATCGCCATCGTCGGCCTGTACTTCTTCTTCTTCCTGCGCAACCGCGTGAACCAGGCCGCCCTGGACACCTCGGTCTACGCCAAGGAAGTCCTCGACTACTTCCGCTCGGACCGCTGATCCCCCGATCGAACCCAGGGATATCCCATGTCCGGCAAGAAGCGGAAGAAGCACTTCGATTCGATCAGCGACGAGCTCGACCTCGTGCCCCTGATCGACGTGTGCTTCCTCATCCTGCTGTTCTTCATCCTGTGCGGTCGTCTGACCCTGGACCAGCGCACCGAGCAGATCACCGTTCCGCCCACGAAGACGGCGCAGAAGCTGCCCGAGACCCGCGGCTGGGAGCGCGTGGTGGTGAACGTCTACGGCAGCACCCAGAACGGCAAGCCGCCCCGCAACTCCATCGCCATGCCGCCGCTGCTGCCGTGGTACAGCGACAAGGTCGATGACTACACCGGCTACCAGCGCCTGCGCCAGGAGCTGAACAAGGTCCACGACAAGGTCGAGAAGTACGACGATCCCAAGGGCACCGGCATGAAGCTGCCCAAGGCGATCATCGAGATCCGCGCCGATGCCGAGACCGAATACCGGGTGGTGCAGGAGATCCAGCAGGTGCTCTCCGACACCATCGATCCGTTCAACAACATGCTGCCGAAGAACGTCAAGCCGGCTGAGCTGAAGTCCTTCGTGAACATCGATTTCACCACCCGCAAGCCGGGCGAGAACTGAGCTACAGGAGCTTATGCTATGAGCCACGGTGACGGCGGCGGTGCAGCGGAAGGCAAGCTCGATCTGGTCCCCCTGATCGACACCATCATGCTGCTGCTGATGTTCTTCATCCTGACCTCCAAGTTCTCCACCGAGGAGAAGGCGATCAGCTCGCTGCTGCCCACCGACAAGGGTCAGATGTCGTCGGCGCCCAGCAAGCCGGTCGAGGAGCCCAAGCAGGTCAACATCTGCATCTATCCGGCCGGCATGCAGAAGGGCTATCAGCCCTCCGAGTATCGCGATGCCCTGGCGAAGATCCGCCAGCCTGGCCAGAACGTCGACTTCGCCACTCTGCGCGTCGGCGCCGACCAGATGGAAGTGGATGGGCGCACCCTCTCGCGCAGCCAGAATGCCGAAGAGGTGAGCCGGCATATCAACGCCATCCACGGCATGATCGGAGCGGCCCTGGAGAAGTTCGAGACCGGTTCCGGCGAGCGCAAAGATCAGTACCCGGTGATCATCCACTGCTTCTCCGGCATGAGCTGGCGCTTCGCCCTGGTTGCCTACGACGCCGTCCGGTACTACGAAAGCACCAAGGCGACCTTCAAATTCACCGGCAATCCGGAAGAACTCGCACGCATGCGCGAAGTGACCTTCGCTCCGCCGCGCATCCGCAACTATTCGGCCAACGAGCTGGGCAACGAGCTCTACGAAGTCATCCACATGAAGTGATGGGCCCCGAGTCCATCGCCCACGACACCCCTGGCGACCACCAGGGGTGTCTGCGTTTCAGGTGTTGCACACATCGACAGAGCATTGGCATATCACGATTGTCCGGTACCCCGCGTTGCCTAGACTGGCTGCCGTCCGGCCTATCCATCCCATCTGGCCGAATCGCTCCGGCGCGTCCGCCGGCTGCCTGCATTCACCCCGCTAGCCCGTTCGGGCACGGAGGTTCCATGTCCCATTCCTCGCGTCAGGGCTTCACCCTGATCGAACTCCTGGTGGTGATCTCGATCATCGCCATCCTCGCCGGCATGCTGCTGCCGGCCATCAGCCTGGTGCGCGAGTCGGCCCGCAAGGCCAACTGCGGCAGCAACCAGCGCCAGGTGGTCATGGCCATGATCGCTTACGGCACCGATAACGACGGCTCCTGGCCCTATGCATCTGGAAGCCAGGGTGGCACCGAAGACGGCACCAGCGCGGTTGCGTCGCTGGCCTTCGTGTCCGGCTACACCGATGGCGAACTGGTCGGGAAGCTGTTCGCCTGCCCGTCCAACATCAGTGTGAAGCCGACGTCCGAGGTCTCCTCGGGTTCGGACTTCTTCTCCGCACTGCCTGGCGGTTGGGCGAAGCCTGCATCAGGTGTGAGCAACACCCCCGGCTTTGCGTACGACTGGTCGACCCCGGGCAACGCGAAGTCGAATCGCGTGGTGCTGGCTGACCGTCCGATCAATGCGACGGAGACCAACCACAAGAAGACCGCCATCGCGGTCTTCGCTAACGGCCACGTCGGCAATCTCAACCGCAATGGCACGGCTGGTGGCACCAAGACGATCACTCTTGGAGCTGCGCTGACCGGTCTCTGGCCGAACCCGGACGCCGGCACCGGGACGGATAACATCTATGATGACCTCAACGATGGTACCATGACCCGCTCGAGCAGCTCCACGACGCGTGCGTGGGTTCGCTGAAGCGACCGGCTCGATCCATCTGGATTGCGCACATCACCCCGGCCGCAAGGCCGGGGTGATGCTTTTCGGGACGTGCAGGTGCATCGTGACGGCGATACCCGCATCTTGGTCATGGTTGATCAAACGATATGCATGCACTCCTGATGCGTCCGCGCGCCTGGTCGGCCCAAACCCTCTGTCTTGCAGCTCTGCCATGGGTCGTGGTGCCATGCGCATGGCTGTGGTATGCGTTCGACTCCGGAGACGGATTCCTCCAGCCTGGGTACGCCTGCGAGCTGCCGCTGCTCGCCCTCGCCGTGCTGGCCATGCTGATGCGGCCGATGCAGTGGCATGCCGCGCTCGTGCCGCTGCTGTTGGCGCTGGCCTGGCTGGGGGCGGCGCAGTGGTGGAATCCCGTCCCGGAGATCGGGATGTTGACCGTCGCCTTACGCGGCGCAGCCGTGGTCGCGGCGATCGGATGGATGGCCTGGTTGCAGCGCCGATTCGACGCGCATGCCCTGCCCATGGCCTGCGGCTGGGCCGGGTTGGGCATCCTGGCGCTTACGGCTGCCACGCAGTGCGAGCCCGGGGCCAGCATGCGCATCGGTCAGCCGGCGCCGTTCGGCAACGTCAACTACAGCGTGCATCTCGCGATGCCGCTGCTCGCGATCTCGGTGGCATACGATCTCCGCAAGACGGCGCGGCGGGCGCTCGTCTTGGGCCTGTGCGGGGCTGGGCTCGCCACCATCCTTGGCGCCGGAATCATCAGTGGCGACACCTGCCGGGCGTCATGGCTCGGGATGGTCAGTGCCGTGTGGGCCGTTCTCCTGCTGCGCTGTCCGCGGCGTTGGCACGCCGGGCTGGCCATCATGACCGGCGTGGCGCTGGTGGCGGGCTGGGCGGCATCATTCATGGGGGGCCTGGATCCGGCGCGATTCGATTGGGGCGTTGCCCAACGCATCTACATGTGGCGGGCATCCGTGGAGGCTCTCGCTGATCCAGCGATCATCACCGGTTACGGCGCATCGTCCTGTCTGGCAGTACTGCCGGACCAGCCGTCGTTCCAGGGCTTCTGGCTCACCCTGCCCGGATGGACATCGCATCCCCACAACGAGGCGTTGTCCGTCCTGCTCGACGGGGGGATCATCTTCGCCGGGTTCCTGGTCTGGGCGCTGCTGATCACCCTGGTTCCACTGTGGAAGCGCCGCGACGAGCCGCTGTGCGCCGCGTTGCTGGTCGGGTGGTTCGTCCTGGCCTGCGGCGCTATGGTCGAAACCCACTTGCGTGAGCCAGGCGGCATGCTCGTCCTCGCCCTGATCTGCGGCATGTCCTGGGCCCATGCGCCATCGCCGTCGCGTGCGTTCGCTGCGCCGCGTTGGCTATTGGCCGTACCAACGTGTCTATTGGCGCTATGCGTCGGCGGAGAGTTGATTGGAGATGGGGGACCCGCCAAGGCTGTGGTGGGCCGTGCCCGTGCCAGGGTCGAGGCCCTGCCGGTGGATGATCACCGTGGCCGACAGGCAGAGCTCGAACGGCTCCGTCGGCGGGTGGGAGCATTGGACGACCTTGACTACCATCTCAGCGTCGCCCTGGGCAGCCAAGGCAGGCTCATGGAATCGATGGCGATCCTGGCCAGCCAATTGCGACGCATGCCGTGCTACGCGCCGGGCATCGCGCTTGCCGGACGCATGCTGGCGATGGGCGTGGCATCTCCGCCGTTGCGGGAGGCGCACGCCGAGGCACTCCGCCTTGCGTCAGGATGGCTTGAACGGGTGCCCGAGAACGAGCGCAATCGCGAGGCCAGGCGTGCGCTGCAGACGGCCATCTCGATGCCTTGAGCGTTGCCGCGCTTCGCGATGCGCACTCCGGACGCCAGTCAGGAGGACCTTCGTCAAGGATGCTGCATGCCCGGTCGGGTTTCGGTCGGTAAGCGGCGTCTGAGCTCGACGTTCCCCAGCTGCCCGCACGCCGCCATGATCGAACGGCCCTTGGTGACGCGCCTGCGTACGCTGATGCCGTCTTGGCGCAGCCAGCCGACGAAGCGGACGATCTCGTCCTCGCTGGGAGCGGCGGCGATCGGGGCTGAACCGGGATTGTAGGGGATGAGGTTGATCAGGCAGCGGCCCAGGGGGGCGCAGAAGGCTGCAATGCGGCTGGCGTCCTCGCGGGCGTCGTTGAGGCCGGGAATGAGGCAGTAGTTCACGCCCAGGGCGAAATTCCGGCGCTGGCGGTACTGGCGCAGCAGTTCCTGCAGGTCGCCCAGCGGGGTGGTGCGGTTGACCGGCATCATGCGGCTGCGGGCGCGGTCCTCGGCGCTGTTGAGCGAGATGGACAGGTTCAGGCGCTTCCAGCCCAGGGCCATCAGCCGGCGGATGCCCTCGGCGTGGCCGCTGGTGCAGATGGTGATGCGATCGTGGCCGAAGCCCAGGCCGGAGCGTTCGGTGAGGACCAGCAGGGCCTGATGGAGGTTGTCCCAGTTGTCCAGCGCCTCGCCCATGCCCATGAAGACGACGTTCTTCGCCTCCCAGCCCAGGCGTACGCGGGCGGTGACGATCTGGGATACGATCTCGGCCGCGGTGAGGTTGCGGATCAGGCCCATGCGCCCGGTTTCGCAGAAGGTGCAGCCCATGCGGCAACCGACCTGCGAGGATATGCACTGCGTATAGGCTGCGACGCTGCCGTCGTCGTTATAGCGCATGGGGATGAGGACGGTCTCGACCTCGTAGCCGTCGCTGGTGGCGAGTATGGCCTTGGCGGTGGTGCCGACCTCCAGGCGCTCCTCGACCACCCGCCGCGGTTCAAGCAGGGAGATGGGGAACAGGCTGTTCCAGCGCTGTTGCCGGTCGGCGGGTACCGGGCAGCCCAACCGTTCGAATGCGTGGCGGCCGTGCACGAAGGCCAGGCGGTAGAGGTCCCCGCTATGGCCATGTCCGGTCGGGATGGCCTCCCGAGCGGCCGCCTCGAAGGCGTCGCGGGTCAGGCCGAGGAGCTGTCGCGGTGCGGGATCGGTCATGGGCGGAAAACGCAGCAGGCGCCGGGTTGCCCCGGCGCCTGCTGTTCTGGTGCGCGGTGAGGCGCGGTCCAGTCGCTCAGTGCATGGCCTTGGCGCCCTTGGCGCCCTTGCCCTTCTCGGCCTTCCACTTGGCGTCGGGCTTGGCGTTCTCGCCGTACTTGCCGGCGGCGTAGTCGGCGGCCATCTGCGCCAGAGACACGATCGGGACGCCCGGGGCCTTGCCAGCCTGGCCGAACTGGTTCATGCGCTCGGTGCAGATGACCTGCATGGCGGCGCGGGCCGGGGTCAGGTAGTCGCGCGGGTCGAACTTATCCGGGGTCTCGACGAAGACCTTGCGGATGGCGGCGGTGATCGCCAGGCGGTTGTCGGTGTCGACGTTGATCTTGCGCACACCGCTGCGGATGCCGCGCTGGATCTCCTCGACCGGCACGCCGTAGGTCTCCTTCATCTTGCCGCCGTACTTGTTGATCTCGTCGATCAGGTTCTTGGGAACCGACGACGAGCCGTGCATGACCAGGTGGCAGTTCGGGATCTTGGCGTGGATCTCTTCGATGCGCTTGATGGCGAGGACGTCGCCGGTGGGCTTCTTGGAGAACTTGTAGGCGCCGTGGCTGGTGCCCATGGCGACCGCCAGGGCGTCGATGCCGGTGCGCTTGACGAAGTCGACGGCCTGGTCGGGGTCGGTCAGCAGCTGGTCGAGGGTCAGCTTGCCCTCGGCGCCGTGGCCGTCCTCCTTCTCGCCCATGCCGTGCTCCAGCGAGCCGAGCACGCCCAGCTCACCCTCGACGCTGACGCCGAAGGAGTGGGCGATGTTCACGACCTCGCGGGTGACAGCGACGTTGTATTCGTAGCTGGCCGGGGTCTTGCCGTCGTCTTCCAGCGAGCCGTCCATCATCACCGAGGTGAAGCCCATGCGGATCGCCGAGATGCAGGTCTCGGGCGAGTTGCCGTGGTCCTGGTGCATGACGATCGGCAGCTCGGGGTAGAGCTCGGCGGCGGCCTGCATCAGGTTGCGCAGGAAGACGTCGTTGGTGAACTTGCGGGCGCCGCGGCTGGCCTGGACGATGACCGGGCTCTTGGTGGCGCGGGCGGCCTCCATGATCGCCTGGATCTGCTCCATGTCGTTGACGTTCAGCGCGCACACGCCGTATCCGTTGGCGGCGGCGTGGTCGAGCAGGGGGCGCAGGGGGATGAGGGGCATGAGTGCTCCGAGGGAAGTGAAGGCGCCGAAACCGAGGCGCGCGGCGAGTATGGGGACGACATTTCCGGAGCAAGTCATCCGGAATGCTTGGCGGTGCAGCGATGTCAGGGATGCATGCGGCGCATGCAGATGATGCTGTCCGGAAACGACGACGCCCGCCGGGGTTCCGGCGGGCGTCGGGCATTCGATCCCGTCGGGATCAGACCAGCTCGAAGATGGCCTTCGGGCTGCGATCGCCGAGACGGTAGCCCGCCTTGAGGATGCGGGTGTAGCCGCCCGCACGGGTGGCGTACTTCGGCGCGATCTCGCTGATCAGCTTTTCGGCCGCGAAGCGGTTGTTGAGCTGGCTGGCGATCTGGCGCTGGTAGCGCAGCTTGATCTCCGGCTTGTCGGCCGGAGCGGCGGCGGCGCGCTTGGCGATGGTGATCACCTTCTCGGCGAAGCGCCGGGCCTCCTTGGCCTTGGGCACCGTGGTGGTGATCCGGCCGTGCTCGATGAGCGAGACGGCGAGGTTGCGGAGCATCGCGAGGCGGTGCTTCGAGGTGACGTTCAGCTTGCGGTGGTCGACGCGATGACGCATGGCGGAATCCTAGAACCGGATCATCAGGCTCAGATGGTGACTACGTGGCTCAAACCGACTCGGACTTCTTGACCAGGCGCATGCCGAAGGAGAGGCCGCGGTCGGCCAGCTTCTTCTTGATCTCCTTGGTCGCGATCTTGCCGAGATTGCGGATCGCACCGATCTCGCCCTCGTCCAGCTGGATGAGGTCGGCGATGGTGCGGATGTTGGCGGCGCGCAGGGCGTTCTCGGCCTTCACCGAGAGGTCCAGGGCGTTGATCTGCCGGGTCAGCATGGCGCTGCGCTCGGCATCGCCCTCGATCGCCAGGTCGGCGCTGGAGGTCGCATCGAGATCGCGACCGATCTCGAAGTACTTCACGAAGGGGTTGAGGTGCTTGCGCAGGATGTTGGTGGCTTCGACCAGCGCCAGCTCGGGCGAGATCGAACCGTCGGTCCACACCTCGAGGTCGAGCGCCTCGAAGTCGGTGCGCTTGCCCAGGCGGCAGGGATTGGTCGCGAAGGCGACGCGGGTGACCGGCGAGTAGATCGAGTCGATGGCGATGGTGCCCAGGGGCGAGCCATCGATCTTCTGGTTCTCGGCGGGCACGAATCCGCGGCCGGCGCCGACGTCCATCTCGAGGTCGAAGCGCACATCCTTGGTCAGGGTGGCGATGACCATGTCGGGGTTGATCACCTCGACATCCTGGTGCGGGGTGATGTCGCCAGCGGTGACCGGGCCCTTGCCCGACTTCTCGAGGCGGATCACGACGCTCTCGTCGCTGTGCAGGCGCAGACGGAGCTTCTTGATGTTGAGGATGATGTGGGTCACATCCTCCAGCACACCCTCAAGCGAGGTGAACTCGTTGTTCGCGCCCTTCAGACGGATCGAGCGCACCGAGGCGCCCTGGATCGAGCTGAGCAGCACGCGACGAAGGCCGTTGCCGATGGTCGTCGCGAAGCCGCGCTCGAAGGGTTCGGCGTGGAACTTGGCGTAATTGACCGGACCGGAGCCGTCGACCTTTTCGACGCGCGTGGGGAGCTCGAAGCCGCGCCAGCGGATGCGCATGGGGGATCCTCGGGAAATGGGGGCAGAAGTGTGGAGTGTGATTCGCGGCTGTCCAGCACCGTACGGCGCGGGCCTCACGGCTCCGACGCCATACGGTTGGGAATCAGACGCGCCGCTTCTTGCGCGGGCGGCAGCCGTTGTGCGGCAGCGGCGTCACATCGGTGATGGCCTTGACGCCGATCCCCGAGTTGATCAGGGCGCGGATGGCGCTCTCGCGGCCGGCGCCGGGGCCGCGCACGCGGACTTCGGCCTCCTTGAGGCCGAGCTTGGCGGCCTTCTCGGCGCAGCGCTCCATCGCCAGCTGGGCGGCGAAGGGGGTCGACTTGCGCGAGCCCTTGTAGCCGATCGAGCCGGCCGACTCCCAGGCCGCCACCTCGCCATTGGCGTCGGTGATCGCGATGATGGTGTTGTTGAAGGTCGCGTTGACGAAGACGATCCCGGTGCGGAGCGTCTTCTTGACCTTCTTCTTGTTGTAAGCCATGTCAGCGGTCTCTCTCTGGGATCACTTACGCAGGATCTTCTTGTTCGCGACGGTCTTCTTCTTGCCCTTGCGGGTGCGCGAGTTGGTGCGCGTGCGCTGGCCGCGGCAGGGGAGGCTGCGGGCGTGGCGGTAGCCACGGTAGCAGCCGATCTCCTTGAAGCGCTGCACGTTGGCCGCGATCTCGCGGCGCAGGGCGCCTTCGATGACGTAGTTCGACTCGATGTAGCTCGAGATCTTACCCAGCTCCTCCTCGGTCAGCTGGTGCGCACGGCGGTTCTCGTCGATGCCGCAGGCCTGGCAGACCAGGCGGGCGCGGTGGAGACCGATGCCATAGAGGTGCAGCAGCGAGTACGGCACCTTCTTGTTCTGGGGGATGTCGACACCGAGGATACGGGGCATGGCAACCTTTCTGGATCAGCCCTGACGCTGCTTGTGATTGGGATCGCTGCAGACGATGCGAACGCGGCCCTTGCGGCGGACGACCTTGCAGTTCTCGCAGCGCTTGCGGATGGAGGCGAGCACCTTCATGGTGATATTCCTTCTATGCTCTTGAGTCAGGCCTCGCGGTACACGATGCGGCCGCGGGTGAGGTCGTAGGGGGACATCTCAATGGTGACCTTGTCACCGGGGAGGATGCGGATGTAGTGCATCCGGATCTTGCCGGAGACGTGGGCGAGGAGATCGTGCTCCTTGCCGCCAGGCATGGTCACGGCGACGCGGAAGCGCGCATTCGGCAGCTTCTCCTTCACGATCGCCTCGAGGCGGATGGCTTCTTCTTTGGCCATGTCAGAATCTCTTGCCTTCCTTCTTGGATCCGCCCAGGCCGCCCGCGCCGTACTTGTGGGCGAGCATGAACGAACCGACCTTCTGGATGACGTCGAGCAGGACGCCGACGATGATCAGCAGGCCGGTACCGCCAAGGAGCACGGCGCCCTTGCCCTGGAGACCGAAGGTGCTGGCGAAGGTCTCAGGCATGATCGAGATCAGGGCCAGGAAGATCGCGCCGACGAAGGTGATGCGGGTCATGATCGACCCGATGTAGTCGACGGTGTTCTTGCCCGGCTTGATGCCGCGGACGAAGAATCCCGCCTGCTTGAAGTGGCTGGTCAGGTCGTTCAGGTCGAAGGTGATCGAGATGTAGAAGTAGGTGAAGGCCACGATCAGGATGGCGAAGAGCAGCCGATGGCCGGGATTGCCGTAGCCGAGGAACTGGTCGAGCCCCACCTGCGCCAGCAGCGGCTGCGCCGCGAGCATGGTGACGACCACCAGCACCGGCTGGGCGAAGATCACCGGGATGACGTTGGCCTGGTTCAGCTTCAGCGGCAGGGTGGTCTGGGCGCCGCCATAGACGCGGTTGCCCTGCACGCGGCGCTGCTGTTCGAGATTGATCCGTCGTACGGCCTGCACCACCACGATGATGCACATGATGATCAGCAGGCAGACCGCGACGAGTCCGAGGAACTG
This sequence comes from Planctomycetota bacterium, assembly GCA_017302815.1. Lineage (GTDB taxonomy): Bacteria > Planctomycetota > UBA11346 > UBA11346 > UBA11346 > UBA11346. The sequence goes on from JAFLCQ010000047.1 coordinate 13,256, forward strand.
GGCCAGATCGGTGCCATGGCCGGCAAACGCGGTCGGCAGATAGGCCATGATCGAGATCATGATCACGATCGAGACGCCGTTGCCGATGCCGAAGCGGGTGATCTGGTCGGCGATCCACAGGATCAGCATCGAACCGGTGGTGATCACCAGCACCGACTGGGCGAGGAACATCGTCTGGTTGGCCATCGCATCCGGAGTCAGCAGGACGGTGCCGCCGCTGCTGTAGCGGGCCAGGGCGATGCCGGCGACCAGGCTCTGGACGATGGCGATGACAAGGGTGGCGTAGCGGGTGTACTGGTTGATGCGCCGCCGGCCCGACTCACCTTCCTTCTGCAGGGCCTTGAGGGCCGGGATGCTGAAGGTCATCAGCTGCATGATGATCGAGGCCGAGATGTACGGCGTGATACCCAGGCCGAAGATCGAGGCCTGGGCGATGGCGCCGCCATTGAACATGTTGGCATAGGCCAGCATGGCCTTGACCGGATCGGATTCGCCGCCCAGGCCGCCGGTGATGATGGACTTCAGCGCCGCGGCGTCGACACCCGGGATGGGGATGAAGACGCCGAGGCGGTAGATCACCACCCCAAGCACGAACGTGATGAGGAAGCGCCTGACCAGTTCCTTGACCGGGCTCTCGACGAGATCCTGCTGGGCCATGGTCGGCGCTCTGTCCTTACTCGCCAGCAGCCGGAGCGGGCTGGGTCTCGGTGACGCTGCCGCCGGCGGCCTCGATGGCCTGCTTCACGGATGCGCTCACCTTGTCGAGCTTCACCGTCAGCTTGCGCTCGATCTTGACCTCACCGCGGCCGCCGACCAGCTTGATCGGGGTGTCGCCGCGGACCAGGCCGGCCTCGGTAAGGACCTCGGCGTCGATGGTGGCGCCCGCGACGAGCTTCAGCACGACGTCCAGGCGCACGGCCTGGAAGCGGTTCTTGTGCACGAAGTTGGAGAAGCCGCGCTTGGGGATGCGCATCCACAGGGGCTTCTGGCCGCCTTCGAACATCGGACCGCGGTTCTTGCCGCCGGTACGCGAGCCTTCGCCCTTGCTGCCGCGACCGCCGGTCTTGCCGAGGCCGCTGCCGAGGCCGCGACCGACGCGCTTGCTGGATTGACGGCCGATGTCGACCGAGGTGATGTCGTTGAGGCTCACAGTTCGACTCCGCGCAGGGCCTGGTACTGCTCCTTGGTGCGCAGACGGGTCAGCGCATCGAGGGTCGCACGGACCAGGTTCATCGGGTTGTGGTTGCCGTACGCCTTGGTCAGGATGTCGTGCACGCCGGCCTTCTCGAGGACGGAACGCACCGACTTGCCGGCGATAACGCCGGTACCGGGAGCGGCGGGCATCAGGCGCACCTTGGAGGCGCCGAAGCGGCCTTCGACCTCGTGCGGGATGGTGCCGTTGACGATCGGGTAGGCCTTGACGTTCTTCTCGCCGTTGCGCACGGCCTTGTCGATGGCGCTGGCGACTTCCTTCGCCTTGCCCTGTCCGAAGCCGACCTTGCCCTTGCTGTCGCCGAGCACGATGAAGGCCGCGAACGAGAAGCGCTTGCCGCCGGAGGTGACCTTGGCGCAGCGATTGATGCGCACCACGTCCTCCTTGTAGAGGGCGCTGCGGCTCTCGCGCTCGCGCGGGGGGCCGCCACGGCGATCGCCGCCGCCGCGACGGTCGCCACGAC
>JAFLCQ010000470.1 GCA_017302815.1 Planctomycetota bacterium
GCCCTGCTGGCGCTGGCCGCGGCGCGCGGGCTGCCCCTGGTCGACATGTTCGCGATCACCGCCGGTGCCGGCCTGATCGGCGAGGATCCGCGTTCGTGGATGGTGAATCCGGCCAACGGCGGCAGGACCGACGGTGTGCATCCGACCAGCGACGGCTATCGCGCCATCGCCTCGGCCTTCGCCGCGGCGGTGCTGGCGCTGACACCGCGGCCGCAGCGCATCGTCTGCCTCGGCGACAGCATCACCTTCGGCCAGGGCGTCCCCGGCGAGGGCACTGCCGGCGGCGAGACCTATCCCGGCTGGCTGGCGCGCATCCTCGCCGCGGCGGGCTGACCCTACAACGGGCGATAGAATCACACGGAGAAACTGAGGACCAGAGTCGGCAACGACTAACGACACCAGAATGGTGAACGACCAGTCCTCTGTAGGCCACGTGCGACTCTGGTCCTCCGGTTCTCCATGTGGGTCCAATGCGGCATGCAGGCTGACAGGTCACGCCGAGTGTGAACCGACGTTGCATGACTGCACGCCGTGCGCATCGACATGATGCCCCGGTGGGCCACCCTGTCCGCCTCCGGAGGCCTCTTCATGTTTCGCAGCCGCACCATCCTCGCCGTCCTGCTCGCCGCCACGGCCTGGGCCGAAGATTACAGCTTCACCTGCACCACCGACAAGTCCGCCATCGCCTATCAGCCCGGCGAGAAGATGGCGTTCTCCGTCCAGTTCCTCGTCGACGGCAAGCCTGCCGCCGGACGCAAGCTGACCTGGACGCGGCGCGGCGACGACCAGAAGAACGAGAAGGGCGAGGCGGTATCCTCCGATGCCCAGCCGCTGCTGATCGAGACCTCCCTCGCCCAGCCCGGCTTCGTACACGTGATCGTGACGCCGATCGGCGACGACGGCAAGCCGCTCAAGGACGCCAAGGGCAAGGAGGTGAAGTTCGAAGGCGGCGCCGGGGTGCAGCCCGAGGAGCTGGACGGCCTGCCCGAGCCGGCCGACTTCGACGCATTCTGGGCGAAGCAGAAGGCCAAGCTGGCGGCGGTGCCGCTCAAGGCGACGCTGGTCCCGGCCGAGTCGAAGAACAAGGATTTCGAGGTCTTCGACGTCAAGGTCGACTGCGCTGGCGGCAAGCCGGTCTCCGGCTATCTCAGCCGTCCCAAGGGCGCGGCGGCGAAGTCGTTGGGCGGGCAGGTGAACTTCATGGGCTACGGCGTCAGCACGCCGTGGCCGGACTACAAGGCCAACACCCTGTCGTTCACCATCAACGCGCACGGCATCGAGAACGGCAAGGACCAGGCCTATTACGACGAGTTGAAGAACGGCGCCCTCAAGGGCTACGCCTTCGACAAGGCGCAGAACGCCGATCCCGAGACCGCCTACTTCAACGGCATGATGCTGCGCGTGCTGCGCGCGCTGGAATACGTGAAGAGCCTGCCGGAGTGGAACGGCAAGGACCTCACCGCCAACGGCGGCAGCCAGGGTGGGTTGCAGGCCCTGGTCGCGGCTGGTGTCGATCCCCAGGTCAACCGCTGCTGGGCGTGGAAGCCGTGGTGCTGCGACCTCGGCGGCGTCACCCTGAACCGCCTCTCGGGTTGGCGCCCGGCGTGGAGCGACGCCCTCGGCTACTACGACCCGATCAACCACGCCAAGCGCATCCGCTGCGAGACGGTAATCAGCAGCGGCCTGGGCGACTACACCTGCCCGCCCTCGACCCTGGCAGTGCTCTACAACCGCCTGGCCGGCAAGAAGCGCATCGACTTCATCCAAGGCGCCAACCACATGGTCAACCCGCCCAAGGCGCCCACATTCAGTCTCGACGCCGCGGCGAAGTGACGCGAGTCAGCGCGGAACCAGCGCCGCCACGTCGTCCGGCTTGAACGGATCGATGCGCTTGCCGATGGCGGCGTAGGCGGCGACGCGCTCGTCGAGCGTCCGCGCCGCCAGCGGATTGCGCGGCGAGAACAGCGACAGCGCCGGGTCGTGGTTGGCCAGGCGCTCGTGCGCGAAGAGGGCCCAGGTGGCGTCGACCAGGTGTCGGAACTGCGGATCGAGGATGATCGGGCAGGTGAAGGCCTGGCGCGAGCTGTTGATGTCGACGCCGCTGATCTCGAACAGCTTGTGCTGCCGGCACAGCGCCTGCAGGCGCGCCAGCTGCTGGCTGGTGTTGCGCGGCGGCATGTAGGTGATGCCCTTGAAGCCCAGCGTCACCACCTCGGCGACCAGCTCGTCGAGGAAGGCGTCCTCGAAGCGCTCCGCCTTCTTGTCGCCGGTGGGCGACTCGCCGACGTCACCAAGGTAGGCGTAGACCGGGATGGCGCCGACGCGGTTGCCGAACTCCACCGCCCGCGCCACCGGGATGCACTCCTCGCTGTCGGGCTGGATGAAGATGCGGTCGAGAAACGAGCTCTTCAGCACGCCGAGCAGGTCGTAGAGGCGGTGCGGGTTAGCGGGGTCGGCGATCAGGGGCGCCAGCTTCGCCGGCACCGGCACGCCCATGCGGTCCTTCAGTAGCGCCAGCACGCCCGGCCCGTCGCCGCCCACCTGCAGGATGCGGGCGGCAAGGGCGCACATGAGATGGCGTTCGGTGATGCTGCCCTGCACCGCCGCCTGGCTGATGCCGGCGACGTCGCGGTCGAAGTCGAGGGCGGGGATGCCGAGCGGCGCCAGCAGGGCGTTGAGCGCCTCGACCATGCGGCGGTTGCGGCGGTTGCGGGCCGCGAACATCGGCGCCAGGAAGGCCTTGGCCTCGGGGAAGGCGCGGCGCGGCAGGCCGTGGATGGCGATGTAGCCGATGTCGACCGAGTCGGGGTTGTTGAGCTTGCGGCCGGCGACGCGGGTGCCGGCGAAGGAGGCGCGCATCTCGAAGCCGGCGGTGGCGGCGATGCCCAGGGCGGCGCCGGCGTCCAGCATCTCGTCGCAGCCGCTGACCGAGTCGTGGTCGATGATGCCCACCGCCAGCAGCTTGGCCTCGATCGCCTTCCACGCCGCCATCGCCGGGTAGTAGGGGCTGAATGAGTACATGGTGTGGACGTGGCAGTTCACCTCGTCGCTCAGGCCGCGCTGCAGGGCGCCGCTGCGCAGGGCCTGGCCGACGCGCGCGGCGGC
>JAFLCQ010000471.1 GCA_017302815.1 Planctomycetota bacterium
GACGACTTCCCTGAGATGATCGTGCAGTCGCTGACCCAGGAATCGATCGCCGCCGCCGGGCCGGTGACGCAGGCCGAGTTCGGCGGCATCGCCGCGCTGACCGGGCGCAACAAGGCCCTCGGCGCCGCCGCCGGGCGCGAACCGGTGAAGCTGGCGGGCGGGGCGGGCATCGCCTTCGCCGCCGGCGGACGCAAGCTGGCCTTCAAGCCCGAGAGCGACGCTCTGCTGCTCAACCGCTGGGCCCTGGTCGTGTTCCGGGTCGAGGCGGGCAGCGGCAAGCTCGCGACCCTGCTGTCGGTGAACGATGGCCCGCAAACCAACGGCCGCTCCGGCAACTGGATTCCGCGCCTGGTCTGCGATGCCGCCAACGCATCGGTGTCGGCGCTCTACCGCGGCTCGGCCCGGCATGAGCTGCGCAGCCCGGCGGGCAGCGTGGCGGTGGACGGGCGCTGGAACGTGGCCCTGACCTGGCGCCGCCACGGCCGCCTCTTCCTGCGCGTCAACGGCGCCGACTGCGGGCAGCCGTCGCCGACCGAGGGTTTCTCAAGCGAGCGCCCCGACGACATGAGCGAAAGCCGCATCGGCGATGGCGCCGCCGACGCCGCCGGCTGGGCCCTGGATGGCCTGTGGATCGGCCAGTCCGAGCTGTCCGAGGCGACGGTGGCCAAGCTGGAGGCCTGGGCCCTGGTGCGCGCCGCCGCACTGCCCGGCGGCGCCGCCGCGTCGGCGACCGCGCCGGTGGTCGACGCCTCCGACGCGCCGCACCGCTACGTCTGGGATCCGGCGCGCTACGTGGCGTGGAAGCAGGCCAATCCCAAGGACAAGCGCCTCGCCTTCCAGGGCCGTCCGGCGGCCGAGGTGCAGCCCGACCGCTCCGGCTGGGTGCGCGTGTTCGTCGACGACTTCGGCGATCATCCACGTCCTGGCGCGCGCGCCCTCAACCGCAGCTCGGTGGGCGACAGCACCGCCGATGTCGACGCCGGGCGGCAGATCTGGTTCGCACCCGGCACCAACAGCGCGGTCGGTGGCAAGGCGATCTGCAAGGACGGCAACGACCGCCCCTTCCCCGAGGTCTACGTCCACGACCCGCAGGCCGGGACCATGACCATGCGCCTGTACTGCGCCGATCCCGGCAAGCCGGGCAAGCCGAACCGCTGGCGCAACGCGCAGTTCAGCAGCGTCAACGAGGCCGGCGTTGGCTACTCGTGGGCCGGCCCCAAGGGCTTCCGGGTGCGCGCGAAGCTGGTCAACCGCGGGCCGGAGCTGTTCCCGTGCCCGATCTGGTTCTACAACCTCGAGCACCTGATGTGGCGCACCGGCGAGCGGGTGGAGTTCGACATCGTCGAGCTCGACGACGCCTGGGACAACTACGGCGCCACCCATGTGCACAGCGGCGCCATCAAGGGCCTCTTCGGCCACAGCGCGGTCGACACCATGAAGAAGAGCACGGTGCCGGAGGAGCAGCGCAGCCTGAAGCTGGCCGCCGGCCCCAAGGTCTGCGGCGTCGACGCCTGGTACGGCGAGTTCCACACCTGGGAGGTGTGGATCGACCGCGACCTCACCTGCATCAACGTCGACGGCATGGAGGTGGCGCGGGCGTCGACCGCGGTCGAGTACCTGGAGCGCCTGTTCATGTACGTCGATGTGTCATTGAAGAACGAGAAGGGCATGGACGAGTCGAAGAGCTACGACCTGGTGGTCGATCGCATCGAAGCCTTCCGGCCAGCGGCCGAGGTCGACGCCGTCCCCGGCGCTCCGTTCACTGCCCGTCCGGTGCTGGCTGGCGACGCGGCGCCCGGCGGCACCGTCCGCTGCACGGCCAACGTCAGCGGCTGCAGCGACGTCTGGTACTACTGGCATGTCGACGGGCAGCCGCGCGGCTTCGGCACCGCGTCCACCTACACCGTCCTGCCCGAGGACCGTGGCGGCAGCCTGCGCTGCATGGTCAAGGCGGCGGGGGCCACCGACCAGCCCGAGGCATGGACGGCGGCGCTGCCGGTGCGCTGATCAGTGCTACGGTGCCGCCTCACCATCCCGGATCAGTCGGTACAGCCGTGGGTTGAAGACGCCGGCGCCATGCAGGCCGTGGCGCAGGACGGTATCGTCGTCCAGCAGGGTCAGCATCTCGGTGGCGCGCCCGGAGCCGTCGGCCTCCCGGCGGTAGCTGATGATGATGCGGTGCGGCCGGGCCTCGGCCGGCGCCCCGGTCGGGAAGACGCCCACCACCCGCTCGACCATGGCCGGCTTCGGCTCGGCGCTGCCGGTACCGGTCAGCCAGAGGAAGCGGGTGCGCTCGTAGCGGTCGCGGATGGCGCGGAACCCGGCGTCGTACATGCCGCCCATGTAGGCGTCGGGGATCTCCGGGCGCAGCAGGCGCAGTTCCAGGCCGGGTTCGTACACCGCCGGCAGCGGATCGAGATCGGGCCGCTGATCGCGCATCCGCCCGAGATCGTAGGCGTCGCGTTCGGGTTTCTGCGGATTGGCGCCGAGATTGTGGCAGCGCGGATGCGGCCGCAGTGGCGCGCAGGCCGTCGCGAGGGCCTTGCGTGCGCTCGGTAGCTCGCCTTCGACGCAGGCGACGAGGCGGAGCTGGCCGTAGCGATGCGCGATCGAGAGGGTGCTTTCGCAGGCGCGCAGGATCTTGCCGCCCTTCTGCATCGCCTGCGCGGCAGTGCTGCTGGAGCCGAAGACCAGGCAGGAGGCCCAGGGGTTGTCCTCGAGCTGCTTGCTTTGCAGCGAGAACAGGATGCGCGGGTCGTTGCCGGAACGTCGGTTGGCCCATTCGATGCGGCCGACCTTCAGCGACAGATCCCGGATCGGATCGGTGGGATCCTCCTCCAGGCTGAAGGCCGCCCCCAGCATGACGCCGGTCGCAGCGTGGCGTGCCAGCAGGAAGCGCTCGGAGGATTCGGATATCTGCCAGCCGTTCGGGAGCACGACCAGCGGCTCTGCCTGGGCCGCCGCCAGGCTTGCAGCCAGCAGGCCGAGCAGGATGGCCGCCGGCAGGCGCACGATCAGCGCGCCGCGGCGAGGTCGCGGTTCATCGCGTCCAGCGCCGCGCGGGCGGCGCCGGCCCAGTCGTCCGCCTTCGCCTTCTCCCAGG
>JAFLCQ010000472.1 GCA_017302815.1 Planctomycetota bacterium
GGGCCAGGCCGATGGATCGAGGATGGCGCCGAGGCCCGCGCCGACGCCGAAGCGCCGCGCCAGCCGCCCGTCGCGGTCGGCGATCAGGGCGACGCCGGGATCGGCGGTCGCCTCCGCGCGCGGCACCATGGGGAACACCAGCAGGCTCAGCACCTGCGCCGCCGCCAGTTCGCGCTGGCGGCGGCGGAAGGCGTGCACCTGCAGGTTGCAGCTGGGGCAGCCGGCGAAGCGGCGGAACTGCAGATGGATGCTGCGCCGGCCGTCAGGGATGGGCTGCAGGCCGCCGGCGGCCAGCGCCACGGGGGCGAACTGGATGTAGGATCCGATGTCGGGCATGGGGATCACCAGCGCAGGTGCACACCGAGGTGCCAGTAGCCGCCGGTCGGACCGTCCGCCGGCAGGGTGGCGAGGGCGACCGAGGTCTTCACCCCGTCGATGATCTGCATCGGCGCCTGCTCGCCGCCCATGTCGGTCTTCACCCAGCCCGGGTGGGCGGCGTTCACCTTGATCGCGGTGCCTTTGAGGGTCTGGGCGAGTTCGGCGGTGTACATGTTCACCGCCGCCTTCGAGGCGTCGTAGGCCGGGAAGCGCATGGCGTAGATCGGCGAGTTGGGATCGCTGTGCTCGCCGATCGAGCCGAGGATGCTGGAGAGGTTGACGATGCGTCCGGCATCCGAGCGGCGCAGCAGCGGCAGGAAGGCCTGCGTCACCGCCACCAGGCCGAAGAAGTTCGTCTCGAAGACGCGCCGCAGGGTGGCGAGGGAGGTGGTCTCGACGCCGGTGTCGTTGGCGTAGTCGAGGACGCCGGCGTTGTTGACCAGGATGTCGAGGCGGCCGAAGCGGCGTTCCACTTCGGCGGCGGCGGCGCTGATCGAGGCGGCGTCGGTCACCTCGATGGCGATGTGGTGGGCGGCGATGCCTTCGCCGGCGAGAGTGCTGGCCGCGGCGGCACCGCGGGCTGCATCACGGGCACCGACGAGCACGGTGACGCCCTGGCGGCCGAGCTGGCGGGCGGTCTCGAAGCCGAGGCCCTTGTTGGCGCCGGTGATCAGGGCGATGCGGGTGGGAGAGGTGGGCATGGTGCGATTCCTGAGGGTTAGAGTTGACTGGTTGGTTTAGATATGATGAAGCACGAAGGGGCTGTAGCGGGCAGGCGACGGTCGTCAGGTTGCGGGAGCGCCCAGCAGCCGGCGCAGGGCGCCGGCGAGGCGGGCGAAGGGCTGCAGCGAGTCGGTGATGCGCGCCTGGGCCGCGGATCCGGTGATCAGGGCCTGGCACATCGCCGCCAGTTCGTCGGGGTCGCCGGCCGGGATCTGGCCGAGGGCGATGGCGTCGCGGATGGCGGCGGCGAGATAGCGCGAGACGCGCTCGCCCTTCTGCGCCGCGATGGAGCGCAGGTCGCCATCCTTGCAGCCGGCCTCGCAGCCCAGCGAAGTCCACGGGCAGCCGAGGACACGGCCGAATTCCTGCGCCTTGGCGGTCTGGATCTCCAGTCCGAGGGCGGCGTAGCGGTCGATGCGCTCGAGCGGCGGGACCTGGGCCGAGAAGATGGCGTCGAGGGCGGGACGCAGGCACTCCCACTGCTGCGCGAAGGCGGCCTGGGCGAGGGCGGCCTTGGAGTCGAAGTGGTGGTAGAAGGAACCCTTGTTCACGTCCGCCCGCCGGCACAGGTCGTCGACCGAGACGGTGGCGTAGCTGTTGAGCCACAGCAGCTCCCACGCCGCCGCCAGCAGGCGCTGACGCGAATCGAGGCAGGCCTCGGCAGCAGGTGCGTGGGCGGAACGTCCGGCCATGGCCAGCATGCTCCTTGACTATTCAGTCAAGTCAAGTGCGGGGATGCTGGAACTCTCGCAACCGCCAGCGATCCGCCCTCAGGACCAGTGTTCGAGATCCGGGCTGCGCAGCAGGGCTATGGCGGCGCCATGCGCGTTGCCTGGCGTGGGACGGTCGCCATGAAAGGCCATCAGCCACGAGCCGTCCTCGCGCCGGCGGTCGACCACCATCGCGGCGGTCGGGCCGCCAGGTGCCCACGGCAGCGGCGGCAGGTCGAGATAGCGCACGTCGCGCCAGCGCAGAAGGTCGTCGGAGTAGGCGATGCCGATGCCGCGGCCCTCGCGGCAGGGGGAGAAGACCAGGGCGAAGCCGCGATCGCAGGGCACCACGCAGGGATTCTCCACCGTGCACCCGTCCGGCGTGTCGGCCGTCCCGAACACGGGGCGGTCGGGGCTGGCCTCGCGCCAGGTCGCGAGGTCGTCTGACAGCAGCAGCCCGAGCTGCCCGGCGGTCTTGTAGAAGCACCACCAGCGGCCGGCATGAGCGATGATGAAGGGATCGATCTGGCGGTGCGATGGCGACCACGACACCATGGCTCCGTCCGGCTGGACCGGCTGCGGAGCGCTCCAGCGCACGAGGTCCACGCTGCTGCTCAGCCACAGCCGCGCGGACTCGTTGCCCCAGGTCGCGCCGGGGTCGATGGGGTAGCTCTGCAGGCACATGATCCACGACCCGCCGGCACGGATGATGCTGCCCGGACTGGACAGGTTCTGCGGCGACGGGTCGAATACCGTGCGGGTGGTCCAGGAGCGCAGGTCGCGGCTGACCGCGACATCGATGCCCAGGCTGAAGGCCTTCCCTGCCGGCCGAGCCACGGTGTGGAACATGTGGCAGGCGCCATCGTGGAAGACCAGGGCGGGATCGCGGACCGCGATGGGTTCGCCGCGATCGAGTACGGGGTCGGGCATGGCGGCTCCTGCCGGCGAGGATCCCTGCGGGGCGGCTGCTCGCAATCGTCGCGGACGGATGTTCCGCCAGCCGGAGTTTTGTGCCGCCAGCGCACCCCCTGCGTCCGCTGCGCCCTCATGATAAACCAAATATGCATTATGTGCATCTTGATTCCTGGAGCCATGCGCCCATGCTGGCCGGCATGGCTGCCGCTCGCGACAAGCTCCCGGTCGTCCTCGTCGCCGGACTGCCGGCGCCGCCGGACGATCCGGCGTGCGGCCTGTGGCTGCGCGTGCTGGCCG
>JAFLCQ010000473.1 GCA_017302815.1 Planctomycetota bacterium
CGCCAGGTCCCAGTTTGATGTGCTCGGCCATGTCCTTCCTGGCCACTTCGCGACGAATCTGGGCATGCAGATCGCGCATCGCGTTGATGGCGCCGCGGCGCCTTCCAGCACCTGGCCCAGGCGGCGCTGCAGCGGCGGCTGCCGGAGGGCCTGCCGCCGGCGCAGGTGCGCTGCGCCCTGGACGCGGTCATCCGCCGCACCCTCGACGCGCCGGGGACCTGGGACGAGCAGGGCTGGCTGCTGCCCGGGCTGGCGGGCCACCAGCCGGGCCTGATGGAGCGCTACATCTCGACCGGCAGCCTCTACCTGGCCTCGACCGCCTTCCTGCCCCTGGGCCTGCCGGCGGACGACCCGTTCTGGAGCGCCCCCGACCTGCCGTGGACGCAGGTGCGCGCCTGGCGAGGTGAGGACCTGCCGGCCGACCATGCACTGTCAGATTGACGGGAAACACCGTTTCCGTCAATCTGACTGCTGCGATCGCCCCAGGAGCGACCTGCGGTCGCCATCATTCCTGGGACGATCGCGTGCGGCTCTCTGCCACGGGGGACCAGACGGTCCCCCGCACCCCCTATACGAGAGCTGAACTGCGCTCCAGGCCGCAGGCGTAGGCCTCGTCGTACATCGCCACGATGTTCTGCGGCGGCACGTCGCCCATGACGTTGTGCACGGCGGTGAAGACGAAGCCGCCATCGCGGCCGAGGATGCCGGTCAGATGGCGCACGTTCGCCCGCACCTCGTCGGGGGAGGCGGTGCCGAGGATGCGCTGGGTGTCGCAGCCGCCGCCCCAGAACAGCAGGCGGTCGCCGAAGCGCTCCTTCAGCACCGACGGGTCCATGCCCTGGGCCGAGACCTGCACCGGGTTGATGGCGTCGATGCCGGTGTCGGCGAGGTGCGGCAGCAGCGGGCAGATCGAGCCGCACGAGTGCATGAACACCTTCCAGCCGCTGTTGCGGTGGATGAAGTCGACCACCCGCGCGACGAAGGGCTTGCACACCCGCTCGTAGAGGCGCGGACCGATCAGCGGCGCCTTCTGCGCCCCGAGATCGCCGTTCATGTCGATGATGTCGACGCGGTCGCCCAGCAGATCGATGAGTCGCCCGACGTGGGCGATCGCCTCATCGCAGCGCTTGGCGTTCTCGGCCGCCATCGCCTCGGGATCCTCGGCGGCGCGCATCAGCCAGTCGGGATGGTCGCTGAAGAAGGCCCACACCCCCTGCATGAGGAAGACCGCCGCGCCGCTGGCACGCAGCCGGTCGGCCTCGTCGCGCAGCGCCGCCGCCTGCTCGGCCCATGGGCGGTCCTCGTAGCCCAGCCAGTCGCCATCGAAGAAGAAGCCGCCGGCGGGCATGCGCGTGCGCCGGCCCTCCTGGCGCACGATCCACGAGCCGTCCGCCTGCGCCTCGGGCTGCATCGTCACCGGCACCTGGAAGGAGCTGCCCGCGCGCGGCGCCCAGGCATGGGTCGCCCGCCACGGCGCGCGCAGGATGCGCACGTCGCAGCGGAAGCGCTCCAGCACGTCGTCATCGACCCAGGCGAGGAACTGACTGGGGTCGACGATGCGGATCGGCCGCGCGTCCAGACCCAGATGCTCGCGCAGGCGGGCGTAGGCGAAGGCCGAGATGCCGGTCGAGAAGTGCGCCCCCAGATCGATCGGGAAGCGGTCGGACGGCTCGCGGGCGAAGGCGCGGCGGACGCGCTCGCGGCCGGTGATGGCGGTGTCGGTCATGGCTCCTCCGTTCATCCGTTCGCGCGTTCGCGGTCCATGGTGTGGTTCCAGCCGCGCAGCACCAGCCGGGCATCGTAGTGGCCTGCACGGCCCTCCTCGACCTGGTCGTCGCCGGCGTACATCTGCGCCAGGACGGTCTTGCGCACGCGATCGCTGCTGTTGATGCGCGAGCCGTGCACGGTCAGGCTGTGGAAGAAGACCACGTCGCCGGCACGGCACTCCACCGGAACGGCGGTCTCCAGCGGGAAGCGCCGCTGCACCTCGCCGACGTCGCTCATGCCCGAGCTGTCGGCCAGGCGCCCGGCGTGATGGCTGCCCGGATGCACGCGCAGGCAGCCCATGCTGTCATCGGCGTCGCTGACATGGACGATGGCGGCCAGGCACGAGTCCTTCACGGTGGGGAAGTAGGGCCAGTCCTGGTGCATGGGGAAGGCTGCCCCCTTCTCGGCCGGCTTGCGGAACAGCTTGGTGTGGTGCAGGACGATGTCGGGTCCGAGGAAGGCCTCGGCGAGATCGAGGAAGGCGGCGTCGTACCACAGCGCGGCCCAGGCTGCGGAGTACATCTGCACGTTGTGGGTGTGCTGCACCACCCGGCCGGCGCCGTTCACCGCATCGCTGGCCGCGCCGCCCCAGCGGGCGTTGGTGTCCTTGCCGCTGCGGTCGAGCTGGTCGCAGATGCGGTCGAACTCGCGTTCGAGCCCGGCGATGCGGGCGGCGAACAGACCGCGCGCGATGAAGAAGCCGTCGCGGGCGAAGGCTGCGGCGGCGAGGGCGGTGGAAGAGGTCGGAGGAGCGGTGCTCATGCCCCCGAGCATATGCGCCGGAATCGCTTCCGGGCTTGTCCGCGGCTGCTAGTATCTGGTATGATTCCACCACTGTGCATCGCCGGCGGTTCCGTCCCGCGGGTGCACCTGGCGCAGCGGGCGCCGCTGTCCGACCGCGGCTTCGCCGTGGTCTACAGCCACCAGGGCGGGCACGCCCTGCACCTGCACGGCTACCGTGGACGCTGGCGCTGCGGATCACACGAAGAAGCGCTGCATAGCGGCGTCATCACCATGTCGCCGCAGGCGGTTGGCACCGCCTACGACCTCGCCGAGGCGGGCTGGCACTGGGTGGTGCACTTCGCCGCCGAGCCGGGTCGGCTGGCCGTCCCCTCGTGGTGCGATCTCGGCAGCGATGCCGCCTATGCGCGCGGCCGCCTGGCGCGCATCACCGCCCTGCACGCGCTGATCTTCCTGATAAGTGCCGCGTCCACTCTGATCGCTGTGTCTGGTGCAACGACTTCCTCTATGATCTCGATTCTATCCAGGAGTGCTCTTTCATAGTTGCTTGGTTCTCTCCTCACATGTAAC
>JAFLCQ010000474.1 GCA_017302815.1 Planctomycetota bacterium
GCACAGGCCGGGGAAGTCGGCGAACAGCTGGCTGGCCGGGCCGTCGGCGGCGAAGACGCCGCGGTCGGGTTCGGCAGCGCCGGCAGCGATGCGGTCGCGGGTCGCGGGATGGCTGGCATACATGCCAGCCGACTCGGCCAGCCCGTCGGCGATGATGCGGGCGCGCAGCTCGTCGGGGATCTGCGTCAGGTTCCCCGCCACCAGCGCCGGCAGGTCGTCGGCGAGACGGCGTTCGCGCCAGGCCGCGCCGAGGTCGCTGTGGGCGCCGTGCTCGGCGGCGCACAGCACCGGCAGCTCGCGCAGCGCCGATGCGAATCCCTGGTTGCCGACCAGGCGCACGGCGTGCCGGTCGGCGTCGAATTCCATCTGCCGCGACAGCAGGCTGCTGAACAGGTGCCCGACCATCATCAGGACCCAGAGGATGCGGCGGGTGAGCCACACCATGCCGCGCGCGATCCACAGGATGAGGTTGAGGGCGAAATGGATGTCGCTGTTCGACATCTCGACCAGCTTCTCGTCGAGCGCATCGCGCTGATAGACCACCCGCGCGAACCAGTGGTTGACGCTGCGGATGACGTAGCAGGCGCGCATCGCCCAGCCCTGCGCGAAATGCCCGAACTCGTGCGCCAGCACGCCGGCGAACTGGCGGACGTTCTGCCCCGACACCAGGTTGAGGCCGATGGTCAGCACCAGATCGTTGCCGAGGAAGCTGACCCAGCCGCGCCGGAAGGAGGCGGAGGCGTTCACCTCGCAGGTGACGTCGATGCGCGTGGGACGCGGCGCCCCCACCGCATCGCACAGCCGTTCGATGAAGGCGATCAGCCGGGGCTCGCGGCGCGGATCGATGGACACCGGCCTGGACCGCTCCGGCGGCCGGGCGAACAACGGCTTCAGCATGAATACGACCAGCACGATGCCGATGACCAGGGGCCCGACATAGGCCACCGCGGCCATCTTGGCCCCGCCGCTGCCGCGTACGCCGCTGAACACGCCGGCGTCGTTCACCGCATGCCACCAGGTCAGCCAGGCAACCAGCCCGATCAGTCCAAGGTAGATCAGCGGCAGCAGGACGGTCAGGAATGCGACCGACAGCAGGGCCAGGGCGTAGCCGGGTCGGATCGGCACCGGGCGGATCCGGCCCTGGAACGCGTTGAGCAGGGGATCGTTCACGATGACAGCGGCCATGCCAGCCTCCAGCCGGCCAGGCTAGGCGCGGCGGCGAGGATGTGAACATCGCCGGGTGTCAGCCGTCGCGGCTCAGGCTTTGAGGGCTTCCAGGGCCTTCGTGCTGCTCTCGATGAGGTCCTTGTGCAGCGAGCGGCCCTTGGCGTCCATCGTCACGATGGCGGGAAAGCGCTCGACCCACAGATGCCAGATCGCCTCGGGGCTGCCGAGATCCATCCAGTCGACGCCATCGACGCGGGTGATGCGTTCGGCGTAGACCTGCGCCGCGCCGCCGATGGCATGCAGGTAGACGCAGCCGTGCTCCTTGCAGCCGGCCAGGGTCTTGGGTCCCATGCCGCCCTTGCCGATCACGGCGCGGATGCCGTGATCGCGCATGACGTCGGCCTGGTAGGGCTCCTCGCGCGAGCTGGTGGTCGGACCGGCCGCCCGGCACACCCAGCGCCCGCCGTCCTGCACCATCACCGGCCCGCAGTGGTAGATGATGCCGCCGCGCAGATCGACCGGCGGCTTCTCGCCGTGGTGCAGGCGGTGGTGCACCGCGTCGCGGCCGGTGTAGAGCCGGCCGGTGATCTCGACCGTGTCGCCGAGGTTGAGGGAACGCGCGACCTCCTCGGTCAGCGGCGTGGTGAGCTTCACGAGCGCCATGGTGGATCCCTCAGTACAGCCAGCCGGTGATCGAGGCGTCCGCTCCCAGGTTGACGCCCTGGCGGCGGAAGGCCCAGCACATGTAGGAGACGGAGACGAAGTAGCTGGCCGGCACGCGGTTGAGCTTGCCGACCTTGCATCCCAGCAGGGTGGTCCTACCGCCGAAGCCCATCGGCCCGATGCCGCTCTGGTTGGCCTTGGCGACGACGCGCTGCTCCAGCCCGGCGAGGTCGGCGTCGGCGTTGATGTCGTCGAGCTTGCGCAGGAACTGCGTCTTGGCGCAGGCCATGCCGCTGACGCGGTCGCCGCCGATGCCGACCCCGAGGATGCCGGGGCCGCAGCCCTGGCCCTGGGCCTGCAGGACGCAGTCGAGGATGGCGTTCTCGACGCCCTTGAGATCGCGTCCGCCGAACTTCGGGTTGGGCAGGGTGTAGGTCGCGCCGACATTCTCGCAGCCGCCGCCCTTCAGCATCAGCACGACCTCGACGTGGTCCTTGCGCCACTGGTGGAAGTGCATGTCCGGCGTGCCAGGTCCGACGTTGTTGCCGCTGTTCCTGCCGGTGACCGAGTCGACCGAGTTCTGGCGCAGATAGCCCTTGGCCGTCGCCTGCTTCACCGCCTCGACCGCCGCCTCGTGGAAGAGGATCTGGTCGTAGCCGACCGGGGTGTGGACGTAGAACAGGATCGAGCCGGTGTCCTGGCACAGCGGGCTGCTCTTGTCGCAGGCCAGCGCGATGTTGTCCTGCACCACCTGGAAGGCGTAGGCGGCGTTGGAACCGGGTTCCTCGACCGCGGCACCGGCGGCCACCTTGGCCTTCACGTCGGCGGGCAGTTCCGCCGACGTGCGGCGGATGAGTTCGAGGATGGAAGCGATGAGGCGGTCGTCGGCCATGCCCCGAGCGTGGGGGCGGCGCCGGCGCGATCAACGCGCGGCAGCCCCGGCCGGGCCCACCTGTGCAGACGGCGGCGGCTCATGCATGCGCCGGGCGGATCGGATGCCCTCGTGGTAGGCCCGTTCCACCTCCGGGTCCGGCGCGCCCAGGCCCAGGACCAGGCCGTCGATCAGCCGGCGGTCGTCGTTCTCGGCATCGACCAGGGCGGCGATCTGGGCCCGCCGGGCGGGCTCCACTCCGAGTGCCGGAGCCAGCAGGCCGTCGCGCGCGGGCACCACCTCGCCGTCAGCCAGGCCCTGGCGCAGGGCCGGCCAGCGCGCTCGCCGTAGTTGCAGCTGCCGCGGAGGCTGC
>JAFLCQ010000475.1 GCA_017302815.1 Planctomycetota bacterium
CGCGGGCGGGCGATCCGGTGCAGCGCATCAACGCCCTGACCGGCGGGCGCGGCGCCGACGTCACCCTCGAAGCGGCCGGCGTGCCCGCGACCTGCACCGCCGCGGTCGGCGCCGCCGCTCCTGGCGGCCGGGTGGTGATGCTCGGCAACCCCTCCGGCGATGTGACCCTGCCGGCGAAGCTGATCAGCCAGATCATGCGCCGCGAGCTGGCCCTGCTCGGCACCTGGAACTCGACCTTCTCGGCCAGCGGCCTGCCCGACGACTGGCGCACCGTGCTGGCCGCGGTGGCGGCGGGCTCCATCAAGCTGAAGCCGCTGATCACCCATCGCTTCAACCTCGACCAGACCCTGGCCGGCCTGGTGGTGATGCGCGACCGCCGCGAGTTCGTCGCCAAGGTCCTGATCAACCCTTGAAAAACACAGAGCACCAGAGGAACCAGAGAACGCAGTTTCGAGACTCTGGTCCCTCTGGTGCTCTGTGTGAACATCACCGAAAGCCACCATGACGACCTGCCGCAACTACTACCTCGATCGCGTCGGCGGCGAGTTCACCGCCGTCGATGAGCAGCTGCCCGCGCCCGGCCCGGGCGAGATCCTGCTGCGTACCCGCCGCGTGTCGGTGTGCCAGTCCGACGTGGTCATCCACAAGGTCGGCCTGCCGCGCATCAAGCGCTGGCCGGCCCTGATCCTGCATGAGGCCAGCTGCACGGTCGAGGCGGTCGGCGACGGGGTGACGAAGTTCAGCCCCGGCGACCTGGTCGGCCTCGGCTGCGACATCCCCTGCGGCGATCGCGACTGCATCTACTGCGGCGACCACGGTACCGGCGACTGGACCAGCTGCCCGAAGACCCAGGCCACCGGCCATGAGTATCCCGGCTTCGCGCGCAGCCACGCCATCCTGCCGAAGTGGTTCGTCGACCTCGGCCCGATCGTGAAGTTCCCGCCCGGCACCGACCCGGCGCACGCCTGCCACCTCGAGCCGCTGGCCTGCGGCCTCGAAGGCATGACGCGGGTGAACAACTGCATCGAGAACCGCGTCGTCGTCCTCATCGGCGCCGGCAGCCAGAGCACCTACGCCCTGCAGTGCTGCCAGGCCATGGGCGCGCGCCGCGTGATCATGGTCAACCGCGGCGCCGAGCGCCTGAACCGTGTCCTGCGCGACTTCGGCGATCAGCGCACCGTCGGCGTGGCCTGGGACGAGCACGTCGTCGAGCGGGTGCAGGAGCTGTGCCGTCCCTTCAACGAGCCGCACTTCGTGATGATGAACGCCCCCTGCCGCGAAGGCTACGAGCTGTCGGTCAAGCTGATGGGCTACGGCACCGTCCTCGACGCCCACGCCGGGGTGAAGGGCGCCGGCGGCAAGCCGCGCATCGCGCACGAGGTCGACCTCAACAACCAGGTCCACTACCAGCTGCAGTGCTACCAGGCGACGCATGGTTCGACCATGCGCGGCGTCGCGCTGGCGGCCAAGCTGATCAGCGAGCGTCGCCTGCCCAAGCTGTCGCTGATGACCGGCGCCGACGAGCGCTTCCGCCCCGACCAGACCCTGGCGGCGATCCGCCGCGCCAGCAGCAGCGACAGCCTGAAGGTGATCATCGACTGGGATTGACGGCGCCTGACGCACCGTCCACGCAGCGTGCATTCACATCGTTGAATTGCGCGCGATCACGCCATGGTCGATGGCATGGCCGGACGCGTCTCGCTCAAGGACATCGCCACCGAGACCGGGGTATCGGTCTCCACCGTCAGCCTGGCCCTGGCCGGCGACCGCCGTGTCACCGCCTCGACCCGCGACCGCATCCGCGCCGCCGCCGACAAGCTGGGCTACGTGCGCGATCCCATCCTCGCCAGCCTCGCCGCCGGGCGCTTCCGCCATGCCGGCAAACCGGTGCGCATCGCGGTGAACCTGGAGAACAGCGGCTGGAGCAACCTGCTGCGGCAGCAGGCCGAGGCCATGGGCATGACCGCCTCGCCGCTGGACGGCCCGGTCGCCCGCATCCAGGCCCTCGCCGTCGAGCAGGGCGCCGCCGCCCTGGTCATCAACCGCCGCGGCGTCGACGTCAGCCTGCTGTCGGGCTCGGCCCTGCCCACCGTGCTGTGGGAGGACGAAGGGCCCGCCGCCCCGCCGGTCGATCTGGTCGAGACCTGCGAATGGTGGACCGCCACCGCCGGCGCCATCGAGCGCGTCCGCGCCGCCGGCCATCGCAACCCGGTGGCGGTGCTCACCCCGGCGCGTCCGCGGCACTGGCACGACGACATCCGCCTCGCCTGCGCCCAGGCCATGGGCGTCCCGACCTACGAGTGGCGCGGCGACGACGCCGAGGCGGCGGCCTTCGTCATACGCCACAAGGCGGACGCCCTGGTCGTGGGCATGCCGCACGTGCACGAGCATCTGCAGAAGCAGGGCGTGCATCTGCCCCTCGCCTCGCTCATCGTCCACGCCGACCCCTGGTTCGCGCAGTACGCCGGCTGGAAGCCCGACCAGGAGCATCGCGGCCAGGTGACGCTGGAGATCATCGAGCAGCGCCTGCGCTACGGCCCGCGCCCGCCGCGGCGCATCGTCATCCCGCCGCAGTGGCAGGACGGCAAGTCGCTGCACGGTTGAGGCTCAATCGCGCACGACGCGCTCGACGTTCGGCCTCCCGCCGCTCCACGCCGGCACCTCGCCATCGATCGCCGGACGCGCCACGCTGCTGCGCACCGGCAGGCGCTGCGCCCGCCACGCGCTGGGGCTCTGGCCGACGCAGCGGCGGAACAGCTTGTTGAAATGATGCGGATCGCGCACGCCGATCTTGGCGGCGATCGCGTCCAGGGTCAGGTCGCTGTCCGCCATCCACTGCTGCGCAAAGAGGACGAGATGCCGCGCCCGGAAGCGCGCCATCGTCTCGCCGTGACGCCTGCGGAAGGCGGCCGCCAGGCGGTTGCGGCTGAATCCGCAGCGCCTGGCCAGCGCGTCGATGGACATGCGCGCATGGTCGGGATTGGCCAGCAGCGCCGCCGCCTTCGCCACCGCCTGCTCGGCCCGCCCCTCGGGCGTGGTCCCGGCGCGTCCGCGGGCGGC
>JAFLCQ010000476.1 GCA_017302815.1 Planctomycetota bacterium
GGCCTCGATCACCGCCGCGACCGCGCCGACCTTGATGGTCGCGCCATCGGCGGCCTTGCGGCGCAGGACGCCGGCGGCGCCGGCCTGGATCTCGGTGGTGATCTTGTCGGTCTCCAGCTCGAGGATCGGCGTGGATTCACCGACCGCCGCGCCGTCGGCGACCAGCCACTTCGAGATGACGCCTTCGGTGATCGACTCGCCGAGGGCTGGGATGAGGACGTTGTGCATGGTGTGGTCCGTGTCGTCAGGAGAGATGAAAGGGTGGGGGCTACGGGGGTGAGTGAGGGGATCCGGCTCTGCCGGACATCCGCCCATGGGATGGGCGGATGCCGAGCGAAGGCGAGGGCTTGCCCGAGCCCCTCCTCCGGCTAATGCTTTGCCTTCGTCACCTTTTTCGCGGTGACGCCCAGGGCGGTGGAGATCAGCGTCTCCTGCTCGACCGCGAACAGCATGGCGCTGCCCGGTGCCGGGCTGGCGGCGGCCTCGCGCCCGGCGTACAGCGGCTTGCGGCCGGCGATGCGCTCGATGTGCGGGGCGATGAAGGACCAGGCGCCCATGTTCTGGGGCTCGTCCTGGCACCACACCAGCTCGGCCTTTGCGTAGGGCGCCAGGGTCTCGGCCAGCAGCGCCTCGTGCAGCGGGTAGAGCTGCTCGATGCGGATGAGCGCGATGTCGTCGCGGCCCTCCTCGGCGCGGCGCTCGGCCAGCTCGTGGTGGACCTTGCCGGTGGTCAGGACCACGCGCCTGGCCTTCGCCCCGGAGACCGCCGGATCGCCGATGATCTCGTGGAAGCGGCCCTTCACGAAGTCGTCGAAGTCGCTGCTTGCGGCCTTCGAGCGCAGATGCCCCTTGGGCGTCATCAGCACCAGCGGCTTGCGCACCTTGCGGTGCATCTGGCGGCGCAGGATGTGGAAGTGCTGCGCCGAGGTGGTGCAGTTGGCGACCTGGATGTTGTTGTCGCCGCACAGCTGCAGGAAGCGCTCCAGGCGCGCCGAGCTGTGCTCGGGGCCCTGGCCCTCCTGGCCGTGCGGCAGCATCATCACCAGGCCCGACAGGCGGTTCCACTTCGACTCGGCCGAGGACAGGAACTGGTCGATGATCACCTGCGCGCCGTTGGCGAAGTCGCCGAACTGCGCCTCCCAAACGATCAGCATGTTGGGCTCGGCCAGCGAGTAGCCGTAGTCGAAGCCCAGCACCGCCGCCTCGGACAGCGGCGAATCGTAGACGCACAGCTTGGCCTGGTTGCTGGCCATGTTCAGCAGCGGGCAGTAGCGGGCGCGGGTGTTGACGTCGTACCAGTAGAGATGGCGCTGGCTGAAGGTGCCGCGGCGGCAGTCCTGGCCGGAGAGGCGGCCGGGGATGCCCTCGAGCAGCAGCGAGCCGAACGCCATCACCTCGCCGGTCGCCCAGTCGATGCGTCCGCGCGAGGCGATCAGCTTGGCTCGGTCCTCGGTCAGGCGCTTGATCTTGGGGTGGATGGCGAAGTCGGCGGGCCAGGTGGACAGCGCCTTGCCGATCTGGTCGAGGGCGGCGGTGGTCACGCCGGTCTCGACCGGATCGTGGCTGTACTCGTTGGTCTTGCCGGCCCAGGCGCCGGTACGCTGGCCACGGCGCAGGCGGGCGGGCTTGGCCTTGATCGTGGCCAGGGCGTCCGAGAGCTGGTTCTGCATGATGGTGGCGATCGCGTCCACCTCCTCCTGCGTGATCTCCTTGCGCTCCAGCAGGCGCTTGGCGTAGGCCCCGCGCACGCGCTCGTGCTCGGCGATCTTCGCGTACATGGTCGGCTGGGTGAAATTGGGCTCGTCGCTCTCGTTGTGGCCCCAGCGGCGGTAGCAGACCAGATCGATGAAGACGTCGCGCTTGAACTTCTGGCGGTACTCCAGCGCCAGGCGGGCGACGTGGACGACGGCCTCGGGATCATCGCCGTTGACGTGGAAGATCGGCGCCTCGACCATCTTCGCCAGGTCGGTGCAGTACGAGGTGCTGCGCGAGTCCTGCGGCAGGGTGGTGAAGCCGATCTGGTTGTTGATGACGATGTGGACGGTGCCGCCGACGGTGTAGCCCTCGAGACCGCACAGCTGCAGGGTCTCCATCACCAGGCCCTGGCCGGCGAAGGCGGCGTCGCCGTGGATCAGCACCGGCACCGCGGCCTCGCGGGTCTTGCTGTCGCCCAGCTGGCGCTGCTTGCCGCGCACGCGGCCCAGCACGACCGGGTTCACCGCCTCGAGGTGGCTGGGGTTGGCGGCCAGCAGCAGGTAGACGCGCTCGCCCTTGGCGGTCAGGTGCTCGGAGGCGAAGCCCATGTGGTACTTCACGTCGCCGTCGCCCTGCAACTCTGAGAGGTCGTAGCCGCCCTCGAACTCGGTGAAGACCTCCTCGTAGGTCTTGTTCAGGGTGTTGCACAGCACGTTGAGGCGGCCGCGGTGGGCCATGCCCATCATGATGTTCTGGATCTTCAGCGCCGGCGCGAGTTCGATGATCGCGTCCAGGGCCGGGATCAGGGTGTCGCCGCCCTCCAGCGAGAAGCGCTTCTGGCCGAGGAACTTGGTGTGGATGAAGGTCTCCAGGGTCTCGGCCTGGGACAGCTTCAGCAGGATGCGGCGCTTGTCGTCGCGGGTCAGCTGCGGCTGGTTGCCGTTGCGCTCGATCTGCTCGCGCACCCAGCGGCGGCGCTCGCGGTCCTGGATGTGCTGGTACTCGACGCCGATCGAGCCGCAGTAGGTCTGCTGCAGCCAGGCGACGATGTCGCGCAGCTTCAGGCGGGCGGGGATGCCGGAGATGTTGTGGGCGAATTCGCGGTCGAGGTCGCCCTCGGCGATGCCGTAGGTGTCCAGGCCCAGCAGCGGGTTGGCGGCGCGGTTGTTGAGGCCGAGCGGGTCGAGCTTGCAGACGGTGTGGCCGATGTCGCGATAGGCGTAGATCAGGCCGTCGACGCGCTGCTGGTCGCCGCGCCCGGGCTTGGCCGGGACCTCCAGCAGGTTGGTGTCCTCGACGCCGCGGTCATCGCCGCCGGGCAGGGCCGGGCGCGGCGGGGCGCCCTCGGCGGTGCCGTCC
>JAFLCQ010000477.1 GCA_017302815.1 Planctomycetota bacterium
GCCCCTGGGATCCGCCCTGGCTGGTCGGCGATCCCTCCCGGCTGCTCGCGACCGGGTGGACCGCGGCTCCGCTGGAGGCGCGGCTGCAGGACTACGCGCGCCACCTGGCGCGCCCTCCGACGCCAGGGGGCGACGATGGCCGGGGATGAGATCCTGGTGGTCGGCGCCGGCTTCGCCGGCGCCGTGCTGGCGCGCGAGCTGGCCGACCACGGCCGGACCGTCCGCGTCATCGACCGCCGTGACGCCTCCGGCGGCAACGCCCACGACAGCCTGGACCCGCGCACCGGGTACATGGTCCACCGCTACGGCCCGCACATCTTCCACACCTCCAGCGGCGCCGTGGTCGACTGGCTCAGCCGTTTCACCGCCTGGACGCCCTACCGCCACCGCGTGCGCGCCCTGGTGGACGGACGCGGGCTGCTGCCGGTGCCGATCAACCTCGACACCGTCAACGGCTTCTTCGGGACGACGCTGCGGACGGCGGCGGAGATGGATGCCCTGCTCGCGCAGCACCGCGTCGCCCACCCGGTGATCCGCACGGCGCGCGATTACGCCGAATCCATCTACGGGCGCGACCTCACCGAGCTGTTCTTCGCCCGCTACACCCGCACGATGTGGGGCCGTGAGCTCGATGCCATGCCGGCAAGCGTGCTGTCGCGCCTGCCGGTCAGGCGCGACAGCCGGGACGGGTACTTCGAGGACTCCTTCCAGGCCCTGCCCGAGCAGGGCTACAGCGCGCTGTTCCGGCGCATGCTCGACCATCCGGGGATCCGGCTCGAACTCGGCACCGCGTTCGCGCACGCCATGCTCGCATCGCACGGGCACGTCTTCCTGTCGATGCCCATCGACGAGTTCTTCGGCTACGACGAGGGCGTCCTGCCCTACCGCGCCGTGCGCTTCCGCGATGGCTATGCGCCGGTCGGCGACCTGGCCGGGCACACCGTCCCCACCATCAACCTCACCGACGGCGGGCCGGTGACGCGGCGGACGCGCTGGAGCCTGTATCCCGGCCCCCACCACCCCGTCCCGGGGACCGGGGTCGAACCGGTGACCGACGAGCTGCCCGGCGAGGCCAGGCCGGGCGAGGATGAGCGGTTCTACCCCGTGCATGCCGCCGACGGCGGCGGCGAGGCGCTCTACCGTCGCTACCACGCCCGTGCCCAGGCGCTGCAGGGGGTGACCTTCATCGGCCGCTGCGGCACCTTCCGCTACTTCGACATGCACCAGGTCGTCGCGGCCAGCCTCGGGGTGGCGCGCAGGCACCTGGGGCTGCCCGTCGCCGGGGAGGCCGGCTGATGCGCTTCGTGATAGCATGCCCTGGCGCCTCGCGCACCGGCGGCCCGGAGGCCCTGCACCAGCTCGCCCATGCGCTGTCGGCCGGCCTGGGGCGCGAGGCGCGCATGCTGTACCAGCAGCCGCTGTCGGAAGCCGTCATCGCACACTACCAGGCGCTGTACCCCTGCCCGCGTGAGGACGGCCCGGACGCGGTGCGCGACGCGGTGCTGGTCCTCCCCGAGTCCGAGGATCCCCGGCGCTGGTCGGCGCACGCGCCGCGCTGCGTCTGGTCGTGGTTCCTCAGCGAGACCATGTGGCATCCAGTCGCGGCCTACGGCTCGTGCGGCATCCTGTGCCAGTCGGAGGCCGTCCGCGCGATGTTCGCGGCGCCCGGCGGCGGGCTGCCGGACGACGTCCGCATGCTCGGCGACTACGTCCGGGCCGTACTGCCGCCGGGCGTGCGCCGCCGGGCCTGCATCGCGGTGAATGGCGCCCGCAACGCGGCCCTAGCCTCGGCGCTGGAGCGCAACCATGGCCTGCGCGTGCGCCTGATCGCCGGTCTGGCGCCCGAGGAGGCGCTGCGCGCGGTGGCAGGCTGCGACATCTACCTCGATGCCGGATGGCATCCCGGCAAGGACCGCGGGCCGCGCGAGGCGGCCCTGCTCGGCTGCATCGTCCTGACCGGGCGGCATGGGACGGCATCCGGCCCCGATGTGCCGCTGCCCGACGAGCACAAGCTCGGCGACATCCATCCCAGCCGCATCGCCGATCTGGTGCGCGCGATCCGGCGCGAACCGGGTCGCCACCTCGCGATGCAGGCCGGCTACCGCGCGTGGATCGCCGGCGAGCGGGATCGGTTCCACGCCGAGGTGGCGGCCCTGGCCGACGCCCCGCTGGTCGGGGCGGGTCTGCAGGTGGATGGGCGCCACGCCGTCCTCATCGATGCCATCCGCGGCTCGGCCAACTCGCGGCTCGACCAGCTGGTGCAGCTGAACGCGGCCGCGCAGGGGGACTTCCTGCCTGGACGCATGACGCTCGCGGCGCGGCTGATCGCGCCCTGGAGCAGGCTGGCGTCGCGCCTGGTCAACGGCGCCATCGCCCTCGTGCGGCGGGTGCGGCCATGAGCCCCCCGGTCGTGGCGCATCTCGTCCGCTGCGCCGACGGCGTCGAGGCGTGCCGCCGGTTCATCTCCTCCTACCGCGCGCACGACGCCGGCTGCGGGCACGAGCTGGTGCTGCTGTGCAAGGGCTTCCCGGCGGACTCCCTGCCCCAGGAATGGGAGCGGTCCGTGGCAGGGGTGGTGCATCGCCGCGTCCACCTGCCCGACGACGGCTTCGATCTCGGCGCCTACCGCCGGGCGCTCCCCGGCCTGCAGGGGCGGCACGTGCTGTTCCTCAACGGGCATGCGCAGATCCTCGCCGTTGGCTGGCTGGACCTGTTCATGCGGCATGCGGCGCCGGGCCGCCTGATCGGGGCCACGGCCTCGTGGAACAGCCACCGCCGCGACCGCATGACGGCATGCCCGCCGTGGCTGGTCCTGCGCCGGCGGCTGGTGTCGCGGCTGTGGCGCGCCTGGCTGTCCGCGCGGGCATCGTGGGACGATCTCGCCCCGTACCTGCCCTTCCCCAATCCGCATGTCCGCACCAACGCCTTCCTGCTGCCGCCGGATCTGCACCGGCTGGTCCTAGCGTGGCCGGTGCCGTCCGGCAAGGCGGACTGCCATGCGCTGGAGTCGGGCCGCGACGGGCTGTCGCGCCAGGTGCTCGCCGGCGGCG
>JAFLCQ010000478.1 GCA_017302815.1 Planctomycetota bacterium
GCCCGGTTGCGGCTGCGCCGGGGTCGCCGCTCGGGTCGTCGCCGGTCCTCCGACCGTGGCCGAGGGGCTTTCGGGCGGGGTGGGCCACAGCAGCCAGGCTGCCAGCGCGGCCAGGGCCACAGCGGCGATCGCCAGGCCCCATCCCAGGAAGCGGGTCCACGCCGGGGCGACCGAGGTCGCCACATGGTGGGCATCCGGCGTGTGGTCGCCGGTGGTGGGCATGCCGGCCATGGTCCCGGGCGGGCTGGCCGCCTTGCCGCTGGCGAAGCGGCGCAGGATCATGGTCTCATGGCCGGGGATGCGCTCGCGGCCGAGGGTGCTGCCGCCCTGGAGGCGTTCGATCTCGGCGACCACCTCGGTCGCGGTCTGGTAGCGCTCGTCGGCCTTCTTGGCCATCATGCGTTCGACCAGGGCGCAGACGTCGTCGCTGACCTCCGGATTCAGATCCTGCAGCGGCGGCAGGGGATCCATCACATGCGCCTTCAGCACCTCGGTCGCATTGGTCCCGTGGTAGGGCGTCTTGCCGGTGAGCAGGTGGTAGAGGGTCGCGCCGAGCGAGTAGATGTCGACGCGGTGGTCGATCTTCTTGCCCAGTCCGGCCTCGGGCGCCATGTAGTGCGGCGTGCCCATCACCTTCTTGCCATCGCCTTCGCTCTCGGCCTCATCGAAGGTCTTGCTGATGCCGAGGTCGGCCAGCTTCACCAGGTTGCCCGGCCCGATCATGATGTTGTCGGGCTTGATGTCCTGGTGGATCAGGCGGTGCTGGTGGGCGTACTCCAGGGCGCGGCCGACCTGGCGGGTGATCTCCAGCGCCTCGGGGACGGCGAAGGGGCCGTCGGCCTTCAGCAGCTGCATGCAGGTGCTGCCGTCGACGAACTCCATCGAGAAGTAGTGGATCTCGTTCTCGGTGCCGACGTCGTGGACCTGGATGATGTTGGGGTGGTTGAGCGCCCCGGCCGCCCGCGCCTCGCGGATGAACTGGTCGACGAACTTGGGCCGGCTAGCGTACTTCGGCGCCAGGATCTTCAGCGCCACCGTGCGCGCCATCGAGCGCTGCACCGCCTTGTAGACGATGCCCATGCCGCCTTCGCCGAGCTTCTCGCCGACCTCGTACTTCGACAGGAGGTCCTTCAGCTCGACGTCGCCGGGCAGCTTGACCAGCACGTACTCGACCTGGCCGATCCGGATGCGGTCGCCGTAGACCAGCTGGCGTTCGGTGATGCGCTTGTCGTTCAGCAGGGTGCCGTTGCGGCTGCCCAGGTCGACCAGCGACCACAGCTTGCCGTCGCGGCGGATATGGCAGTGGGCCCGGCTGGCCATGCTGTCGACGATCTGCACGTCGCAGCTGCTCTGCCGGCCGAGGACCACGAGGTCCTTGGTAATGGTGAATTCATGCCCCGCGTTGGGGCCGCTCTGGCAGACGAGTTTCGGCATGGGGATCCGGGATGGAGCAGGATGACGCCCTGGGCGGTGCTTGGCAAGTCGCGATGCGATCGGGGGATGCATGTCCCCGGCCAGCCATATGCTACGGCGATGCCCCTGGCGCCGCTGTGCGACCTCTTCGTCTGCGCCGGTGAGCCGTCCGGGGACGCCTATGGGGCGGCCGTGGTCCGGGCCCTGCGCCAGCGGCGGCCGGAGACGGTGGTGGCGGCGATGGGCGGGGCGCACCTGGCCGGAGCCGGCGCCGACATCGAGCAGGACATCGAAGGCATGGCGGTCATGGGCTTGTGGCCGGTCCTCGCCCGCCTGCCGACCTTCGCCCGCACCATGAACCACGTCGAGCGCACGATCCGCGCCCGCCGTCCACGCGTCCTCCTGACCATCGACTATCCCGGCTTCAACCTGCGCCTGGCCCGGCGCCTGGCTGATCTGCGCGCCTCTGGCATGCGCATCGTGCATGTCGTGGCGCCGCAGGTGTGGGCCTGGCGGCCGCGCCGCGCGAAGCGCATCGCCCGCAGCGTCGACCGGCTGCTGTGCTTCTTCCCCTTCGAACCGCCCCTCTTCTCGCGCTTCGGCTGCCGCGCCGAGCACGTCGGGCATCCGCTCCTCGACCTCGTCCCCGAGCGCATCCCCACCGACGCCCTCGACCGCGATCTCGGGCTTGCCGGCCGCGACGTGCTGCTGGTCGCGCCAGGTTCGCGCGAGCGCGAGGTGCGCTTGCTCCTGCCGGTGATGGCTGCGGCGGCGATGGCTGCGGCGTCCCGCACCGGCAGGAGGCCGGTGGTCCTGGTCTCGCGGGTCCCGGACCTGCCGCTGGACCTCTATCGTTCGGTCACCGATCTGCCGCTGGTGGAGGGCCGCTGGCGCGAACTGTGCGCGCGGGCGAGGACCGGGTGCCTGGCCAGCGGCACCGCCAGCCTCGAAGCCGGGCTGATCGGTCTGCCGCACGCCATCTGCTATCGCATGGATCCGCTGTCCGCGGTCATCGTCAGGCACGTCCTGCTGACCGACCATGTCGGGCTGCCCAATCTGATCTGCGGTTCGCGCGTCTGTCCCGAGCTGCTGCAGGAGCAGTTCACGGTCCCCCGCCTCACGGCGCACCTGCTGCGGCTGTGGGACGGCGAGCGCAGGCAGGCCTGCCGCAAAGGGCTGTCGAGCCTGCGCCAGCGGCTGGGCGGTGGAGGGGCCCTCGAGCGCATCGCCGCCGCGGTCGATGACGAGCTGTCCGTCTCGCGGCGGCGCTTCACCCATGCGACGGCGGCGGATGGCGACGCCCGCATCGAGGAGGCACGATGAGATCGATGACCGGATTCGGCGAAGGCGCCGCGACCACCGCTGCGGGCACCGCGAAGGTCGCGGTCGCGACCGTCAACAACAAGTCGGTCAGCATCCAGCTGCGCGGCGACCTGCGCGACCTCGCGCTTGAGGAGCGGGTGCGCGAGCAGGTGCGCGCAGCCGTCGTGCGCGGCTCGGTGACGGTGCAGATCGCCTGGACGCCGGCCGGGATCGCCGGCCTCGATCATGCGCGCGTCGAGGCCGCCTGGCGCGACCTGTCGGCGCTGGCCGCTCGCCTGGGCGCCCCGCCGCCGCAGCTCGCCGAGGCCATC
>JAFLCQ010000479.1 GCA_017302815.1 Planctomycetota bacterium
CGCTGGCGGCCGGGCCGCTGTCGCCCGGGCGGCGTCCGACGTGGCGCTCGGCGCCATGCCAGCGGCGGACCAGCTCGTCCAGCTGCTCGCCCATGCCGGTCCAGTCGTGGGCGCAGCCGAGGAGGTTGATCTGCTGGTATTCCGCGAAGGTCAGGCCGCAGGACGGGCAGGCCGGGGCATCGGGTTCGCTCTCGGCGGCCTCGGCGGCGAGCAGGTCGGCCACCGGCGGCGGCGGGGTCGCCGGCACCCACTCCAGCTCCTGGCAGCAGGCCGAGCAGACATGCGCCTCGGCGTGGCCGCCGTCAGCGGCAACCTCGGTGACGTGGATCGTCGCCGGGCGGTTCTTGCAGCGCTGGCAGGTCAGGGCCATGCGGGCGAGGGTGGACGGCGCAGGCGCTTGGCAACACCCTTCAGCACGGCCGCTGGACGTTCTACAACGGCGGTGGCGCAGTGGCCTTCGCCGTCCCATGCAGGCCCGGGTTGCGGATCGCGCCGGCAGGCCATACACTCGCCGGCGGAGTCCGCGCATGCCCTTCATGCAGTGGTCCGAGATGCTGGCGATCGACGGCGGCGCCGTCGACGAGCAGCATCGCGGCCTCTTCGATGCCGTGAACGCCTTCCATCAGGCGGTGGTGCAGGGCCAGGCGGTCGACGCGGTGGCCGGCACCCTCGACTACCTCAAGGACTACGGGCATCGGCATTTCACCGACGAGGAGGCGATGCTCGAAGCCAGCGGCTATCCCGGTCTGGCGCAGCACCGCCGCCAGCATCGCCAGTTCACCGACCAGGTCGAATCGTTCCGCACCCAGCTGCTCGAGGGCGGCAGCGGGCTCGGGCACAGCATGAGCCAGTTCCTCGGCAGCTGGCTGGTCAACCACATCATGGTCGCGGACAAGGCCTACGCGTCCTTCCTGCGCGGCAGCCGCGGCCTGGCGGCCCTGCCTCCGGCCGAAGGGACGGCCTAGCATGCCGACCATCGCCTGGGCCGACGACCTGGCCATCGACGATTCGCAGATCGACTTCCAGCACCGGCAGCTGATCGACACCATGGGCGATCTCGAAGACGCCCTCGCCGCCGGCGACCGCGTCCGCGTCGCCGAGACCATGCCCTTCCTGCGCCTCTACGCCCAGGTGCACTTCGCCGACGAGGAGCGCGCCCTCGAGCTCATCGCCTGGCCGCAGCTGGCTGAGCATCGCGAGATGCACCGCGGCTTCGGCCGCCGCCTCGACGAGCTCGATGGCGCGGTGCGGCGCGGCGACCTGGCTGCCGGAACCACCCTGCTGGGCTTCCTCGCCGCCTGGCTCGCCGGCCACATCCGCGGCGCCGACCGCGCCTTCGCCGACGATGTGCGGCGGCTGCGCCTGCGGCACTGACCTCAGCCATCCTGCCAGCGCAGGCTCTCCGGGGCCCCGGTGGCGGCGCTGCGCAGCAGGGCGGCGATCACCGCGTCGACGCGGTAGCCGGTGAAGGGGTCCATCGGCCCCTGCGCGCCGGCGGCGATCTGGGCGATGAAGTGCGCGCCGGCGGCGGTGAAGGGATTGATGCTGTCGAAGGCGCGCTCGCTCCATGAACCAGTCGCCTCGTCGTAGACCGCCAGCTGCGCGGCGGCGCGCTCGGGGGCGTCCCACACCGGGAAGCGCAGCACCAGCCGTCCGCGGCTGGCGATGATCTCGATCGACTCGTCCCAGCCGCGGCGCTCGAAGCCGACACGGCGGTGCGGATGCCAGATGCAGTCGAGGTGCGCCACCGCCCCGCCCGGCAGGTCGAGCAGGCCGTGGAACATGAATTCGGCGTCGTGGCCGCTGCGGCGCAGGGTCCGGCCGTAGACCGAGGTGGGCCGGCCCGCGAGGTGGATGAGCAGATCGAGGACGTGGCTGCCCGAGCAGGTCAGCACGCCGCCGCCGCTCGCCTTCCAGATCGGCGAATGGCCGTCGTCTCCTGGCGAGAAGAAGGGATGGCTGGACGCCGGGTCGCTGAGGTCGAAGGGGGCGGGATGGTGGGCGCGGACCTGCACGGCGATGATCGCGCCGAGACCGGGCAGGATGCGCGCCGCCTCCTCCACCGCCGGGAAGAAGCGCTTCATGTAGTTCACGTACAGGCGCAGGTTCCGCGCCTGGGCCAGGCGGCCCAGGGCGAGGCTGTCGGCCGGGTCCAGCGCCAGGGTCTTCTCGCTGATCACATGCTTGCCGGCCTCCAGCGCGGCCTTGGCGATCGGCGCATGCATGGCGGAGGGCGCGCAGCACACCACCGCCTGCACCTCGGGGTGGGCGACGACCGCGCGCCAGTCGGCGGTGGCGGCGCAGGCGAACTCGCCGGCGCGGGCGGCGGCGTTCTCCGCCTTCAGGTCGCTGACGATCGCGATCCGCGCGCCGGCCGCGGCGATGGACTGGAAGTGGAAGCGGCTGATGTAGCCGCAGCCGATGACGCCGATGACGGGGGGCATGGGGGCTCCTGGAAAGGGTGAAGGCGGAAGGCTGAAGGAATGATCCGGCTCGTGATCGGAGCGGGTCGGGTGCGGGGTCGGCAGGTGGATTGCGGTGGCGATTCTTCCGCCTTCCGCCTTCCGCCTTCCGCCTTCCGACTACGGGGTGATGACGACCTTGATCGCCTCGTCCTTGCGGTCGCGGCAGAGGGCGAAGGCCTCGGGCG
The DNA here is from genome assembly GCA_017302815.1 of Planctomycetota bacterium. Taxonomy (GTDB): domain Bacteria; phylum Planctomycetota; class UBA11346; order UBA11346; family UBA11346; genus UBA11346. The sequence continues at coordinate 2,651 of JAFLCQ010000479.1, forward strand.
CGCGATCGAGGGGCAGGATGTGCGAGACCAGGCGGCGGGCGGGGATGACGCCGGCGCGCATCAGCCGCAGCACCGCCGGGAAGGCGATGGCCGGCGAGCTGTAGCTGGCGCGCAGCTGCAGCTTGCGCACGTGGAAGTCGTTGGCGTCGAAGCTGATCGTGCCGTCGCCGGTGCCGATGCCGACGAAGCTCTGGATGCCGCCGTAGGCGAGGAAGCGCAGGGCCGGCGCCAGCGCCGTGGTCGGGGCGGTGGTGAGGACGTGGTCGAAGGCGCGGTCGAGGGCCGCCAGGTCGGCGAAGGCGGGATCGGCGCTGGCGTGGACCTCGGCGCCCAGCTCGCGCGCCAGGGCGAGTCGGGCCTGCGAG
>JAFLCQ010000048.1 GCA_017302815.1 Planctomycetota bacterium
GCGCCGCTGCCCGCGCGCGGCGATCTCGACCGCTTCGCCGCCTACGCGCCGGTCGTGCCGCGTACGACCACCGTGACCTGGGACTACCGGCCCGCGCGCGGCGAGGTCGACACGACCTGGACGGTGGCGGCAGAGGATCTCGACGGCAAGGGACGCGGCGACGTGCTGCAGGGCTGGATCCCGCACCACTACCAGGCACCGGCGAAGCCGGACTTCGCCGCCGACGGCGCGCGCTACGCCACCCCGCGCGGCGAGATGCGCCTGGCCGCCGGCCGACGCTTCCGCATCGCCCTGCCCTTCACCGGCCTGCTGCCCGAGTACCCGGCGCCCGAGGCCGGCAGCGGGTCCGATCCCTACGATCCCATGGTGATGCGCCGCCTGGTCGGCGACCATCTGGGCCGGCCGGGCTATGGCAGCGAGACCTACTGGGGCGGCAAGAAGGTGCTGCTGCTCGCACGCTACATGGAACTGGCCCGCCAGCTGGGGATGACCGCGGAGACCGCGGTGCTGCGCGACCGCGCCGCCGAGGCCGTGCGCGACTGGCTGACCTTCACCCCCGGCGAGGGTGAGCACTTCTTCGCCTGGTACCCCAACTGGGGATCCTTCGTCGGCTGCCGCAGCCGTGACAACGCCAATCCCGGCGTCGACGTCCTGCAGGACCACCACATGTGCTACGGCTACCATGTGTACGCCGCCGCCCTGCTGGCCTTCCAGGATCCCGCCTTCGCCAGGGACTGGGGCCCGATGGCGCGCCTGATGGCCCGCGACTACGCCAACTGGGATGCGTCGGACGGGCTGTTCTGCCGCTTCCGCAACCTCGACCCGTGGTGCGGGCATTCGTGGTCGGGCGGCATGGGCACCGATCACGGCAACGGCCAGGAGTCCTCCAGCGAGGCGATGCAGGGCTACGGAGCCATGTTCCTGCTCGGCGAGGCGCTGGGCGACACCGCCATGCGCGACGCCGCCGCGTTCTGCTGGGCCACCGAGGCACGCGGGATCGCCGAGTACTATTTCGACCGCGGGCGCCGCAATTTTCCGACCGGCTGGAAGCACACGGTGGTGGCCAATCTGCACACCGAGGGTCTGGGCTACTGGACGTGGTTCTCTGGCAACCCCTTCTGGATGCATGCCATCCAGTGGATCCCGATGAGCCCGCTGCTGTCCTACCTGGGCGAGGACCGCGCCTACGCCGCCGCCGACTTCGCCGAGATGCTGCGCACCCACGAGGGCGGCAGGGGCTGGGATGGCTACCTGGGCAACGACTCCGGTCCGGCCAGCATCGCCCTCAACTATCTCGCCACGTCCGACCCGGCAGCGGCGGCGGGGGTGTTCAAACGGCTGCTCGATCGCAACGCCGGCGGCGTGCGCTCGGCGGAGGCCGGCCCGACCTACTGGCGCATCCATGCCCTGCGCCGTCTGGGGCTGCAGCGCTTCGACGCCTGGACGGATGTCGCCACCAGCCAGGCCTTCCAGGGCGCCGACGGCGGGATGTCGTGGGTGGTGTTCAACGCCACCGACCAGGCGCGTAGCGTGCGCTGCTTCGCCGCCAGCAAGGAGGTCGCGACCTTCACCGCCCCGCCCCGCCGCCTCAGCGTGATGCGCGCCGGCGTCGTCACCAGCTGCCCCGGAGCGATGGCGCCGGTGCCGCCCATGGCCGGCGAGGACGGCATGGCCCTCTCCGATGGCCGGGCCGCGACCGCCTCGTCCAGCCAGGGACGTGACAACGGCCCCGAGAACGCCGTCGACGGCGATCCCGGCACGCGCTGGTCCAGCCGCGCCAGCGATGCGGAATGGATCGCGGTCGACCTCGGCCGCCGCTGCCGCATCGAACGCGTCGAACTGGAATGGGAGGCCGCCTTCGGCACCGACTACGACATCCAGGGTTCAGATGATGGTCAGACGTGGCGCACCCTGACCGAGGTGCGCGGCGGCGACGGCGGACGCGACGAGGTCGCCGTCGCCGGCGAGGCGCGGCATGTCCGCCTGCAGGGACGCAAGCGTGGAACCAACTGGGGCTGGTCGCTGTTCACCTTCGCCGTGCACGGCAGCCCGCTGGGGGGCGGGGCGCAGCGCCTGCTGGTCGAGCCGCCTCTGGCGCAGCTGGGCGAGGGCGGCAGCACGCGCTTCGCCGCCGTCGCGATCGATGCCGCGGGCAAACGGACGCCCGTGACGCCGACCTGGCGGGTGGTGGGGCGCGGCAGCATCGGTGCCGACGGCATCTTCACGCCGCAGGGTGGCGGCACCTTCGACCAGCCGCGGGTGGCGGTGGTGGCCGAACTGGACGGCCTGCGCGGTCGCGCCTGGGCGGTGGTCGAGGAGGCGCGCACGGTGGCGACGATCGCCCTGACTCCGGCGACGCGCGGCGAGGCGCTGCTGCTGGGGGTCGGCTCGCGCGTCGCGATCGAGGCCGAGGCGCGCGACCAGTTCAAGGCCTGGATCGCCCAGGCCCCGCGCCTGACGGTCGAAGGTCCGGTGCGCCTGGAGGACGGCTGGCTGACCGCCACCGGGCTGGGCCCGGCGGTGCTGCGCGCCGAGCTGGCCGGCGTGCGCAGCGAGCTGCGGATCGAGGTGGTGCCACCCGAGCGCGTCGATCTGGCGGCGGGCTGCGTCGCGACCGCATCCTCCAGCGCGGGCGGCAATGAACCGGGGGCGGCCTTCGATCGCGATCCCAAGACGCGCTGGGCCAGCCAGGAGTCGGATCCGCAGTGGCTGGCTGTCGACCTGGGCGCCGAACGCCGCATCGGCCGCCTGGTCCTGCGCTGGGAGAACGCCCACGCCAGGCGCTACCGCATCGAGGCGAGCCCGGATGGTGCGACCTGGACGTCGATCCATGAGCAGGCCGATTGCCGCGGCAAGGTCGAGGAGATCGCCCTGCCGGCGCCGGTGCAGGCACGCCACCTGCGCGTGGTCGGCGTGACCCGCGCCACCGGCTACGGCTACTCGTTGTTCGCCGTCGAGGCCTACGGGACTCGCTAGGCGGTTCCCCGGCGCAGCCGCGCTGCGCCGGGGGCGGCCAGGGCATCAGCCGAGATCGTCGAGACGCGCGCCGAAATTGATGTGCAGCGGTACGCCGTCGAGGACGAGGGCGGGGACGGACTTCACTCCCAGCGACCGCGCCTCGGCGACCCTGGCCTTCGCCTGGCCCAGGTGGACGATCTCGACACGGAATCGGGCGGGATCCAGGGCGGCGGCGATCGCGCGTTCGGCTTCGACGCAGACGGGGCAGCCGGCATGGTAGAAGGTTGCGGTGGTGGGCATGATGGACACTCCAGTGCGCGGGGGTTGGTCGCGCATGACTGCTCATCGTAGGCTCACCGCGGTTCTGCGAACGAGGCACCTTCCGGGAACCGGTCACCGGAACCTCACCGGCCAACATGGTTGCCAGCGCGTCGTGCTGCGGAACATGGTCTGTCATCATGGCGCAGCGCATTCGGGATCCGGCAGCGGACATCCAGGACATCCTGAAGTGCAAGTGGGCGTTGCGCATCCTTGGGGAGATATCCGCCGGGCATGCTCGGCCGTCGGCCTTGGAGCGCGCGATTCCCGGCCTGTCGCACAAGATGCTGCATGAACGGCTCAACAAGCTGTCCGGTCTGGCGGTGATCGAGCGCGTCGAGTTGGCCGCCAAGTCGCAGGCGGTCGCCTATCGGCTGACCGGCTATGGTCGCGACCTGGGGGCGATCCTGGATGACATCAAGCGGCTGGGAGAGCGCTGCCGGCAGGCCTGACGCGCTGCGGCAAAGCCAGTCAATCCCCGCCCAGCTGGGCTCCGTCGAGATCGCGCCGCCCGCGTGCGAACGCATCCGCCTCCATGGCCTTGCCGCCCTGCGGTTGGACGCGCAGCAGTTCAAGAGCGCCATCGCCGCAGGCGACGATCACCCGGCCGTCGACCAGGCGGACCGTGCCTAGGGGCGCGGTTCCGGCAGCGATGGCGATGCGCACCGCCTGCACGCGCAGGCGTTCTCCGCCCAGGGTGGTCCAGCAGCCCGGCGCCGGGGTGTAGGCGCGGACCTGGCGCTCCAGCTCGACGGCGGAGGCGCTCCAGTCCAGGCGGCCGTGCTCGGCGGTCAGCTTGCGGCAGACGGTGGCGAGCGTGTCGTCCTGCGGCGTCGCCGTGATGTCCGGCCAGGCGTCGAGGAAGCGGCCCAGGGCGGTGGCGGCGGTGGCGGCGACGGTGTCGTGCAGTTCGGGCAGGGTGGTCGTGGCGCCCAGCGCGATGCGCTCGGTGGTGTAGACCGGACCGGCATCCAGGGCCGCGACCATGCCCATGACGCAGACGCCGGTCTCCGCATCGCCGGCACGGATGCAGGCCTGCAGCGGGCTGGCTCCACGCCAGCGCGGCAGCAGCGAGGCGTGGAGATTGATGCAGGCGCGGGGCAGGTCGAGGACGGGCTGGCGCAGCAATTCACCGTAGGCCATGACCACGAAGAGGTCGTGGCCGGCCAGCCGGGGATCGCCTTCGGCACCGCGCATGCTCTCGGGCTGCCAGACCGGTAGGCCCAGCTCCTCGGCGGCGACCTTCACCGGCGGCGGAGTCAGCTTCATGCCCCGGCCGGCCGGCCGGTCGGGTTGGGTGATGACCAGCGCGACCTGGGTGCGCCTGGCCAGCATCGCCAGGGCAGGGACGGCGATCTCCGGGGTGCCCATGAACACGGTACGCAAGGTCATGGTCGGCACTCCAACCGGCCTGCGGGCGCCCGCAAGGCCCTCCGTTGACCCGGCGGCGGAGGGCACAATGCTGCGCGCCCTTGCACCTGGACAGGTGGCAGAGTGGTCGAATGCGCGCGCTTGGAAAGCGCGTAACGGGGTAACTCGTTCGGGGGTTCGAATCCCCCCCTGTCCGCCAGAAATGCGAAAGCCCCGGCCGAAGCGCCGGGGCTTTCGCATTTCTGGCGGACAGGGGGGGACTATACACCGCCGCCACCCGGGGACGGGTGGCGGTCGCGCCTCAGGGTCCACGCAGGTGGACCCTGTCCCGCCGACGCGGCGGGCACCGGCGCGAGGTTCGAATCCCGGCCGTCCGTGGGCGAGGGCCGAAGCACCGGGGCTTTCGCATTTCTGGCGGACAGGGGGGGGACTATACACCGCCGCCACCCGGGGGGAGCGAGGGTATCCAGCCGCAGGCTGGAGCCGACGCCATGGGATGGCGTCGGACCGAGCGACGGCGAGGGCTATGCCCGAGCCCGGGGGCATGCGTCCCGCCGGTGCGGCGGGCACCGGCGCGAGGTTCGAGTCCCGGCCGTCCGTGGGCGAGGGCCGAGGTTTCGCATTTCGGGCGCACAGGGGGCTATAAACAGCCGCCACCGGGGGGGGCGAGGGTATCCAGCCGCAGGCTGGAGCCGACGACCGGGTGCGGGAGCCTGCTCTTGTTCCGGTCGCAGCAGCGGCGTACATAGGCGATGTGAACAGCACTCCTGAAACGACCGTCATCGACCCCGAGGACCGCGAGCGCGTCCTCATGCATATGAGGTCAACCCAACGCCTGGCACCGGCGATCGTCGCCGGTGCGGTGGCGGCCGTGATCGGCGCTGCGGTATGGGCGGCGATCGCCGTGTTCACCAAGCAGGAGATCGGCTGGATCGCGATCGGGTTGGGCTTCGTGGTCGGCATGGCCGTGCGCTTCGCCGGCAACGGCTTCGAGGTGCGCTATGCCGTGATCGGGGCCTTCCTGTCCCTGGCCGGCGTCGTGCTGGGGAAGTTCCTGGCCTTGTGCGGCGCGTTCGCGCAGATGTCCGGGGTGCCCTTCTCCGATATCCTGCAGAACTTCCCCTACCAGGAGCTGCCCGCGATCATGCGCGAGTCGTTCCAGTTCATCGACCTGCTGTTCTACGCCCTGTCGGTATGGTGCGGATGGAAGTACGCCCGCCGCGAGATCGACGATGCCGAGATCGCTGCGGCGCACCGCACGCTGAAGTCGGAACGCTGATCAGCGTCGCCGGCGCAGGGCGTGCGAGCCCCCCGTGCCGGAGCCCAGCTCGGTGGCGGAACTCGGCTGGTAGGGGGTGGACGAGTGCGTGGGGCGCTCTGGTGCCGGCGGACCGCTGCTGCGGGGCGGCGTAGCCGGCGGAGTCGGCGCCACCGGCAGTCCCAGCGCGGAGCCGATGCGCCCCACGCGTTCGATGATCACCGTCCAGATGCGGGCGCCCTCGGCATCCTCGGCGGCGTGCTCGCCCTGGGCCAGGACCAGGCTTGCGACGAACTGGTCGAGGCGCTTGCGCACCTGATCCTCATGGTCGGCAGCGATGGCCTGGGCGATGTCGGCGATGCGGGCGCTGGCGTCGGCGAAGCGCTGCCCCTGGCGCAGCAGCTGCGCGACCTCGGCGGTCAGACGTTCGGCCCAGGCCGAGGAGTCGCGGTACTGGGCGACGGCGGAGCGCAGGTGCTCGCGGGCGCCGGCCAGGCGCAGCGGCGACCAGTCCGCCATGTCGACCAGGGCCTGGGGCAGGTTGCGTTTGCCGACCGCGGCGAGCTGGGCCGCCAGCTGCGGATGCCCGTGCAGCGAGCAGGCGCGCGACTCGGCGGCGATGAGCGCGCTGGTCTCATGCAGGAGGAGCAGGGCTCGCACCTGCTGCGTCGGGGTCCAGGCCGGAGCTGACATGCCGGCAGCATGAGGCTCCCCACGCTGGCCGCCAGTCCCGGCCCGAGCGTCGGTCAGAGGGCGTGGCAGTGCGGACAGGCCAGGCGCCGGGCGACGTGCATGCGGCCATCCGACCCGCGCCGCAGGGGGCGATGGACCAGGCGGTGGCCGCAGGACAGGACGTAGTCCTTGAACCAGGGATGGCGGGGATCCGGTGTCAGCCAGCGCAGCACCGGGCGGATCGGCGGGCAGGATGGGCTCATGCCCGCCATCCTGCGGAAACGCAGCGGCCTGGGTGCAGGCGATGCTGCACCCAGGCCGTGGCGCCGGACGAGGGGTTACTTCGCCGGAGCCGCTTCGGCCGGCTTGGCCTCGGCCGCATCCGCCTTGACCTCGGCTGCCGGCTGGGCCGCAGGAGCGGCGGTCTTGCCGACCACCTCCTTCAGCGAGACCTCGAAGATGAGGATCTGGCTGGGGCCGATCTTGGGCGGGCTGCCGGCCTCGCCGTAACCGAGCTCGGGCGGGACGAACAGCTTCAGCTTGTCGCCCGGCTTCATCAGCTGCAGGGCTTCGGTCCAGCCCTTGATCACGCCGGTGACGCCGAACTGCATGTCCTCGTTGGCATCGAACTCGGTGCCGTCGATGAGGGTGCCCTTGTAGGCGACCTTGACCTGGTCGGCGGTGGTCGGCTTGGGGCCGCCCTCGGCGCCGCTTTCCAGCACCTGGTACTGCAGGCCGGAGGCGGTGGTGGTGATGCCGGGGAGCTTGCCGTTGTCCTCCAGCCACTGCTTGACCGTCTTGCCGGTGCTGCCGGCCATCGGCTCCTTCGGCTTCTCCTCCCACCAGGTCGCCACGTCGGGATGCAGCTTCTTGAAGGAGGCGTCGGAGATGACGTAGAAGAAGCGCTGGAAGCGCTCCTGCGCCTTCTGGGCGCGCTCCTTGCCGCTGGGCTTCTTGGACTTCGGCGCCTTGTCCTTGTCCGCCTTGTCCTTGTCGGCCTCGGCCTGGGCCGCTTCGGCCTTGGCGACCTCGTCGAGGGAGGCGTCGTAGGTGACGAAGACCGCCACGTAGCGGTTGGTGGCCTCGCCCGGCTTGGCGTCCTTCTTTTCCGTCTTGTCGTCCTTCTTCTCCTCGGCGTCCTCCTTGTCCTCGTCGTCGCTCAGCGCGACCTTGCCGAACATGAACGAATAGCGCAGGCCGTCGTTGGTGGTGACGTCGAGGCGGCCCTCGGTGCCGAACAGGGCGTAGGGCTTGTCCTGGATGCTGACCGTCAGCGCGTTCGGGATCTTGAAGCTCTGCGGGTCGTTCATCACGTAGAAGCCGTGCGTCTGCAGCCAGCGCAGGTTGAACGGACGCACGCCCTGCAGGCGGACCGCGGTCAGCTCGGACAGCACCTCGTCGACCTTCGACTTGGCGATGCGCTTGTCGGCGGGGACCTGCGCGCTCTCCCAGTCCTTGTCGCCGGCTGGACGGGTGACCTTGGTGTAGGGGCCGGCCTGCATCTGGCCCTTGTCGGGATCCAGCGAGTACTGCGCCACGGCGATGCCGCGCACGCCGTCGCGGGCGAGCTTGAAGGGGTCCTGCTCGACGTAGTCGACGAAGCGGGTGGAGATGTCGCTCTCGACCTTGGCGGTGTAGACCTCGTTCTTGCCCGCCTCGCGCACGTAGTTGACGCCGCTGCCGCCCTCGGCGCGGTTGCCGATGATCACGTCCAGGGCGGTGGCGCCGGTGGAGTCGGTCAGGGTCACACGCTTGCCGAAGCCGGTCTTGGCGCCTGATTCCGGCTCCAGCGGATCGACGACGCCCAGGCTGGCATGCTCGGCCGGCTTGTCGGTGACCTGGCGGCCGAGGGCCGCGCCGAGGATACCGGCGGCAGTGCGGGTCACGCGGGTGTTGCCATCGGCGGGATAGCCGTGGTTGCTGGGGATGGTCCAGCGGTCGCCGTCGCGCTTCACCTCGAAGAGGCGGGACGCGGACAGGGTGTCGTCCCAGCTCACCACCCGCATGCCGGTGATGGACTCCGGGCCGACCCCGGCGCGGCCGAGGGAGCCGCCTTCCTTGCTGGCGGCTGCCGCGGTCTGACCGGCCGACATGGCTGGTACGACCCAGGCGGGGATGGCGGTGGCGATGGCGAGCAGGCCGAGGACCACCGGCATGGTGGTGCGGCCGGCCCGGGTGGTGGAGGCGATGATGGAATTGCGGTCCATGGTTGTCTCCTCAGGCCTGGCGCCGGCGCGAGGCCGGGATGTTGCTCTTCTCGCGCAGGATGCGATTGGCGAAGACCGCCAGGGCGATCGCCGCCAGCACCGCCGAGGGGATGGCCACGGCGAGGAACTTCACCCACCACTGGTAGGCCTTCACCGAGTTGTTCTGCAGGCTCTCCAGCTTGCGCTCCTCCTTCTCGATCTGCAGCTGCAGATCGTTGATCTCGCGCTGGATGCGGCGCTGGCCGACGATCTCGGCGCGGCTGCGCTCGTGCGCCTTGGTCTCCTCGTCGATGTCGCTGCGGGCATCGATCTTCGACAGGTCCTCCTGGAACTTGGCGTTGATCTGGTCGATCTCGGCCTGGAGCTTGTCCTTCACCGAGTCCATCTGCAGGCGGCGGGCCTCCTGCGCGGCGGTGGTGACCGCCTCCAGCTTCAGCAGGGGGCGGCGGTCGGGCCGGCGCGTGCGCAGGTCGAGGTAGGCCTTGTCGTTGAACAGCGCGTCGACGGCGTTGGCCACGAACTGCACGTTCTTCAGGTCCATCAGCACGCGCAGCTCATCCTGCTTGCCGAGCTGGTTGCCCTGGTCGCGGTAGAAGCGGAAGAACTCGTTGTCGACCAGATCGAGGTCGGCGATCAGCACCACGCGGGCGTCCTTGCCGGACAGCGCGCCGGTGGCCGGCTTCGGCGCCTCCTTGCCCTCCTCGGCCTTGGTCCCGGGGACCAGGCGCGGGAAGGCGCTGGGCATCTTGCCGCTGATCTCGACCGCCAGCGCCGGGCGCTTGCTCTGGTCGGGCCACGGACGGCGCTTCACCTCGTCGGGGCGCTTCAGCTGCAGCTGGCCCTGCCAGCTCGGCTGCGACATGTCGTGGATGGTGTTCATGCCCCAGTTGCTGCCGGTGGCGGGCAGCAGCAGGGGGGTGATGTTGATGCCGGCCGGCTTGTCGGCGGCGGCGGAGACGTTGCCCGGATAGGGCAGCAGGATGGCGTTGACGCCGGTGGTGACGGCCGAGCGGTCGCTGCTCTCGATCGAGCCGTGGTCGCGGGTCAGCCAGACGAAGTTGGGCGGGATCAGCTCGCGGAAGTAGTGCGACGGGTTGTAGTCGCTCCAGTAGATCTCGTCGCCGCGGAACTCGACGCCGAGGGACTTCAGCAGCGGGCGGAGGTCGCCCTTCTGCGGGCCGTCGCCCTGCGGCGGCATGCCGAACTGGTTCTGGGCCTGGGGGTTGCGCTTCGGCTGGCTGGGCACCAGGTCGCTGCGGCCCTGCATGGCCTGGAAGAACGGCATCGGGTCCTCGAGGAGGAGGGCCGGCCGGCCTTCCCAGATGTAGTCGTGCAGCTTCTCGACCTGCGGCTGGGTCAGGGTGCTGGGCTGGGCCACCACCAGGACCTCGATCGCGGCGTCGACCTCGCTGTCGAGCGAGACGCTGCGCACCTCGTACTGGCGCTTCCACTCCTCGACGATCTCCCAGCCGGGGGTCATGCCCATGGTGCGGTAGTCGAAGCCGCCCATGACGTCGATGTCGGTGGTGGCGATGCCGAGGACGCGCTTCTTGGCGTCGGAGACGCTGCGGATGGCGCGCACCAGCTCGTATTCGACCGACAGGCCGGGATCGAAGTTCTCGATCACCTGGGTGCGGCCGGCGCTGGCGACCGCGGCACCGAGGAAGATGTCGCTCATGCGGCGTCCGCTGGCCGAGTCGACCACCTGCTTGCGCGGCTTGAGGTTGAACTCGGTCTGCGCCAGGGTGCCGTCGGCATCGAGGGCGTCCTCGGGGCGGCGGAGGTCGAGCTTGACCATGGAGGGGGCGGCGCGCTCCAGGGCCTTCAGCTTGTCGACGACCTCCTTGCCCTTCAGCGCCAGTTCGGGCGGCAGGTCCTTGGAGATGAAGGCGGTGACGGTCACCGGGGCCTTGAGGTCGCGCAGGGCGAGGACCGAGGCCGACGAGACCGAGGAGAGGCCTTCGGCGGTGGTGTCGGCGTCGATGCCGCCGCGGGCGGCCAGGCGGCTGACGTTGGCGACCAGGGCGATGGCGAAGAAGAGGCTGGCCACCTGGGCGACCACGGTGCCATGGCTGCCCGGACGCCAGCGGCGGCTGCTGAGCACGAAGGTGGCGGCGCCGATGGCGCCGGCCGCGACGGCCAGGGCGATGGCGACCGCGCCGACGCTGATCACGCCGCGGTTGAAGCCGTCGAAGAAGTCCCAGAAATGGAAGGACCACTGCGCCACGGCGCAGCCGATGGTGCCGAGCACGAAGGCGACCGCCGGCAGGCTGACCAGGGTCGAGGCGAGGACGGCGATGCCGGCGAAGGCGATGCCCGACAGCCACCATCCGAGGTAGTTGGCGAACACCAGGCCCCAGTCCGGACGTCCCAGCCAGGCGATGACGATCACGTGCGACAGGGTGCAGGCCAGAGCGATGGTGAAGAAGGCCGAGACCGCCAGCCACTTGCCGAGGAGGGCGTCGAGGGGCGACAGCGGCAGGGTGAGGAGGTGCTCTTCGGTGCCGTGGTCGCGTTCGGCGGCCCAGGCGCCCATGCCCAGGGCGGGCAGCAGCACGGCCAGCATCCAGCCGAAGGAGTCGTCGCGCAGCCACGGGCCGAGGTCGGCGATGTTGCGGGCGAAGTAGTTGCTGCTGCCGCTGTCAATCCAGAACAGGACGGCGCCGGCGATCAGCACGAAGGCGAGGATGAAGATGTAGCCCAGCGGGTTGCCCAGGAAGCTGGACAGCTGGCGGCGGGCGGTGGCATCGATGCCGTCCCAGTGCAGGGTGCTCATGCCGCGACTCCCTTTGTCAGTTCGTGGAAGCGGGCCTCCATGCCCGCGCCGGCGGCCAGCTCGGCCGGGGTGCCGCTGAAGCGCAGGCGGCCTTCGCTGATCAGGACGACGCGGTCGGCGACCGCCTCGACCTCCTGCAGGATGTGGGTGGAGAGCAGCACGGTCTTGTCCTTGGCGAGGCTGCGGATGAGTTCGCGCACGAGCTGGATCTGGTTGGGATCGAGGCCGGCGGTGGGCTCGTCGAGGATCAGCACCTTGGGGTCGTGCAGGATCGCCTGGGCGAGGCCGACGCGCTGGCGGAAGCCCTTCGACAGCTTGCGGATCGGCTTGTGCCACACCTCGTCGATGCGGCAGGAGCTGGCGACGCGGTCGAGGGCGTCCTTGAGGCGGGCCGAGGCCAGGCCGTGGATGCGGCCGGCATAGGCCAGCTGCTGCGCCGGAGTCATGTCGGGATAGAGGGGGCCGTTCTCGGGCAGGTAGCCGAGCTGGCGGGCGGCGGCGATGCGGTCGGCATCGATGTCGATGCCGGCGATGCGCGCGCTGCCGGCGCTGGGCGCCAGGAAGCCGGTCAGCATCTTCATGGTCGTCGACTTGCCGGCGCCGTTGGGGCCGAGGAAGGCGGTGACCGAGCCTTGCGGCACGGCGAAGCTGACGTCCTGGACGGCGGTGAAGGGGCCGTAGTACTTGCACAGCCCGACTGCTTCGATGAGCGGCGGGGAAGTTGCTTGTTCGGTCATCGGGACCTCCATGACGACCGCCGGAGACGTACGAGGGGTTCGCACCTTACCAGCGGGCCGGCGGATGGTGTGGGGGTGCCGGCGCACCGCAACTGCTCCTTGCGATCCCCGGCGGCTCCATCCATTGTGCCCGCAACACACGGAGCCCAGACCATGCAGTTCGACCTCAGCCGCGACTTCCTCGACGGGATCGTGATGCAGCACCCGCAGGTGAAGAGCGGCCAGGAGGCCCAGATCCGCGCCGGCGGCCAGCTGCACTTCCTGCCCAGCAGCGCCGACGGCACGATGCACACCGCCATCGTCAGCTTCGCCCTGTTCATCGGCGAGGGCGACCAGCCCTTCGCCCGCGGCGGCTGGCGCTTCCTCTTCACCAGCGAACAGGCGGCCGATCCGCGCCAGCACCAGCAGGACCCCTTCATGGGCCAGCTGCTGGTCGTCGGCGCCGGCAAGGTGATGGTGCAGCTGAACAACCTGCTGATGCACGCCGGCCTGCCGATGATCCCCTTCGATCCGACCCAGATGGCGGTCCGCGCCCAGCAGGCGCCCGCCGGCGTCCCGGCCGGTGCCGTCCCTGCAGCCCCGATCGCCGCTCCGGCCGCCGCCAAGCCCGCCGGCTGATCGCGTTTGCCCTCGGCCGGCTCGCGCTTTCTCGCCCTGGCGGGCCGATGACAGTGCGTGCGTGAGCCTGGCCATCCGCTTCCACGAGGCGACCAAGTACGCGCCCGACACCATCGGCAGCCACCCCGGCCTCGACTGGGAGCGGCAGCCGCGGGCCTACAAGGAGTACCACGGCGACAGCGGGGTCGATCTGGCCCCGCTGCTGCCGTTGGATCCGAATCCCTTCACCGGCGGGCCGCCGGAACCCATCGCCTTCGCCACCGGCCGCAGCCTGGCGGCGATCTCGCGCTGGATATACTTCGCCTACGGGGTGACCGCCATTGTCCGCCAGCCCGGCGGGTCGCAGATGCTGCGCGCCGCGCCCTCCGCCGGCGGGCTCTACCCGGCCGAGATGTACCTGGTGGTGCGCGACTGGCCGGGCATCGAGCCGGGCTTGTATGGCTACGACCCGCGCCGGCATCGGCTCGCGCTGCTCGATGACGGTCCCGGGGTGGCGTCGGCGCTGACCCAGGCCGCCTATGGCGACGCCGCCGTCGCGGCGGCTCCGGTCCTGGTTGTGGTCACCGGCGTCTTCGAGCGCAGCCGCTGGCGCTACCAGGAGCGGGCCTATCGCCGCATCCTGCTCGACAGCGGCCACCTCATCGGCAATGCCGGCCTGGCGGCGCACGCCCTCGGCCTGCGCATGCACGCCACCGCGGCCTTCTGCGATGAGGGGGTCGAGCGGGCCCTGCGCCTCGACGACGCCGAGGAGGGGGCGCTGGCCATCCTGGCGCTCAACCTCCCCGGTCCGCTGGAGCGGCCGTCATGGACGGCGTTGCCCTCGCCGGCGGTCGAGGATGCGCAGGAGCCGTCCCTGGCCGGACTGCACCGCGCCAGCCGGCTGCCCGCCCGGCGTCCGCATCTGGTCGCACGCGGTGAGGAGGACTCCATCGCCCTGGAGACCGCCCACGGCTGGGCCGCGGGGGACCGCCTGGCGGGACCGGGCTGCGCGGGTCCCGCGCCATGGTCGGGAGAGGTGCTCGCGACCATGCTGCGCCGCCGCAGCTGCCGCCGTTTCAGCGGCAACGCCATCCCGCGCGATGTCCTGGCCCGCATCCTCGCGGCCAGCTACCTGCCGGAACGCATCGGCCTGGGCGACCAGCCCGGCTTCGACCGGACCCGTCTATCCACGTTCATCGCCGTCATCGCCATCGATGGGGTCGAACCGGGCGTCTACTACCTGGCGCCGCATCAGCTCGAACTGCGGGCGGTGCGCCTCGGTGATCCGCGCGAATCGGCGCGCTTCATCGCCCTCGGGCAGGATCTCGGTGGCGATGCCGCCGCGGTGGTGTTCCACACCGCCGACCTCGCGGGCTGCGTGCGCGATCTCGGCGATCGCGCCTACCGCTATCTGCATCTGGATGCTGGCCAGATCGGCCAGCGCCTGAACCTGGCGGCGGTCGGGGAAGGGGCCGGAGCGAGCGGCATCGGCGGCTTCTTCGACGACCACACCGCCGACCTGCTGGGCATTCCGCGCGACCAGGCGGTGGTCTACATCACCGTCATCGGCGCGCCCGCCACCGCCTGATCAGTGCAGCCAGGCGTCCAGTCCGGCCTGGTCGGCGGCTTCCAGCGCGGTCATGACGGCGTGGATCGATTCCGGCGCGCCGGCCACCAGGATGGCGGCCGAAGCCGGGATCGCGGCGATGCCCCAGCCCGGCTGCGACCACGAGGCGGGCTGGACGCGGGCGCGCAGCTGGGCGGCGAGCCCATCGAGGCGTCGCGCATCGCGGGTAAATGCATTTAATGATTACATGACTGCAATGAAATTGCCCAAAGATACTGATGAGCAGAAAAAACACCGCTCACAGCTTATGCAGGAGGGTTTGAAAAAAGCTATTAATGTACCGCTTGGTGTAATG
>JAFLCQ010000480.1 GCA_017302815.1 Planctomycetota bacterium
CTGCGCCGCCTGCGTGCTGCCGCCGCACGCCTGTGCAGCGACGACCGCGCCCAGGGCGGCGTGCGCGGCAACGCCCTCGGCACCGTCCTGCGCATCGACATGCTGTTCAGCACGCGGCCCAGCCCCGACGAGCTGCTGTCGTGGTATGACGGCAACCCGGGCGGGATCATGGACCTGCTGGCGGCCGACATCTTCGCCCGCGACACCCATCTCGGCGCCCTGCCGGAGGTGCAGCGCCAGCTCGACACCCTCGGCTTCGACAAGCAACCCGACTGGATCAAGGGCAAGCGCAAGACCTGGCCCGAGGTGCAGGCCGAGCTGCGCCAGGGCAAGCCGTCCAAGGCGTGGTGGTAGTCAGCGCGCCAGATTCTGACCGACGCCGATCTCAGCCTTGGTGTGACGGCCGATGTGGCCATCGAAGAAGAGGACGTTGGCCTTGCCGGCGTGGCGCTGGATGTCGCTTACGGCCTGGGCCGTCATGGCCCATCCGAAGTTGTCCCCGAAGGCGGACCTGGAGGTGTCGAAGATGAACGGCCTGCTCGATCGCTTCGTGATGCGGCTGACCGGGTTGTCGAGGTAGTTGGCCCACCACGTGGTATCGTAGACGGTGCAGTCCTGGGTCAGCGGACGGGATGGCGGCAAGGGCGCCAGCTGCAGGGTCTCGCAGTAGCCGCTGTACTGCTGCCACTGCCAGCCGCCGACCGGCAGGCTGGCGAAGGACACGGATGGCAGCCAGCCGGGGCAGCCGCGCAGGATGCGCCCACGCGTAGGGCTGGCGATAGTCGACGCCTCATCGAGGTTGTCCGCCAGCAGGTCGTACCAGAACTTCCAGCTGATGCTGCCGGTGTAGGACGGCACCAGCATGCCGTTCCAGTCCTCGCTGTAGACCCCGCTGGCGATGTTGATCTGCCCGAGGTTGTTGCCGCAGCGGATGCCCAGGGCCGAGGCGCGCACCAGCTTGATCGCCGGCAGCAGCATGGCCGCCAGCACGGCGATGATCGAGATCACCACCAGCAGTTCGATCAGGGTGAAAGCGCGCTGCGCCCTGGCGGGACTCACGTCCTCATTGTGCCGCCGGCACGTGCTCGCGCAATTGCCAGACACGGACCCAATCGATGCGGAAATCCTGCGGCAGGGCGGCATCGTCGACCTCGTTGCCCGCCCAGCCGCCCATCTGCACGGTGAACTTCAGGGCCATCGGCACCGAGGCGACGCGGGGATCGCTCCACTCGCCGACCTTCTCGCCGTTGCAGTACCAGGCCAGGCGGCCGGGCTCCCACAGCAGGCCGGCGACGATGTAGCCATCGGCGTCGTTGCGGGCGTAGATGCGCGAGGTCCCCAGCGACTTGTGGTCCTTGCCGTAGCCGTCCCAGTGCACCGCCGAGTTGTGCCGGAATGGGCCGAAGCGCGTGCAGTGCTCCATGATGTCCAGCTCCATGCCGTCGACATCGGTGCTGCGACGCCGGTTCTTGTCGGCGTTCGAACGCGCCGCCTCCCAGCGCGCCTGCCAATCGCCGGCCGGCGGAGCCTCGCCCGCCTGCGGTCCGCGATCGGGCATGGTCCAGAAGGCCGGCCACAGGCCGAGGGCGGTCGGACGCTTCATGCGCGCCTCGACGTAGCCGTAGCGGTAGCGCCAGTTGGGGTAGGTGGTGACCGCACCGGTGGTGTAGTCGCGGCTCGGCCAGGCCGGGTTCTCGTAGAGATGCCCGCTCTTCTTCTCGCAGCGGATCACCAGCTGGCCGTCGGCCACGCCGACGTTGCGGTCGCTGTAGCGCTGCAGCTCGTAGGGGATGGGGCCGATCCACGGCAGGCGCGGCGTCCACACCGCGGTGTCGAGGTCCTTGCCGTCGAACTCGTCGTGCATCACCTGCACCCAGTCGCCCGCAACCGGCGGGCGGGTGCCCAACCAGGCCGGCGGCACGAAGGCCGCGCTGACCCCCGCCGTCACGCCTTCCCAGACGACCGCGCTGCCCGGCGCGGCATCAGGCATGGCGATGGCGACCGCGACGACCGCATCGCTGACCAGCCCGTTGCTGCTGGTCTCGAGCGCCGCGCCGGTGAAGGGCTTGTCGCCCTGCGTCGCCGCGGCGCCGGGCGTGACGCCCTTCCAGTGAGTCGGCGAAGCGAAGGGCACCAGCACCTCGCGGCGTTCGCCGGCTGCCAGCACGGCCTCGGCCGCGGCCCGGTCGCCCTGGGCCCCGTCGAGGCGGCAGACCACCCGCAACGGGGCGGATCCCGGGTTGCTGACCGTGAACACCACGTGGTCAAAGTCCCGCAGGTCGAGGTTGCGCTGCGGCCGGTAGGCGGCCTCGGGCTTGGCCGCGGTCGCGGTGACCAGCGCCGTGCCATCGGCGACCGCCAGCGCAGCGCCCTGCACGCGGAAGCGTTCCTGCGCCGGGGCGGTGGCGAAGGACAGCACACGCGGCTCGGGCGCGGGACGGCGGGTGTTGACCGCCTGCGGCGGCCCCTGCCCCGCCTTGTCGCCGGCCTTGCCGGTGGGCGCCAGCGAACGGATGCGCAGCAGGGCCGGGGCATCGGCCTTGCCGACATAGACCATCACCCGGCCGACCTTCTTCGCGTCCAAGGCATGACCCGCCTTGCCCCAGGATTCGCCGAAGCGCACCCGCACCGTGCCGGTGGAGCCTGCCGCGATCCGCGTGCCAGCCCCGTTCCAGGCGTTGGATCCACCGCCAGCCTCGTCGACCCGCAGGCAGACCAGCGCCGGCGACGCGCCGGCGTTGGCGACCACCACCTCGATGCCGCTGAAGGCGGACAGGTCCCACGACCCGGCGGCAGGACGCACCTCGACGCCCGGATAGTCGCGATCCGCCGCGCAGGCGAACTCGATCGCCTTGGCGCCACCGTCGTCGACCACGCGCACGGCGGCATCAGGCTGGCCGGACGGGGCAAGCCGGGTCAGGACATCCGCGGCAGCCGGATCGAGCAGACGCGTGATGCCGGCAGGGGCGGCAGCGGCGATCGCCGCAACCACCGGCGCCGGTGCCGG
>JAFLCQ010000481.1 GCA_017302815.1 Planctomycetota bacterium
CCGCGGCCGGCGCCGTGGTCGCCGGCGTCGACCGCGACGCCGCCGGCCTGGTCGGCCTTCCCTTGCAGCCCGTGGTCGAGGATCTGGCCACCGCCGCCGGTCCGGAGCGTGCCTTCGCCGTCGCCGAGTCCGCGATCGGTCCCATCGACGTCCTGGTCAACGCCGCCGGCATCTCGCGCATCCGCCCCGCCGACCGCTACGACGCCGAAGAGACCGCGGCGATCCTCGCGATCAACCTGGTCGCCCCGATGCGCCTGTGCTCGATGGCCGTGGCCCGCATGCGTCCGCTGGGCCGCGGCGCCATCGTCAACATCGCCTCCGAGCTCGCCCTCGTCGCGCAGCCGGGCTACACGGCCTACTGCGCCAGCAAGGGCGGCATCCTGGCCTACACCCGCGCCCTCGCCCTGGAGTGCGCCCCGCTGGGCATCCGGGTCAATGCGGTGTGCCCGGGCCCGATCGACACGCCCATGCTGCAGCGCGAATTCGCGCACGGCTGCGATGCCGGGGCGGAGCGCGATGCCGCCATCCGCACCATGCCCATCGGCAGGCTCGGCCGCCCCGAGGAGGTGGCGGAGGTGGTCGCGTTCCTGCTCGCCGCTCCGGCCCTGGTCCAGGGCGCGGCCCTGGTCGTGGACGGCGGGAAGACCCTCTCGTGATCGCCAACCCTGCACTGCCGCCCAATGCAGCATCGCCGCGACACCGCGTCCGGGCTATCCTGCACCCGATTCCGGAGACGACATGACCTCGCTCGACGACAAGGGATTCCTCACCACCCGCTTCGATCGCAGCGGCCAGCCGAGGCGCGAACCGGGACCCATCGATCTCAGCCGCTACGTCGCCGCGCCGTCGCACTCTGGAATCCCCACCTTCATGGGCATCCCGGTCGCCCTCACCCCCGAGGACCTGGTGGCCGGCAAGGTCGATTGCGCCATCGTCGGGGCTCCGACCGACATGGGCAGCGGCCACCGCGGTGCGGGCTTCGGGCCGCGCGCCATCCGCCACGACGAGTTCTTCCTGCCCAACTGCCCGGCCGCGATCCAGAATCCCGATACCCGGGTGAAGCCCTTCGAGGTGCTGAAGGTGGTCGACTACGGCGATGCCGCCGTGCATCCCTTCGACCTCGAGCTGTCCTGCGGCGAGATCCGCAAGGTGGTGCGCGAGATAGCCCAGTCCGGTGCCAAGCCGATCGTGCTGGGCGGCGACCACACCATCCTGTGGCCGGACGCCGCCGCCATGGCCGACGTCTACGGCGCGGGCAAGGTCGGGGTCCTGCACTTCGACTGCCATGCCGACTGCGCCAACACCATGTACGGATCGCTGGTCACCCATGGTTCGCCGATCCGCCGTCTGATCGACGACGAGCACATCCCGGCGCGGAATTTCATCCAGGTCGGCCTGCACAGCTACGTCATGCCCGATGACGACCTGCTCGACTGGATGCGCCGCAAGGGCATGCGCAGCCACCACATGGCCGAGATCCAGGAGCGCGGCTTCGATGCGGTGCTGGAGACCGCGATCAGCGAGGCCCTGGACGGCCCGGAATTCCTCTATGTCAGCTTCGATGTCGACGTCCTCGACGTCGCCTTCACCCCCGGCACCGGCACGCCCGAGCCGGGCGGACTCACCCCGCGTGAGCTGCTGCCCGCCCTGCGCAGGGTCTGCCACGAATGCCCGGTGGTCGGCTTCGAGGTGGTCGAACTGGCGCCGCAGCTCGATCCCACCCGCAGCACCGTCATGTATGCCCGCCGCGCCATCCTCGAGGCGCTTACCGGCCTGGCCCAGCGCAAGCTCGGCATCACCGAGAAGAACTACCTGCATCCGGTCATGGCGGGCAGGATCCGCTGACATGCACGAGGTCGGCATCATCCGGTCGACCCTCGACGCCGCCGCGGACGCCAGCGGCGGCGCCGACGTCGCCGCCGTGCACCTGCGGATCGGCGCCCTGACCGGGGTGGTGCCAGCCGCGCTGCAGCATGCCTGGACGGCGCTGCGCGCCGGCACCGTGTGCGAGGAGGCGCGCCTGGCCATCGAGATCGTCCCCGGGCGCTGCCACTGCGCTCCATGCGCTGCCGTCTTCGCATCGTCTGCGCTCATCCCCGCCTGCCCGCACTGCGGCAGGCCCCCCGACGCGATCCTCGCCGGCCGCGAACTCGAACTCGCCACCCTGGAGCTGGCCACGCCATGTGCCTCGACTGCGGCTGCGTGCTGAGCGGACCTGCGCGGATCGACGGCAGGACTGCGGTCCTGCCGCACGTCGACCTGTCGCGCGCGGTCCCCGCCAACCATCCATCCACCGTGCAGGTGCACGCCGACCTGCTGGCGCCCAACCGCCGCGCGGCCGAGGCCAACCGCGCCCGCTGGCGCGGCCTCGGACTGCTCAGCATCAACGTGGTGTCCTCACCGGGCGCAGGCAAGACGACCCTGCTGTCGCGCACTATCGAACGCCTGGCGCCGACCCACGCCGCCGGCGTCGTGGTCGGCGACCTCGAGACCGACAACGACGCCCGCCGCCTGCGCGCGGCCGGCGCTCCGGCGGTGCAGATCGCCACCGGCACCCTCTGCCATCTCGATGCTGCGCTGGTCGCCGAGGCCGCATCGGGGCTTCCGCTGGCCGATCTCGACCTGCTGATCATCGAGAACATCGGCAATCTGGTATGCCCCGCCGACTTCGATCTCGGCGAGGATCTGCGGGTAACGCTGCTGGCGGTGACCGAGGGCGAGGACAAGCCGCTGAAGTACCCGCCCATCTACCGCAATGCGGATGTGGTGCTGGTGACCAAGACCGACCTCGCCGCCGCCTGCGGCTTCGACCGCGACGCGGCCATGGCCAGCATCCGGACGGTGAATCCCCGCGCCCGCATCATCGAGCTGAGCTCGCGCAGCGGCGATGGCATGGACGCCTGGTGCGGCCTGCTGCGCGAACACATGGCGACGGCGACGGCATGATCGTCGACGCGGCCGACCTGCCGTCCGCCCTGCGCGAGGCCGCCGCCTCGGGCG
>JAFLCQ010000482.1 GCA_017302815.1 Planctomycetota bacterium
CCGCGGCCACCGCGCTGGCCGCCGCCATCGACGCGCTGCTGTGGGTCGAGGGGCGCGGCATCTACGGCGACCGCGGCGCCGGCGAGGCAGCCCCGCGTCCGCTGCGCACGCCCGCCGGCCTGCTGCCGCTGGTGCACGGGCTGGTCGCCCCGGAGCGCGCCCGGCGCCTGGCGCGGCTGCTCGATGATCCCGCCGCCTTCGGCACCGCCATGCCGCTGCCCTCGGTCGCCATCGCCGACCTCGCGGGCCTGGCCCACACCGGCGACATGTGGCGCGGCCCGGTGTGGGTGAACATCAACCATCAGGTGGTGCGCGGCCTGCAGGCCTGCGGCCTGGCGGACGAGGCCGCAGGCCTGCGCGCGGCGACCCTGGCGGTGATCGAGCGCTGGTGCGCCAGCCACGGATCCTTCTTCGAGTTCTACGATCCGGCGGACCGCACCGCACCGCCGGACATGCCGCGCAAGGGTCGCAACGATCCCGCCTCGCCCTACCACCAGGTCATCCACGACTTCGGCTGGACCGCGACCTGCTGGCTCGACCTGGCCTGCGATCCGGACGGGCGGTCATGAGCCCCGCCCCGCGCCTCGGCGCCTTCAGCCTGGTGGAGCTGCTGGTGGTGGTGGCGATCATCGCCGTGCTGTCCAGCCTGCTGCTGTCGACCATCGGCCCGGTGAAGAGCCTGGCGCGACGCACGCAGTGCGCCTCCAATCTGCGCCAGATCGGCACCGGCATCATCGCCTATGCCCAGGACTACGAGGGCCACTACCCCGCCCACCTGTGGTACAACACCAGCAGCTGGCCCTACGCCTTCGGCGACTGGGGCGGCATCATCGGCCAGAGCAGCTCCTACCACCGCGCCAACTTCTACTGGGACTACCTGCCGGCGCCGCGCTCGACCTACTACTGCCCCGACGGCGTCCGCCTGCAGACCCTGTACATGCCCGACGTGCAGGCGGGCTGGCTCGCCTTCCCGGGCAAGGGCACCAATTGGATGCCGGTGATCAACTACACCTACTTCGGCGGCACCGACGAGAACGGCCGCAACGTGCGCCGCGGTCCGCGCGGGACCTGGGCCACCAGCTCGCGCGCGACCCTGATCTCGGACCTCATGCGCTTCAACTCGGCGGGCAGCGACTTCACCCTGGTCTCCTATTCGTGGAACCACCGCGGCAGCGACGACCGGCAGCAGTGGATCCGGCTGGGCGAGCGCAGCGGCGGCCACATGTTCCATGGCGACGGGCATCTGTCCTGGCGCAGCGGGACGGTCGAGCTGCTGAAGCACCGCCAGGCGATGAACGGCAACGCCACCCGCTCGTACTGCGCCGAGCAGCCCGGCGACCCGCCATAGCCCAGATCGGCACTATTCGCTTATGGGCGAAACGGTTCGCATAGCATCGAGCCATGCCCAAGCCACGCCCCCTGGTCGCCATCGGCCTGCTCGGCCCGAACCTCGACGCCGGTCGCGACCAGAAGCGCTGGAACCGCTGGCGTCCCAGCGTCGGCCTGCACATGCAGGACGATCTGCAGATCAGCCGCTTCGAGATGCTGCACCAGCGCCGCTTCGACGCCCTGGCCGCGGGCATCGCCGAGGACGTCCGCCAGGTCTCGCCCGGCACCGAGGTGCGCAGCCGGCACATCGAGTTCTCCGACCCGTGGGATTTCGAGGACGTCTACGCCGCCCTGTGGGGCTTCGCCGCCGGCTATCCGTGGAAGCCGGACGAGGAGGACTACCTCGTCCACATCACCACCGGCACGCACGTCGCGCAGATCTGCCTGTTCCTGCTGACGGAGTCGCGCCACCTGCCGGCCCGCCTGGTGCAGACCCAGCCCGGCGAGCGGCGCGGCCCCGGCGACCAGCCATCGGGCCGCGACGGCCGCGCCTCGGTCGCCGGCACCCACGCCGTCATCGACCTCGACCTCTCGCGCTACGACAAGCTCGCGTCGCGCTTCGCCGAGGAGCGCGCCGCCGGCGCCGCGGTGCTGACCGCCGGCATCCCCACCCGCAACCCGGGCTTCGCCGCCCTGATCGCCCGCGTCGAGCAGGTCGCGGCGGCAACCCGCGCGCCGATCCTCCTCGGCGGCCCCACCGGCGCCGGCAAGACCGTGCTGGCCCGGCGCATCTTCGAGCTGAAGAAGGCGCGCAACCTCGTCGACGGCCCCTTCGTCGAGCTGAACTGCGCCACCGTGCGCGGCGACGCGGCGGGATCCGCCCTCTTCGGCCACCGCAAGGGCGCCTTCACCGGTGCCGTGTCCGACCGCGAAGGCCTGCTCAAGCGCGCCGACGGCGGCGTGCTGTTCCTCGACGAGATCGGCGAGCTCGGCCTCGACGAGCAGGCCATGCTCCTGCGCGCGGTCGAGGATCGCGTCTTCCTGCCGCTGGGCGCCGACAAGCCGGTGCTGTCCGATTTCCAGCTCATCGCCGGATCGAACCGCGACCTGCGCACGCAGGTGGCGCAGGGCCGCTTCCGCGAGGACCTGCTGGCGCGCATCGACCTGTGGACCTTCACCCTGCCCGGCCTGGCGCAGCGGCGCGAGGACATCGAGCCCAACCTCGACTACGAGCTGGAGCGCTTCGCCCGCGACGGCGGCCGGCGGGTGACGATGAACCGCGAGGCGCGCGCGCTGTTCCTGCGCTTCGCCACCGCCCCCGAGGCGGCGTGGCGGGCCAACTTCCGCGATCTCGGCTCGGCGGTGCAGCGCATGGCGACGCTGGCGACCGGCGGACGAATCGGCGAGGAGCTGGTGCGCGAGGAGGTCGCGCGCCTGTCCGCGCAATGGCGGCCGCAGGAGAACGGCGGCGACGATCCCCTGGCCGGGCTGCCTGGCCTCGACCCCGGCCGCCTCGACCGCTTCGACCGCGTGCAGCTGGCCGAGGTGGTGCGGATCTGCCGCGCCTCGCGTAGCCTCAGCGAGGCCGGACGCACGCTGTTCGCGATCTCGCGCCTGGCGCGCCGCACCGCCAACGACGCCGACCGCCTGCAGAAGTACCT
>JAFLCQ010000483.1 GCA_017302815.1 Planctomycetota bacterium
GTTGATGCGGATCTTGCCGGCGCCCTTGAGGCGCAGTTCGCCGATGCGGTCCTTGGCGTAGGTCTGGGCGGTGGTGGCGCCGGCATTGTTGCAGCAGGTCTCGCCCTCGCCGCGCCAGCACCGCGACCGCGACATCGTCGCCACCCACCGCCCGGGCCAGGGCCCCAAGCTCGGGGACGGTGGCGACGATGCGCAGCGGCTCGGCCGCGAAGGCGGCGGCGCAGGACAGCAGGGCGAGCAGCAGGAGCTTGGGCATGGCTCAGAATCCGTGCGCGGGATGGGCGCCGATCAGGACATCGAGACCCATCCAGACGCTGTGCGCCTCGCCGTCCTCCAGATGCTCGGCCTTGTCGTAGTCGTACTGCAGGCGGAGGCGGCTGAACTCGCTAGGACGGAAGGCCACCAGCGGCGAGATGCGGATGCGGGTATCGCGCATGGCGTCCTGGTCATGGTCGATCATGCCGTCATGGTCGACGCTGTCGCCGCTGGCGGTGGCGTATTCGCCGCGCAGGCCGGCCGACCAGCGCTCGCTGAATCCCAGTTCGACCTGGGCGTAGAGACCCCAGTCGTGCAGGGTGGCGGCGGGGGCGGTGAAATCATCGGCGGGATCGGCCTCGTCCTCGCCGAGCTCGGCCGACTCCGGCACCTCGGCGCTGCGGTACATCACCTCGATCACGCCCTTGATCGCGGTGAACGGCCCCGACGTCGGCTTGGCCCCGAGCACCAGGTCGGCGCCGTAGAGGTCGCTGCGCATGCCGGTGCCGCTGGCGTTGGCGCCGGACAGCCAGGAGAGGCCCAGCTTGGTCTCGGTGCCGCCGAGATCGGCGGAGTTCTCCCAGCGCGCCAGCCAGGCCAGGTCCGCCATCGAGCCGGTCTCGAGCTCCTCGGCGCGCAGACGGCCGCCGATGGTGCGCTCGGGCTCGTCGCCATGGTCGTCGTGGTCGTGGCCGCCGGCCTCGCCGCGGAACGAGACCATGCTCTCGTCATCGCTGTTGTAGGCGCCGACCGACAGCTGGCTGTACCAGCCGACCGGGGCCAGCCAGGCGACGCGCGCGCCCGGCGAACGGCTGCCGTCGCCGCCCAGGAGGCGGCTGGCGATCACCGGCTGGTCGATCCAGGTCCAGCCATGCATGTGGCTGGCATTCACACGGCCGAACTCGATCAGCTGGTAGCCGGCCTTCACCTCCAGGGCATGCGGCAGCCCGGTGGTGGTGATGAAGGCCTCCTCCAATTCGACCCCGTGCTCGGGGGAGGCGGCGATATGGGCCTCGGCGGTGAAGTAGGGATCGACGGCGCCCGAGAGGCTCAGCTCGGCGGTCTGCAGGCTGAAGCCACGGCGGCCCGGATCATGGCCACCCCCCTGCAAACCCTCGAGTTCGTGATCGGAGGCCGTCGAGGCGCCAAGCGCTCCCGCCACCGCCAGCGATATCTCCATCAGCCGCAGGCTCGGCTCCTGGTGCGCATGCACAGTCGGCGACGCGCGCGGCGGCAGCTCGGCCACGGCCTGGTCGAGGGCGCTGGCGGCATCGGCTGCAACCAGGGTGGCGGACAGGAGAGCAAGAGTGGGGACGAGCAGGAGGCGCATGGCGGATCTATCTCTAATGATAAAGATAAATCAATAGCATTCTGGTCAAAGCTGCGCGCTCCTCTACACCATGACGCACGTGACCGACTGTGCTGACCTCCTGCGCGCACGCCAACCCGAACTGCGCCGCCGCTTCACCGACCAGGGCACCAGCGCCTGGCGCATCTGCGACGCCGCCGCCGGGGCCCCCTGCACCGTCGACTGGTACGACGGCGCCGCGGTGGCGTTCCAGCGCGCCGGCGATCCGGCCGTGCCGGATGCCGCCGACATCGCCGGGGCGCTGGGCATCGATCCGGCCCTGGTCTTCGTCAAGGAGCGGCGGCGCCAGAAGGACCGCCAGCATGGCGGGCAGTACCAGGTGGTCGCGCGCGCGGGCGCCGAGCGGACCGTGCGCGAAAGCGGCCTCGCCTTCGCCGTCAATCTGAGCGACTACCTCGACACCGGTCTGTTCCTCGACCACCGGCCGCTGCGCGCGACGGTGCGCAGCCAGGCCCGCGGTCGGCGGGTGCTGAACCTCTTCGCCTACACCGGCGCCTTCACCGTCCATGCCGCCGCCGCCGACTGCGCCGCCAGCGTCACCGTCGACCTGTCCAACACCTATCTGCGCTGGGCGCAGCGGAACCTCGATCTCAACCGCTTGCGCGGGGATCACCGCATGGTCAAGGCCGACTGCATGCGCTGGCTGGCCGAGGCCCATCGCGAACGCTTCGACCTCATCGTCTGCGACCCGCCGACCTTCTCGAACTCGAAGGCGATGGCGAAGAGCTGGGAGGTCGAGCGCGACCACGGCTGGCTGCTGTGGCGCCTGTTCAGCCTGCTCGCCCCCGGCGGCACCGCCTGGTTCTCGACCAACAAGACCGGCTTCGCCCTGATCGGCACGCCACCGCCCTTCCGCAGCGTCGCCGACGTGACCGACTCGACCATCGATGCGGACTTCGCAGGCACCCTGCCGCACCGCTGCTGGCGCCTGGAACGTTGACATGGACCTGGCCGAGCTGCTGCGCAGCGACGATCTCTTCGTGCACGTCAGCCGACGGCGCTGGTTCGGACCACGACGGCTGGCGGTGCAGGCGCGTGGCGGCCTCGCCCTGGTGCAGGACCGCGTCCCCCTGTTCGCTCGCGTCGTCGGGCGCATCTGCCTGGGTTGGCTGCGGCTGGATCCAGCCGAACTGCACATCGTCCCGCAGGGCGGCGGCGCAGCGCTGGTGGTGCGCCGGCGCATGTTCCCGGTCCTGCCGCGCGCGATCGAGCTGACCGACGCCGCCGGCCAGGTCATCGCCACCGCGCACGAGGCCTGGACGCTGGGCCGCGGCCTCGACCTGCGCGACCGCCACGGCAAGCGCGCCGGGCGCATCCGCGGCGGGATCCTGGCGCGCAGCTTCCGCGTCTGCGATGCCGAGGGTC
>JAFLCQ010000484.1 GCA_017302815.1 Planctomycetota bacterium
CGGCCTGGGCTGGTGCCGCCGCGCGGCTTGCGGGCACGGCGCCGACCGGCACGCCCTTGAGCTGCGCCTCGAGCTCGGAGATGCGCTTCACCACCGCCGGATCGGCGGGGCGGAAGGCGAGCACCTGCTTCAGCTGGGCGAGGGCGCCGTGCACGTCGCGGTTCTCGGCCAGCAGATCGGCGTACATGCGGGCTGCGGCGTAGTTGCGGCCATCGCGCTCGAGAGCGGACTTCAGGCTTTCGGCGGCATCGCCGCGCCTGCCGGCGCCGAGCTGGATGTCCGCCAGCAGGGCGTAGACCTGCGAGTTGCGCGGGAACTCCTTGATGCACTTGCGGCACACCGCCTCGGCCTCGCCCTCCTGCTTGGCCAGATGCAGCAGCTCGGCCAGCCGGTTGTAGGACGAGGGGGAGGGGAAGTTCTCCACCTTCTTGCGCAGGCGATCGATCTCGGATTCCACCCGCGGCTCCTCGAGGGTCAGTGGACGCGCGTCCGGCGCGGACGCGGGCCCGGTTCAGGGCGCAAGCCCAGGGGTCGGTCGAGCCTAGGCTTACGATTGCGGCGAGGGGGCGTCAAGGCGAGGGGAGGGCGGTTGCTGTCCAGTGATGCATCGGTCGGAGGCGTCCCCCGATGGGTCCGTCCGGGCTCTGCCCGGGGTTTCCCGGCCGGGACCGCCCCTACAGTGCCGGCGCGTGCGGGCGACCTTCGTGATCAATCCGGCCAGTGGCGGGCGCCAAGGCGCGGCCCTGGGCGCCATGCTCGCCCGACGCGGCGACCCGGTGCACGACATCCGCTGCGGCAGGCTGGTGGAGCTGGCCTCCGCCTGCGAAGGCCCACTGGTGGCCTGCGGCGGCGATGGCACGGCTGCCGCCGTCCTCGACGCGGTGCACCGCAGCGGCCGCGACGTGCCGGTGGCCGTGATTCCGCTCGGTACGGGCAACGATCTCGCCAAGCACCTCGGATGGCCGACCGAGCCGCCGCGCAGCGATCAGTTGGATGCCTGGCTGGCCTACGCCCTCGCGGCCAGCGAACGCCGCCTCGACCGCTGGCTGCTGCGCGGCCCGGGCTGCGAACGGGCCTGGTTCAACTACTGGTCGGTCGGGGACGACGCGGCGGCGGCGCTGCGCTTCCACCACATCCGCCGCGTGCAGCCCTGGCTGATGCGCGGCCGCAGCATCAACAAGGCGATGTACGGGCTGTGCGGCCTGGCCGAGGCCGGCGCCCGGTTGCGCGATTGTGCCGGCCTGGCCCTGCCAGGAGGCACCGGCGCCCTGGTGGTGGCGGGTATCCCCAGCTACGCCGGCGGCGTGCGCCTGGGTCCGGCGATCCGCTCCGACGATGGTCTGGCGGATCTCTTCGCCCTGCCCATGGGCCTGGGCCTGGGCCTGATGCTGGCCGGCCGTCGCCGCGCCCGTCCGCTTGGGCGGCAGGGCGGCTGGGAGCTGTCCTTCCGCCGCAGCGTGCCGATGCAGCTCGACGGCGAGCCCTTCGTCGGTGCGGCGGGGGTCTGGCGGGTCGTTCCCGGCGGGCAGGTGCGGGTGCTGGCCGGTCCTGCGGCGCGTTGAACGGCCGCTGCGCACACGTAGACGTGGCACATGGGCATTCCTCCGGCTGAGCAGATCTGCGACGTCTATGAGTCATCCGAGGACGCGGAGTCCGACGCGGCCAGCATCGGCCGCATCGGCATCGCCCCGGATGGCAAGCTGCGACTGGTCAGTGCGCTCCCCGAGCACCAGCGTCGGCTTGCCGAGATCGTGCAGCTGATGAATGGAAAGGATGTGCTGCACCAGGACATTGCGCCGCCGGAGGGAACGCCGCGGGTCTCCGCCTCGCGGGTGGTGACGCGTGATGCGCCGGACTTCGTGGAGGTGCTGTGCGCGTACCTGGAGACCTACCACGGCCTGGAGGTCTGGCGCTGAACGCCACGGCACCCGCAGCCACGGATGGTCGGCTCAGGCCTGATAGAGGACGCTGAAATCGGCGTCGCCCAGGCCCTTGGCCTCGGTCGCGGCGTAGGCCTGCTGCAGCAGGGCGGTCTGCGGCGTGGCGACCCCGACCTCGGCCGCGAGGCGCAGGGCGTGGCGCAGGTCCTTGTGCATGTGCTTGACCGAGAACTGCGGCGACCAGTCGGCCTGCTCCAGCTTCGGCCGCTTGAGGTCGGCGAGCCCGCTCTTGGCGACGTTGAGGTCGAGGCAGCGGAAGAAGGTCGCGTCGTCGATGCCGGCGGCGCGGGCCAGCTTCAGGCCCTCGGCCATGCCCTGGAAGGTGGTCGCGATCATCAGATTGAGGGCGAGCTTGATCGCCATCGCCCGGCCCACCGGTCCCAGCGGCAGGATGGCCCTGGTCAGCGGACGGTACACCGTCTCGACGCACGCCAGCGAACCGTCGTCGTCGCCGACGAAGAACACGGTCTGGCGCTGCTCGGCGGCGATCTTCGATCCCGTGAAGGGCATGTCGAGGAAGGCGCAGCCGGCGGCGCGGACGCGGTCGCGCACCGCGCGCACCTCGTCGACCCCGATGGTGGCGTGGTTGGCGATCACCGTGCCGGGGGCGCAGGCCGGCAGGACCGCATCCAGCACCTGCATCACCGCCGGACCGTCGGCGACGACGATGGACACCAGCTCCGCCCCGCGCACCGCCGCCAGCGGATCGGCGCACCAGCAGGGATGCTCCGGCTTCGCGGTACGGTTCCACGCCCGCACGGCGTGCCCGTCGGCGGCGAGGTTGCGCGCCCAGGTGGCGCCGATGATGCCGAGTCCGAAGAGCGCGATGTTCATGTTGCGGGTCCGAGGTCCGGGGTCCGGGGTCCGGGGTCGCCGGACAGGGAGTACGCGTGCTGCGCGCCGCAGTGCAGGCAGCGTGCGTCCGGGCCCAGGCGGTCCAGGCGCGAACGGCCGCCGCTGCGCCACACCAGCACCTCGCCGCAGGCGCAGTCGTCGCGCTGGTGCGCCTCGTCGTAGAGCGGCATGGTCGCCGGCAGTGCCGCGCGGG
>JAFLCQ010000485.1 GCA_017302815.1 Planctomycetota bacterium
GTCGGCAGGGCGGCGAGATCCGTCCGCACGTTGCCGAGCTGCTCGGCCAGCGCCTCGGCGCCGGGCGTGCCGGCCTTGGCCATGCGCGGTTTGAGCCGCTCCAGCTCGGCGAGGGCCCGTTCGGTGCGGGCGACCAGGGCCTGGTCGGCATCGGCGCGCGAGCAGCCGGCGGCCAGGATGGCGACGAGGGCTGCCGGCAGCGCACAGAAGCGCGACAGCGGAGGAGTGGGAGCGGGCATCAGCAGTCGTAAAGCAAGGGCCATGCCATATTTCAATGGTCTTTTCGGTGTCGACGAAATGCCGCCGGAGGCTCGCCGATCTCGCGGGCGAATATGCGGCCGAAGTGGAAACGGTCGCTGAAACCGCACGCGGCGGCGATGTCGGCGATCGGCCGATCGGTAGCGCAGAGCAGTTCGCGGGCCGCCTGCAGGCGCAGGTGCAGCACATAGCCGCCGGGCGACATGCCGGTGGCGGCGCGGAAGCGGCGGCAGAACTGCGCGCGCGAGCATCCCGCCAGGGTGGCGAGCGCATCCAGACGCGGCGCCTGCATGTAGGTGGCCTCGAGGTGGCGTCTGACCGCGGCGATATCCGATGCGGCATGCGTGCGCGCGCCGGCATCGCGGGCGATGGTGTGGAGCAGCGCCGAGAACAGGGCCAGGAGGTGGCCGGTCGCGACTCCGCGCGGATGGAGCATGGCGCGATGCAGGTCGAGGATGCCATCGACCGCCGCGTCGGGGGACGGCATGCATCCGACCTGCCTCCGCGACAGGCCGGCAGCGGTGATGGCGGCAGGCACGCCCGAACCCTCGCAGCGCAGCCAGGAGCGTTCGAGCCGGGAGCCTGCCGCCCGGTGCTGCACGCGGTCCCCTGGTCCGGCGATGAGGAAGCCGCCGGCGGGCAGCCGCACCTCGCCGTCATCGCCGCGAATGATGGCGGGATGATGGAAGATGAAGCAGAACCAGGAACCGGCGCGAGCGTCGACGGGCTCCGGGAAGGATTGGCGGTATCCGACCACCAGGGGTGCGAAGCGCGGATCGCGCGCGCCGGTCCAGGCCATGCGGAACGCTGGCATGATCCGAACATACATGCACATGCGCGCACCAGCTATGGAAAACCGTTGGTCTCATGGATAGCATGACCCCATGATGCAACCAGCAGGTCCCAACATCCTGATCGTGCTGACCGACCAGCAGAGCCACCACCTGATGTCCTGCGTCGGAACGTCCTGGGTGTCGACCCCGTCCCTCGACCGCCTGGCGGCCGGTGGCGCCCGCTTCCCCCGCGCCTACTGCAGCGATCCGGTGTGCGTGCCGTCGCGCTTCAGCATGTTCACCGGCCGCATGCCGTCGGCGATCGGCATGCGCGGCAACGGCGGGCAGGGGCTGCTACCGTTCCAACCGGCGCACGACGCGTCGGGCCTGGGCCACCTCCTGCGCGGCGTCGGCTATGAGACCTGGTACGGCGGCAAGGTGCACTGGCCTGTAGGCCTGACGCCGCAGCGCCTGGGCTTCGAGGTCTTCAGCGGCGATGAGCGCGAACGCCTGGCGGTGGAGACCGCTGCGCTGATCCGCGCCCGCGCCGGACGGCGCTGGGCGATGGTCGCCAGCCTGATCAACCCGCACGACATCTGCTACCAGGCGATCCGCGCCTTCGCGAGCGATGGCATGGACCGGCGCATCCTCGCCGGCGGCGCCACCGAGCTGGCCAACCTCGACGAGGCCCTGCTGCCACCTCGGGGCGTCGACCGCGACGCCTTCCTGCGCGACCACCTGCCGCCGCTGCCCGCGAACGCGGACATCCAGGCCGACGAGCCGGAGCTGATCGCCGCGGTGCTGGCGGCCCGGCCCTTCAAGGCGGCGGCGCGGGCGCAGTGGACGGCGCAGGACTGGCGGCTGCACCGCTGGGCCTACGCCCGGCTGATGGAGCGGGTGGACCGCCAGATCGGCGTCATCCTCGACGCCCTCGCCGCCAGCGGACAGGAGCGCGACACCCTGGTCATCATGACCAGCGACCATGGCGACCACGACGGCTCGCACCGGCTCGAGCACAAGACCTTCTTCTACGAGGAGGCCGCCCGCGTGCCGTGGCTCATGAGCCTGCCCGGTCGCATCCCCGCTGGCAGGGTCGTCGACGACGGCCTGGTCGCCACCGGTCTCGACCTCATGGCGACCTGCTGCGACTATGCCGGCGCAGCGCAGCCGGCGCACTGCCGTGGCCTCTCGCAGCGCTTCGCGGCGGAGGGCGGCACGCCGGTGCGTGGCGCCGTCTACGGCGAGAACGCGATCAGCCGGATGGTCGCGACCAGGCGCTGGAAATACGTGCGCTACGATGGCGGCGCGCATGCCGAGCAGCTGTACGACCTGGAGCGGGATCCGGGCGAGACGCGCAACCACGCCGGCGATCCGGCCAACGCCGCTGTGCTGGCGGACCTGCGCCTGCTGTTGGACGCCGAGATCGCCGCGCACGCGGCGCTGGCCATCGGGCCGATGCCGCCGCCGGGCCCGCTCGGCGAATAGTCAGGGAGGCGGCACCGAGGTGGCGCGTTCGACGAGCCGTCCGGCCACCGCGATGTCGCCCTGGAACGGCGCGCCGTCGCAGGCCTCGGCGAGGCGGGCGGCGACGCCGGCGTAGTCGGGCTGCACGCTGGTTACCGGCGAGTTGCGCTGGTCCTGGCCCAGGGCGACGACGGCGAAGGGTCGCTTCGCGCGCGCCTCGACCACCCGCCAGGGGTGGGTCTCCATCGGGCACAGGATGAGGCCGGTGGGGCCGTTGCGGGCGGTCATCAGGCGCAGCAGCTCGTCCTCGCCATGGTTCAGCACCACTTCCTCGACGGTGACGCGCAGGCGCTCGGCGGCGGCGGCGACGGCCTTGCGGCGGTCGGGGACCGAGAAGTGCGGGTGCACGCCGGTGGCGAAGGCGAAGCAGATGCGGCGGTGGCCGAGGGCGGCGAGGTGCTCGACCGCGGCGGTGGCGTCGGCGCGCTCGT
>JAFLCQ010000486.1 GCA_017302815.1 Planctomycetota bacterium
GCGCAAGCGCAGGGCAAGCATCGCCAGGCCGAACAGGAAGGCCAGCGTCGCGCCGGCGCCGCAGCCGCCGGAGGCGCTGCCAGAGGCGGAGCCGGAGCCGGAGCCGGAGCCGGCACCACCGGCCGCTGCGACGGTCACCGTGGCGGCGGGCGAGGCGCCGCTGGTACCGGCCGTGTTCGCGGCGGTCCAGGTCAGGGCATGGGCGCCCGCGGCAAGCGCCGGGCTCACCGTCCAGGACCAGTTCCCGGAGGCGTCGGCCACCACTTCGCCGATCTGCACGCCCTGGTCGTAGATGCGCACCGTCGCGCCGGCCTGGGTCGTTCCCGACAGCACCGGTGTGGCCGAAGTAGTCGAGGACACGGCCGGAGCGCTGCCTGGCGTCGGCGGCGGATTCGCGATCACGACCTGGATGGCGGCCGAGGTGCGCGTGTTGCCGGCCGCATCGCGTGCCACCGCGGTCAGCTGGTGGCTGCCGGCGGTGGCGGTGGCGGTGTCCCAGGTCGCGGTGTAGGGGGCGAAGTGCTCACGGGTGCCGAGGTCGTTGCCGTCGAGTTTGAACTGCACGCTGTCGATCCCGACGTCGTCGGCGGCCGAGGCCTCGACAGTGATCGTGCCCGACACCGTGCCGGCCGCCGGGTTGGTGATCGACACCGTCGGCGGGGTGGTGTCTGCGGGCGCGGCGTTGACCGCTACGAAGCCGTCGCTGGACCACAGCGTCTCGATCCCGCAGGGCTGGCCGTTGTTGATCGCCGGATCCTGGAAGGCCGCGCCGACCTTCGGATCGGTCCCGCCGATCCGGCGCAGGCCGAGGCCGGTCAGGTCGATGCTCGACTGCACGCAGATGCGGCCATACCCGTTCGCGTTGGTGGCGTCGGCGCCGGGCTGCGCCCAGCTCATCGTACCCGCCGCGCTGTTGGCCGCGGTGAGGGTGAACTCGCCATCGAAGGCGGCGTTGCTGAAGTTGTCGAGGATGCGGATCGGGGTCCCGGCCGCGAGGCCATGGTTGGCCCAGCCGCTGAGGGTGACGACGTTCGCCGTCCGCCGCAGGGTGGTACCGATGAGGCGGCGACCCCTGTTGTCGTTGGGGTTCACGATCACCGCTCCGCCCTGATAGCGGCGCATCCAGATGCCGTTCTGGCGCGCCGCCGTCGGCTCGGGATCGATCGGATCCCCCAGCCTGGCCAGGTACTCGTCGACCTGGCAGGTCTTCTGGGCCAGGGTCGAACCCTGGTTGTCGATGTTCATTCCGAACAGGGTGTCATCGAGCAGCAGCGCGCTGCACAGGCCGTAGCGGATCATCGGGTACTGCACCGTGGTCAGACCCAGGTAGAGCGACAGCTCGCGGGCGCCGGTGTCGCGCAGGTTGTTGCGCATGGTACGGGCCCGGTTCATGCAGGTGGTCCAGCCGTTCTGCGAATCGACCGACCAGAACAGGCCCATGAAGCCCTCCATGTTGGCGCCGTCCCACTGGTTGCGGATCGCGGCGTGGCTCAACGGATCATCGCCGTTGCCCATGTTGCCGGTGCGGCGCTTGCCCGGCGCCAGGCGCTCGAAGGCATCCAGGAAGCGGCGCTCGGCCGCGTGGAAGGCGTCCTGGACCACCGCGTCGGTCGACTTGCGGCCGATGCCGTCGAGGAGGTAGTCGACCGCCGGCGGATTCGCGACTTCGCCTCCCTGGTTCTGCAGCCGGGCGTTGTCGTTGTAGTAGAAGTCGAGGTTGGTCGGCCCGACGACCCCGGCCCAGATGCGCGCCAGCGCCTCAGGCGCACGTTCGTTGTTGGCGTCGACGGGCTGACGATCGCCACCGGTGAGGCAGATGTTCCAGGCGTCGTAGTTGCCGGTCCACTGCACCCGAGCCCCGCTGGTGGTGCGCAGCCACCAGTTCTCGGCCGTGACCTTCTCCGACATGGTCTTGAAACCGCTGTAGAGGGCCTGGCCGCCACCGATGTCCTGGATCTCGTAATGGATGAGGTAGAGGCCGACCCGCGTCTGCGGGTTGATCCCCTTCACCGCGGCGATGAATGCGTTGATGTTCGCGGTGGTGGCGCTCGCGGTGTAGGGGCCGTTGTAGAACATGCGGTACTGGGCCGCACGCTGACGGGTCGTGGTGTCGAGCCAGCTCAGGCCCTTGCCATCGCAGAAGGTGCGCATCTGGAGGTTGGGCAGATCCGCCGCCGCCAGGGCGGAACCAAGCATGACGGCGATGGAGATTCTGGACAGGACGATGGGCATGGCAGCTTCCTCGGCCACCATTCGCGCGATCAGGGCGGACGGTTCAGGATTTCGCATAAGATCCGGCGCGGCTGGCCCTTGCACGCTGCCAGCGGAGCCGCTGACGAGGTGGCTGAACGCGGTTGCTAAGAAAGCGTCATCGGCATCCAATAGGGGGTGTGGACACGCCCCCCGAGCTGCGCTTCGTCACCGAGAGCCCGCAGCTGCGCGGCTATCTCCTCGCCCTGACCGGGGATGCGCATCTGGCCGACGATCTGCTCCAGGAGTGCTTCCTGATCGTGCGGCGGCGCGCGGCGGAGTTCCGCCCGGAGGGCGATTTCGGCGCCTGGTGCCGCGGCATCGCCCGCAACCTGGCGCGCGAGGCGGCGCGGGCGCGCCGGCGCGGCCCTCTGGGCCTGCCCGAGGACGTGGTCGAGCTGCTCGCCGATGCCGCTCCGCCGCCCAGCGATGCCGACCAGCAGCTGGAGGCGATCCGCGCCTGCCTGCAGCGCCTGTCGCCGCGCGCGCGCGAGCTGCTCTCCCTGCGCCATGTCGACGGGCTGCCGCCACGCGACATCGCCACCAGGGTCGGCTGGAGCGTCAACGCCGTGTCGGTGGCGATCACCCGCGCCCTGGGCAGCCTGCGCGGCTGCGTCGCGGCGCAGGGGGATGCGCATGGCTGAGACTATCGACCGCATGCAGGCCGCGCTGGATGGCGACCTCGATGCCGCCGTGGCTGCCGGCCTGCTGCTGGCGGTGGGCGCTGCGTCCT
>JAFLCQ010000487.1 GCA_017302815.1 Planctomycetota bacterium
TCGGCAAAGCGTCGCACGAAGCGGGCCTCGCGTGCGAGGTCCATCTCGAGCCGCAGGTTGCCGGCGATCTCGTCGACGATCGCCACGAGACCCCAGCGCCGCAGCGGTGGCAGCAGGGCCTGCGCCCGCTGCAGGTCGGCGGCAACCTGGTGATCGACGACTGCTACAACGCCAACCCCGCCAGCATGCAGGCCGGGCTGGCGGTGCTGGCCGATCGCGGCGGACGCCGCCTCGCGGTGCTCGGGCACATGGGCGAGCTGGGTGCGGCCAGCCTGCACGGCCATCGCCTGGTCGGAAGCGAGGCGGCCCGCCTCGGCGTCGCCCTGATCGCGGTCGGCCCCCTCGCGCAGCCCATCCTCGACGCCTACCACGAGGCCGGCGGCGCCGACGGCCGTCACGTCGCCGACCGCCAGGCAGCCGGCCGCATGGCGGTGCAGTGGATGCGCGATGCCGGCGCGTGCAGCGTGCTGGTCAAGGGCAGCCGCTCAGCGCACCTCGAGGACGCGCTGACGGAGATCTGCACGGGCTTCGGGGCGAAGTTCCCGGGCGGGGTGCACTGATGTTCCCCTGGCTTTCCGCCTTCCCCGGCTTCCAGGCCCTCGGTGGCGTCACCCCGCGCATCCTCGCGGCGGCGGTGATCGCCTTCGTCTCCATGCTGGTGGTCATGCCGCCGCTCATCCGCTGGCTCAGGGCCAAGAAGCTCGGCGAATCGGGGGCCAAGAACGACGGCGCCGCGGTGGTCGACGCGATGCGCGAAGGCAAGAAGGGCACTCCGACCATGGGCGGCCTCGGCCTGGTGTCGTGCATCGTCCTGGCCACCCTGCTGTGCTGCGACCTGACCGAGGCGCGGCCCTGGCTGCTGCTGGCGGGCCTGGTCGGCTTCGCCGTGCTCGGATTCTACGACGACCGGGTGAAGATCTTCAAGGGGGCGCAGGGCATCAGCAGCACCGCCAAGCTGATCGCCCAGATCGCCCTCGCCCTCGCCTGCGGCTACGGCCTGTGGGCGGTGGGCCAGCACGACGCCCTCACCCTGCTGCCGGCCAATGTGCCGGCCGGCTTCCCCGACACCTTCTACAAGAAGCCGCTGGGCGACGAGGAGTACATCGTCCGCCTCGCGGTGGATCAGCTCTCCTTCCCCATGGTCTCGGTCGAGCACGCCATCGCCCTCGGCTGGCTGCTGGTGCCCTGGGTCGCATTCGTGACCATCTCGTGCGCCAACGGCGTCAACTTCACCGATGGCATGGACGGCCTGGCCGGCGGCACCGTCCTCATCGCCGCCCTCGCCTTCATGGTCATCGCCTACCTGGTGTCCCGCGTCGACACCGCCGACCACCTGCAGAGCCTCTACGTCTCGGGAGGCCAGGAGATCGCGGTGTTCTGCGCCGCCATCGCCGGGGCCTGCCTCGGATTCCTGTGGTTCAACGCCGCCCCGGCCGCGGTGTTCATGGGCGACACCGGCTCGCAGGCGCTCGGTGCCGCCCTCGGCCTGGTCGCGGTCGCGACCAAGCAGGAGCTGCTCATCCTCCTGGTCGGCGCCATCTTCGTCGCCGAGGCCGGCTCGGTGCTGGTGCAGAAGCTGGTGTTCAAGGCGACCAAGCATCGTCCGGGAGGCGGCTACCGCGTCTTCCGCTGCGCCCCCCTGCATCACCATTTCCAGTACATGGGCTGGCCGGAATCGAAGATCGTCGTCCGCTTCTGGATCATCGCCGCGTGCTGCGCCCTCCTCGCCCTCGCCACCCTCAGGCTGCGCTGACATGGACCACTCCGCCAACCGCCTGCGCATCGCCCTCGCCGTCATCGTCGCCGCCCTGTGCGGCTTCGGCCTGGTGATGATCGCCTCGACCACCGTCATCGGCACCGCCAGCGGACGCTCGGACGGGACGGTCACCTACTCGTTCCTCGGCAAGCAGGGCCTGGCCATGCTCGCCGGCGTGGTCGGGGCGCTGATCGTCAGCCGCATGGGCGTGCGGGTGCTGAAGGACTGGCGCCTGGTCGGCGCGGTCTTCGGCACCGCCGCCCTGTCGCTGCTGGCTGTGCTGGCGGTCGGCCGTTCGATCAACGGCGCCCGCCGCTGGATCGACCTCGGACCCATAAACCTGCAGCCGGCCGAGATCGCCAAGTTCGCGGTCGTCGTCTGCGTCGCCTGGCTGCTGGGAAGGGCCGCCGAGCGCGTGCGCACCTTCAAGCACGGCCTCGTCCTCCCGGTAGCCGCCTTCGCCATCCTCGCCGGCCTGGTCTACGCCACCAAGGATCTCGGCTCGGTGGTGGTCATGGGCGTAGTCCTGGTGTCGATGATGCTGATGGCCGGCGCACCGTGGGCCAAGCTCATGGCCTTCGTCGGAGCGGCGCTGCCGCTGCTCGCCTACGTCGCCGTGTGGGAGGTGAGCTACCGCCGCGAGCGCTTCTTCGCCTTCCTCGACCCGTGGAACGCCGACGGACCCGCCGCCTACCACCTGCAGCAGAGCTTCGTCGCCATCGGCAGCGGCGGGGTGTCCGGCGTCGGCCTCGGCGAGGGCGGCGCCAAGCTGGCCTTCCTGCCCGAACGCCACACCGACTTCATCTACGCGGTGATCTGCGAGGAGTTTGGCATGGTCGGCGGCCTCGGCGTCGCCACCGCCTTCTTCGCGCTGGTCGTGGTCGGCATGATGATCGCCCACCAGTCGCGCGACCTCCACCGCCGCCTGCTCGCCACCGGGGCGGTGATGCTCCTGGGCACCCAGGCCTTCTGGAACATGCTGGTGGTCACCGGCGCCGCCCCGACCAAGGGCCTGACCCTGCCCTTCATCAGCTATGGTGGATCGTCGGTCGCCATCTGCCTGGTCCTGGCCGGCGTCCTCGACGCCTGCGCCCGCGCCAACGCGCTGGAGCGGGCCTCCGCCCCGCTCGCGACCAAGCCCCTCGGCGCGACCACCACCCGCCGCCTGACCCCGATGCCGATGGCCGCCCGGCGTCCCACGACCG
>JAFLCQ010000488.1 GCA_017302815.1 Planctomycetota bacterium
GCGGTGGCGCCAGCCCCGGCGCGCCCGCGGGTGCGCTGGCTGCTGCTGTTCGCGGCGGCAGCCCTGGCCTGCGCCCAGGTCCTGCCCCTGCTCGAGACCGACAGCATGCTGGTCAGCGACCGCGCCTTCAGCTTGGTCGGCGTCGTCATCAGCCTGGCTGCATCGGGCAGCTGGGGCCTGATGCTGGCGGTCGCGGCAACCCTGATCGTGGTGCCCTGGCTGGCGCTGGCAGTGCATGTGCGCGATGCCGGTCGTCCGGCCGAGGCGCGCGGCGGCCTTGCCGCCGCCGTGCGGCACTGGGCCATGCTTGACGTCTTCGGTCTCGCCCTCGCCATCTTCATCATCGAGAGCGCCAACGCCGTGCCTTCCGACCTGCGCGCCGGGTCGGTAGCCCTGCTCGTCGCCGTCATCCTGTCGCTGCTGGCGGCCTGGCGCCTGCGGCGCTGATCCGCCTGCGGCGCTGATCCGCCTGCGGCGCTGATCCGCCTGCGGCGCTGATCCGCCTGCGGCGCTGATCCGCCTGCGGCCGCAAGGCGGTTCTGCCGATTGCATCGGCAGTCAGGCTGCGACCCTGCCGCGATGCACCGCACCATCGTTCTCGCCGTCCTCGCCACCGCTGCCTACGCCGTCGACGGCTGGGAGCGCATCGATCCTGTGCAGGGCTCGATAGGCTTCAGCGTCGCCAGCATGACCTCCAGCAACGTCTCGCTCGGACCCATGAGCAAGAGCTGGTCGGACGCCACCCGGGGCGAGATCTACTTCCGCAGCTACTATCCCATGTCGCAGGGCGTGCAGCCCTTCTTCGAGGCGACCCTCTTCGAGGACTCGCAGAACTACAGCGAGAACGATGGCCGCATCGACTGCGACACCTTCGGCCTCGGCCTCAGCTTCGGCGGCACCGTGGTGCCCTTCCAGGATGGTCCCAAGCAGGGTCTGGTCGGCCTGGGCATCATGCCCTACGTGCGCTTCGCCGTCGGCTCCAGCGACGTCTACATCAAGGATCTGGTCTACGACGACCAGATCATCGAGGGCAGCGGCAGCGTCGGCCGGCTGGACTTCGGCGGCGGGGCGGACATCCGCCTGACCGTGGGCCGCCATCTCGAAGCGGCCCTGGGCGGCGGCATCAACTTCTGGCGCTCGGCCGACATCGACGCCGTGGTCACCGACCAGGGCACCCTGGTGCGGGTCAGCGAGTCGATCGACTTCAGCGGCAGGGACGTCTTCCTGCGCGCGTCGTTCGGCTTCTCGTTCTGATCGATCTCCTGCCCGGGAGTACCTATGCGCCCGCTCCTCCTCCTCGCCGCCCTCTCCGCCCTGGCCTGCGCCGCTGATGGCCCCTGGCCGCTGGATGTCACCCGACCGGGCGGGGTGGTGACGGTCTACCAGCCGCAGCCCGAGCGCCTGGCCGGCAACAAGCTGATCGCCCGCGCGGCCGTGTCCTGGCTCCCGTCCGGGGCGGGGGAGGAGCAGCGGGTCTTCGCCGCCGTGTGGATGGACGCCGTCCTCGACATCGACCGCGAGCATGACGTCGCCAGCGCGCGCAGCGTCGCGATCACCAAGGTCCTGCTGCCCAACGGCGAAGTGCAGGCGACCGACAAGGACGCCGGTGCGCGCGCCGCGGTGGGTGAGGCCATCGCCGCCCTCGGTCTGCAGATGGATCTCGATCGCCTGGCAGCGACCCTGGAGGAGGTCGACAGCGGCAGCGCGGGCCTGTCCACGGATGCCCCGGTGATCCATGTCCGCACCAAGCCGGCGCTCCTCGTGCCGGTGCCGGGCAAGCAGGTGTGGAAGGCCCTCGATGGCGGCGTCGAGCGCCTCGCCGGGACTCCCGCCTTCATCGTCCGCTCCGGTGGCCGCCTGTGGATGCGCACCGAGGACGACTGGCTGTGCGCCCCCGAGGCCGGCGGACCATGGAACTTTCCCGAGGCGCTGGTGCCCGAGGCGGTCAAGACAGCTGCGACTGCGGCGGGCGTCTCCGTGGGCTCGGCCCGCGCCGGCGGGGCGGTGCCGCCCGAGGTCATCGTCGCCGACACGGCGGCGGAACTGCTGGCCTTCGACGGCGAACCCGAGTTCGAGAAACTCACCCCCGACGGCGCCCTGGAGGTGGCGGGGAATACCGAAGACGACGTGGTCCGCGAGGCCGCCTCCGGCCGCGTCTTCGCCCTCTGCGCCGGGCGCTGGTTCTCCGCTCCCGCCCTCGCCGATGGCCAGACCTGGGCCCTGGTGCCTGGGGACAAGCTCCCCGCCGCCTTCGCCGCCATCCCTGCGACGGGCGAGCGGGCGCATCTGAGGGCCAGCGTCGCCGGCACCGACGAGGCCACCGAGGCCGCAGCCCTGGCGCAGCTGCCGCAGACCGCGCAGGTGCCCCGTTCAGCGAGCATCCAGGTGGCCTTCGATGGCGAGCCGCGCTGGGTCGAGATCGAAGGTCGCAACGTCGCCTGGGCCGAGAATTCCGCCGATGCCGTGTTCCGCATCCCCGGGCCGCGCTACTACTGCTGCCGCGACGGGGTGTGGTACGAGGCTGGCGTCGTGACCGGTCCGTGGACGGTGGCGACCAGCAAGCCCGAGGCCCTGGATGACCTGCCGGCCTCCTGCCCGTGGTCGAACACCAACGCGGTCGCGGTCTACGACCACGATGACGACTACGTCTGGGTGGGCTGCACCCCGGCCTATTACGGCTGGTATGTCTACGGCGGCTGCCCGGTCTACGGCACCGGCTGGTGGTATGGGGGCTATTACGGCGGCTACTATCCGGTGACCTACGGCTATCGCGTGCGCTACAACCCCTACACCGGCAACTGGGCGATCGGCGTCGGCGCCGCCGGCCCGGGCTGGGCGGTCGGTGGCATCCGCGTTGGCGGTTCGTGGGGAAGCTCGGGCGTCGTGGTCGGCGGCGGAGCACGGCCCACGCCCTACGAGCGCGTGCAGGGCGCGAAGCGCCCGCAGCTGCAGGCCGCGG
>JAFLCQ010000489.1 GCA_017302815.1 Planctomycetota bacterium
CGACGCCGACACCCTCCTGGACGAGGCTGGCCGGGGCGGTCGATATGGACACGCCGCAGGTCTCGCAGCAGCGGCGCAGCTGCTCGTCCAGCCCGACCAGCGGCCCCGCACCGGCCCGCACCGACGCCAGGATCCACGATCCGCAACTGACCCAGCCTGCGGCCCGCACCGCCCGGCCGTGGACCAGCTCCTCGGGCCACAGACGCTCAAGATCCGAAGCGTAAGACGATGCTGTTTCTTGACCTGCATTGACGACGGTCGCCGTCTTGCCCAGCAGCGTCTCGATCCCGGCGGCATGCAGCCAGGCGATCCGGTCGGCCTGGGCATCCCAGTCGACGGCGGCATCGAGCCACAACCTGCAGCCGGCCGCATCGACCTGCGCCATGAGCCGACCCGCCTGCGCAGCCTGGACGAGTTCGACCGCGGCGAGCCTGGCGCGGCGGCCCGGCAGGCTCGCGACCAGTTCGCGGACCGCCGCCAGGGCCTCGTCGGGGCCGATCCAGCTCACCCCCTGCGGCCGCCCGGTCGAGCGGCTGATGCGGGCGATGGCGGCACGGACGTCCTTGATCGAGACCGGCTTGGTGAAGAAGTCGACAGCACCGCAGCGCAGGGCCCGCACCGCATCGTCATAGGTGGCATAGCCGCTGAGCATGATGATGGGCACCCCGAGGGCCCCCACCAGATCCAGTCCGTTCCCGTCCGGCAGCTTGAGATCGCTGACCGCCAGTTCGGGGCTCCACCCGGACAGGATGGAAGCGGCCTCGGCCAGCGCGGCTGCCTGGCGGACCTCATGGCCATCGCGCTCGAAGGCGCGCGCCAGCGCCGAGCGGATGCTGTCCTCGTCTTCGAGCAGCAGGATGCGCACGGCGGGACTCTAGCAGCCGCGCCGGCGAGCGCACCAGCCGCTTCCCCGCCCCATCAGCGATTGCCTGCGGGACCATTCCGCGCTACCACGGTGGGAGATGGGGACATCCGTCACCTCGCTCCTCGCCCTGCTACCCGACGAGGCGCAACGCAGCCTGCTGGGCAGGGTCGACCCTGGCGCCGGGGTGGTGATCCACATCTCGCGCAGCGCGGCCGAGGCCGACCGGCTGGCGCAACGCCTGC
Source organism: Planctomycetota bacterium (assembly GCA_017302815.1). GTDB lineage: Bacteria > Planctomycetota > UBA11346 > UBA11346 > UBA11346 > UBA11346. Next base: position 1,108 of record JAFLCQ010000489.1, read on the forward strand.
ATCCCGACGTGGTCGTGGCCGGCCGCGGCGCCGGCATCCCATGGCTGCAGCAGTGCCGTGAGCGCGACCCGGACGCCTTCCGCATCCTGTGGTCGGGCCAGCCGGCGGTCGCCGACGGCATCGCCGCGGTGAACCGCGGCGATGCCGACGCGCTGCTCGTCGAGCCCTTCGACGGGACGGCCGCGGTCGAACTGTTCCACCACGGCTGCGAGCAGGCGCTGCTGCGCAGGCACACCCAGTCCCTGGTCGATGAACTGGCGGTGCGCAACGCCGAACTGCTGGGGTTCAACGAACGCCTCGAGGATCTGGTGGCCGAACGCACCCAGCATCTGGTCGAGGCGCAGGAGCGGCTGCAGGAGTCGCACCGGCAGATGCTGCAGCTGGAGACCCAGGCGACGGTGACGCACCTGCTGCGCGGACTGGCCCACGAGTTCAACAACCCGCTGGCGGCGATCTATGGCTACACCCAGCGGCTCCACCGCCAGGCCACCGACACCGACGTGGCGCGGCGGCTGACGGTGATCCTGCAGGAGGTCGACCATTGCCGGCGGGTGGTGCAGCAGCTGACGCAGCTATCCAGCCCGCTCAGCGAGCAGGCGGCGCGCCTGGAGCCCGCCGACGCCCTGCACAGCGGAGCCGATCGCTACGCGGCGGCCGCCGGGCGCGTCCCCCGGCTGGAGGTCCGTGATCCCCTCCCGGCGGTCATCGCCGCGCCGCGCGCCCTCGCCCGCGTCTTCGAGCAGATCATCGCCAACGCCGCCGATGCCGGCGCCAACGCCATCGTGCTGTCCGGCGAGCTCAACGCCGATCGCGTCCGCCTGGTCGCGGCCAACGACGGCGCGACGCCCGAGGACGAGGTGGTGGCCAACGCGGTGCGCCCATTCTTCACCACCCGCGCCGCCGAGGACCACCGCGGCCTGGGCCTGTCCACCGCCGCCGCCCTGATGCGCGAGCAGGACGGCACCATCGAGCTGGCCAAGCGCGACGGCGGTCGCGGGGCCATGGTCGTGCTGACCCTGCCGGCGGCCGAACCGGCGAAGCGCAACACCACCCAGCAGCTGCCGTCGCTGCAGCTGCCGGGCATGCAGGCCCCGCTGCAGGTCCCGACCACCCTGGTCATCGACGACGAGCCGATGGTCGCCGAGATCCTTGTCGACGCCCTGCGCGAGACCGGCTGCACCACCGCGGTCGCCGGCAGCGTCGCCGAGGGCATGGCCGAGCTGACCCGCCTCGACGTGCGCGCCCTGGTCGTCGATCTGCATCTGCCCGACGGCAACGGCCTCGACCTCGCGCGGCGCGCCCTGGCGCTGAAGCCCGAGCTGGCCGGCCACATCGCCCTGACCACGGGCGAGAGCGACCCCGAACGCCTGGAGCGCCTCGTCGCCGACCACGGCTTCCCGGTGCTGGGCAAGCCCTTCCGCCTCGACGAGGTGCGTATGCTGGCCGAGAAGATCAGCTGACGCCGCCGCGCAGCCGGCTCGGCGGCGCGCCGGTCTCACGGCGGAAGACCCGCGACATCTGGAACTCGTCAGCGAATCCCGCACGGGGGGCGATCTCGCGCAGCGGCAGATCGGTGGTGAGGATGAGGGTGCGCGCGGCCTGCAGGCGCTGATGCCGCAGCCAGCGTGCCGGCGAGGTGCCGGTGGCGGCGCGGAAGGCGCGCACGAAGTGGAAACGGCTGAGCCCGGCGACGGCGGCGAGGTCGTCCAGGGACACGCGCTGCGCCAGGTGCGGCATCGCCCAGGCGCGCACGCGCTCGACCAGACTATCGCGCCGGCGACCGCCATCGCGCAGCAGCTCGTGCCGCATCGCCAGCATCAGCCCCTCCGCCACCTGCCGGCTGCCGGCCCC
>JAFLCQ010000049.1 GCA_017302815.1 Planctomycetota bacterium
GTGGTGGGGGGATATGAAGGCCGGAGGCCATCCCCCCACGGTTGTGGAGCGCAGCGAGACAACCGAACCGCGACATAGGCCGTCGGGGGAGCCCGAGGGGGCGCCAGCCCCCTCGAAACTAATAGCGGGCCGCGTCCGCCAGGCCGCGCAGCCAGCCGGGCACGGCCAGCCAGCGCAGGCCGAGCTTCAGACGGTGCTCGCACCACAGCGATAGCGCGCGTTGGGCATTGCCGGCCAGTTCGTCGGCACCGGGCGCCTCTTCGGCTGGATGCGGGCGGGCGAGCAGCGGCAAGGCCAGCAGGGCGGTGCGGGCGAGGGCATCGGCGCGGGCATCGATGACGGCGGGTTCGCCTTCGCCCAGGCGGGCGGCATCTTCGCGGATGGCCGGCTGGGCGGCGGTCCAGGCGTTGCGCAGGGCCTCGGCGCGCGCATCCGGCAGTCCGGCGCAGCAGGTGTCGACCAGCTTCGCCGCCGGACAGGCCTCGGCCATGGCGCCCTCGATGCGCGAGCACAGCCAGCCGGCGATGGCGGCACGCTCATGCAGCCGCATGCGCGAGGCCATGATCTGCGCGATCAGGCGCTCGGCGAGGTCGTCCTCCTTGCCGCCGGCCTCGCGCCAGCGCCGCAGCGCCTCGTCGGCGACCTGCAGATCGCCCTGGCGCAGGCGGCAGATCAGCAGCCGCCGCCAACCGTCGGGGTCGCTGCCGCGCACGCCGACGTAGTGCACGAAGGCGGACAGCGCCGCGGGCAGGTCGTCCAGCGCTTCGCACGCCTGGCCGAGATCGAACCAGGCGATGGGCGGCGCATCGACGTGGTCGGCGCGCATCAGCAGCACGCGGGCCGCCCGGGTCAGGCCGAGGCGCAGGGCGAGCCGTCCGAGCTGCACTGCGGCCCATGGATGCACCTGGTCGGCGAGGTCCGCCCAGCCGGTCTCGTCGCGCTCGCTGAGGCGCGGCCAGGCCAGGTGCGCCAGTTCGAGGGTGCCGCGCGGATCGCGGCTGCGGCGGTCGAGGCGGTCGGCCATGCGCGCCGCCACCAGCAGCGGACGGTCGCCCAGGCGCTCGGACAGCTTGGCCAGGCCGGCTTCGCCGCCCCAGCTGGTCGGACCGGCGACGACCAGGCCTTCCAGGAACCAGGAGTCCAGCTCGGGATCCTCGCGGTCGAGTGGCACCTCGCGCGCCCCGTCCGGGGCGAGCAGCCAGGCGTGCGCCTCGTCGGTGGCGCGATCGAGCTCAAGGTAGCAGTCCAGCCGCGGCCCGGGCAGCCAGGACCACAGCGCGAGGATGCGGGTGCGCAGGACCGGATCGAGGGCGCGCGCCTGTTCGGGCTGCAGGAAGAGCCGGGCGCGGGCGAAGGTCACCAGATCGCCCAGCGAGGGCGGGAAGGCGCCGAAGACGATCGCCATGCCGCCGACCTTGGCGCGGCGGCCGATGCCGGGGTGGAACTCGACGTCGAGGCCAGCAGCCACCAGCGGCGGCGGTTTGCCCTTGCCCGCCCGCTGCAGGGCGCGGGCGCGATGCCAGTCGTGCGACAGTTCGAGCACCGGGCCCATGCCGGGAGCATATGCCAGGGCCGTGCGAGATGAACCTGGAACCGGCGCCGCCTGCGTCGGATGGCCCGCCCCGGGGTGGTCGGCTACGCCCACCTGTTCGGCTGCTGCAAGCAGCCTCATGTCCGCATTGACGACATTGGTGTCGCCGGTCAGCCGGGTCCTGGCGGGGGATCGCCGGCCTGCTAGGATGCATAGCCCATGTCAGAAGCCCCGTATTCGCCAGTCCTGATGCGCAGCCTGCGCGCAGGCTATTCGCGCCAGGATCTCGTCGCCGACTGCCTTGCCGGCCTGCTCGTCGGCGTGGTCGCGCTGCCCCTGTCCATGGGTCTGGCCATCGCCTCCGGGGCGACGGCGGAGCAGGGCCTCTACGTGGCGATCGTCGGTGGCGTGCTGATCAGCGTCTTCGGCGGCAGCCGGGTGCAGATCGGCGGTCCGGCCGGAGCCTTCGTTGGCATCTGCGCGGCTGCGGCGGCGAATCCGCACATCGGGCTGTTCGGCCTGTCGATCGCGACCTTCCTTGCCGGCGCCATGATCCTGGCGATGGGCCTGCTGCGGCTCGGCAAGTCGATCACCTTCATCCCGGTCCCGGTGGTCATCGGCTTCACCACCGGCATCGCCGTGACCATCGCCAGCACGCAGCTGGCGCCGCTGCTGGGCATCCCCGGGCGCAGCTTCGAGCATTTCACCGAGCGCATCGGCCACGTCTGGCAGCATCGCGAATCGATCGCCTGGCAGCCTGCGGCGGTGTGCGCCGCGACGGTGGCGATCATCATGGGGCTGCGGCGCTGGAAGCCGGTGCTGCCCGGAGCCATCATCGCCCTCGTGGTGGTCACCCTCGCCTCCCTGGCGCTGGGCTGGGCCGGACAGCCGGGCGTGCTGGCGACCATCGGCGACATCCCCAGCGCGCCGCCGACCCCGCATCTGCCGGGCATGCATAACGGTGACGGCTGGTCCTTCGCCGCCTTCTGGCAGCGGCTGACCGGCAGCGGCCTGGACTGGAAGGAGATCGGCCTGCTCGCCGCCACCATCGCCCTGCTGGGCTCCATCGAAAGCCTGCTTTCGGCGGTGGTCGCGGACGGCATGAGCGGCGATCGCCACGACTCCAACAGCGAGCTGGTCGGGCAGGGCATCGCCAACCTGGTGGTGCCCTTCTTCGGCGTGCTGCCGGCAACCGGCGTCATCGCCCGCACCTCGACCAACATCAGGGCCGGGGCGCGCAGCCCGGTCGCCGGCATCGTGCACGCCATCGTCGTGCTGCTGATCCTGGTCGCCTGCGCCCCGCTGGTGCGCTTCGTGCCCATGGCCTGCCTCGCCGGCGTGCTGCTGGTGGTGTGCTGGTACATGGCCGAGCTGCGCCATTGGCCGCACATCCTGCGCAGCCGGCGCAGCGATGCCTTCCTCCTGCCGCTCGCGACCGGCCTGACCATCTTCGCCGGCCTGACCATGGCTGTGTTCAGCGGTGTGATCCTGGCCATGTTCTTCTTCGTCAAGCGCATGTCGGAATGCACGCAGGTCGAGCGTCGTGCGGCCGACAGCGGAGCCGATGCCGAGCAGTCGAGTGCGCTGCCGAAGGGGGTTGAGGTCTACGAGGTGCGCGGCCCCTTCTTCTTCGGCGCCGCCACCCTCATCCGCGACATCGACGGCATGGTCGGCGAGCAGCCCCGCGCCCTCATCCTGCGCCTGCGCAACGTCCCTTTCATCGACGCCACCGCCGCCTTCAGCCTGCGCGAGCTGCACACCAGCTGCCGCAAGCGCGGTGCCGAACTGATCCTCTCGGACTGCCACACCCGTCCGCTCGCGGATCTCGACCGGCACGGCATCCTGGAGCTGATCGGCGAGGGCCGGGTATTCGGCGGCTACGAGGCCGCCCTGGCCTATGCCGCCGATGTCAGCGCTGCGTTCTCTGCCCGCCGGTCGACGCAGGCGATGGAGCCGAAGCCGGCCTGACCGCGTCCCAGGCGATGCGCTGCAGCACCGGGTTGAGGTCCGCGCTGGGCAGCCGTACCGGCGGCGGCAATCCTTCCGGGCTGCGCCCGAACAGCGCCGCATAGTGGCAGTAGGCGACCAGCGCGCACAGCGCCTGGGTGGGATGGCCGATCGGATCCTTGAACAGGTCGGTCTGCTTGGCCAGGCCCGGCGCGGTCCCGGCGAGGACGCGCTGGCGCAGGGCGAACACGGCTTCGTTCACCGGCACGATGCGCAGCGCTTCACGGCCCAGTTCGCGGTTGAGTGCGGCCACCTGCTGCTGCAGGCGGCTGCACCAGCCGGTGCGCTGCCAGTCGAGCATGGCCTGCAGGCTGGCGGCGGTGGCGGCGTTGCGATCCTCGTTGCGGAAGCGGCGGGAGCGCGCCAGGAAGCCCTCCAGATCGGTGCTGCTCGCATCGTCGAAGGCCGGCCACGAGGCCTGGACCAGGATGCGCAGTTTGGGGTTCGCCGCGCAGCCGAGGCGGGCGTAGTTGTCGATGCCGGCGTCGGGCAGCTGCACCGTCGGCGAGAGGATGAGGGTGTCGACCAGCCCGGCCTGCAGGGACGGCTTGGCCTTGTCGCCGGGCAGGTTCCAGTGCTGGATGACTTGCGAGCCGCCGATCATCTGGTGGCCCGCGAGGCTGAAGCCGTCGCCGCCGGCCTGCGCCAGCGGCGGCAGCATGTTGGCGATGAAGGTCATGAAGCTGTGGGCGCAGACGAACACGCGTTCGCCGCGGGCCGCCTCGCCCGCCGCCAGCAGGGGCATGATGAGGAGGAGGGCGGCGAGCGGGCGGAGCATGCCCGTGATACGGCGCGACGGTGCCGGCGTTACAGGCCGGGGATGCCGCGATGCCGCTACGGTCTCAGATGCGCAGCCGCCCGACCAGCTCGCGCAGCCGTTCCGCGAGCGCGGCCAGCTCGGCCGCCGTCTGCTGCATCTCGCTGGCGCCCTGGTTGACCATGCGGGCGCTGCTCGCCACGCCCTGGATCTGCTGAGCGATCTCGCCGGCGCCCTGGCTGGCTGAGGCGAGGTTGCGTGTCATCTCGGCGGTGGTCGCGGCCTGCTCCTCGATGGCCGATGCGATGGTCTGCTGCGTGCCGTCGATGGTGGCGATGATCGCGGTTATCTCGCTCAGGGCCGCGACGGTGGCGCGGACATCGACTTGGATGCCATCGATGCGGGAGCGGATATCGCCGCTGGCCGATGCGGCCTGACGTGCGAGATCCTTCACTTCCCCCGCCACCACGGCGAATCCCCGTCCGGCATCGCCGGCCCGGGCCGCCTCGATGGTGGCATTCAGGGCCAGCAGATTGGTCTGTTCGGAGATCGCGCCGATGGAGGCGATCACCCCGCTGATCTCCTGCGATGTGCGGTCGAGCCGACGCATGAGCTCGTCGCTGCTGCGGGCACGTTCCGCCGCTTGGCGGGCGATGTCCGCCGCTTTCGCGGTGTTGCCGCTGATCTCGCGCACGCTGCCGGTCATCTCCTCGGCACTGGCGGCGACGGCCCCGACCGCGGTCGAAGCCTCCATGCCGGCGGCCGAAACGGCGGCGGCACGGGTGTCGGCCTGACCGGATGCCTCCACCAGCTGCGCTGCCGTGCCTGACATCTGCTCCGAGGCGGTCGCCAGGGTGGTGGCGCTCTCGGCGATCTGGCCGACGAGGGACCGCAGGCGTTCGATGGTGCGATTGGCGCTGGCCGCGAGGCGCCCGACCTCGTGGCTGGCGTCGCATTCTATGCGACCGGTGAAGTCGCCTTCAGCGACGGCCGACATGACGGCATCGATGGCGAGGATCGGGCGGGCGATGCCCCGCGCGACGCCCACGGCGATAGCGGCGACTGCGATGACGGCTGCGGTGGCGATGCCCAGCTCGAACAGCAGCAGCTGGCTGGCGTCGGCCAGGGCGGTCGACCGCTCCTGGCGCAGGAGCACGCCCCAGCCGTACCCGGAGAAGCCGGATTGCCCGTTGCTGGTCGCCCAGGCGTTGATCTGGGGGATGCCGGTACGGCGGTGCTTCTCGGCGGTGTAGCCGGTAGCGAAGGTGCCATCCCCCGCCGGTCGGGATGCCAGGCCGTCGCTGGCGGTGCGCATGGCGGCGATCGCCTGCAGTCCGAGCTTGCCCAGATCCAGCTGATCGCGCTTGAACGAGCCGCCGTCGATGCCGTCGTACAGCACGCGCCCGGAGCGGTCCACCAGGGTCACCTCGACGTTCATGTAGCCGAGCTGCCTGAGCTCGCCCTCGAGCTGGCGCAGGATTCCGCGCGATCCGACGATGCGCTCCCAGGAGGCGAAGTTGCTCCACGATCCGACTACCGATCCATTGCGCATGATCGGAGTGGTGAAACGCAGGCTCAATCCACTTCCGCCGGTGGCGACGGCGACGACGGGTTCGGTGGTCGGCTCGCCGCAGTCAGTCGAGCCAGGTCGGATGGTGCCGTCGCGGACGCCGGCGATCCAGGGAAGGGACAGGGTGGTCCCTTGCAGGCTGCGGGTCCGATCCGAGATGTCGGCGCCTGAGCCGGATACCGAGCTGGCGGCGACCACCCGACCATCAAGGTCGGTCACCAGCATGAGGTCGTAGACGCCATACAACCGCATGTAGGCGTCGATCGCCGGCTGCAGCGCGCTGCGGTCCAGCGCGATCGCGGCCGGATGCATGGCGAAGGCCTGGGCATCGCCGTGACGCTCGAAGAGATTGCGGTAGATGCCGTCCAGGGTCTTGGCGGACAAGGTGCTCATCGCCGTTCCGCGTGCGCTTTCGGCGCTTGCGACAGCCGAGAGATGCGCGAGTGCGATCACCGCGGCCACCGGGATGGCGGCCGCGATGATCAGCATCACAGCGAGGAGGGTGGTGAGGCGGCGGAAGCGGAGCATCTATGCATGGTAGCCGTGCCATGCGCGTCGCACAAGCCGGGCAGAAGACAACCCGCGGCGTGGACTAGGTGGATGTCCTAGTGGGCGTCGCCAGAAACCCAGGTGGACAAACGGCCGCAGTTGTCTGCGGACCTCGTATCGTCGCCAGAGCGGCCGGCATGCTGGCGAGCAGAAGCCCCGTCCGTCGCCGATGGCCTTAGCCGCCCTGCACTTCCAGCCGTCCACGCGCCCGGTTCCACAGCCAGCGGTTGCCCAGGTGCAGCAGGCCCAGCCAGCCCGACGTCGGGACGTACCGTCTTCACCGGCACCGCCGCCGAACTGCGCGCCCGCGGTGTCGAGCTGTCGCTCGATCGCTGGCGCGCCGCCTGCCTGCGCATCCGGCGTTGAGGCGGGTCAGCGCTTCGAGGCGGCCGACTTGAAGATCTTCTGCATGGCCGCCGCATCCCAGGTACCGCTGATGCGTTCGACATGGCCATCGACGCATACCAGATTCGTGGAGCGGGCGTGGAACGCGATCGGCGTCACCTGGGTCCCGTTGGTGCCGGCGAGGTTCACCGGCCAGGGGGCGCCGCCGGTCGTGGACTCCACATAGCCCTCGAAGTAGACCATGCCGCCCGTGGTCCATGTACGGTTGTCGCCCAGCAGCACGGTGCGGCCGGAGACGCTGGCCAGCGGCACGGGCGGCTGGTCGGACTGCCAGGCGGTGCCGGTCCAGGCCGCCCGCAGGTGAACGTTCATGCCGAAGTGGGCGGTGAATCGGCTGGTGAAGGTCCAGGGATTGCGGATGTCCCGGTCGGCGAAGGGGCAGTGGAACACGTCCTTGCGGAACTGCCGGTAGCTGTCCGAGTACTGCCCGCTGAGCTCGTCGGGCATCCGCTCCCACCATTCTGAACTGACGTGGCGATAGGGCAGCAGCCCTTCGTGGTCCAGGGTGTAGGTCTGCACCGCCGCCCCGAGGTTGCGCAGGTTGCTGGCACAGGTCGAGTTCCACGCTGCGTCGCGGACCGTTTTCACCGTCGGCAGCAGCAGCGCGGCCAGTACGGCGATGATGCTGACCACGACCAGCAGCTCGATCAGGGTGAAGGCCCGTGGGGTGGGCGTAGGAGGAACCGGGCGGGAACACACATAGCCAGCATACGTGGTCGCCCTCGGCAGGTCCAGCCGATGGTGCTTGGAACCGTTGTATACCAGCTGCTTGCCGCGATTCCGACTCAGCCGCCCTGCACCTCCAGCCGTCCACGCGCCCGGCTCCACAGCCAGCGGTTGCCCAGGTGCAGCAGGCCCAGCCAGCCCAGCCCGAGGGCGGCGACCTGGGCGAAGCCGGGATGCCCGTGCTGGCCCAGCTCGCCGACGTAGGCCATCATCGGCCAGTAGCTGATCACCGCGAAGGGCAGCCAGGCCACCGCCGAGGCCACCACCGACGGCAGCATATGCAGCGGCACCATCAGTCCGGACAGCAGCATGATCAGGTTGCGCTTCAGGCTGGTCAGGGCGGTGACGTCCTCGAGGAAGAAGCAGGCGATGCCGGCGGCGACGTTCAGCTCGTGGTTGATGAGGAAGGCGAGCAGGAACAGGATCGGGAACTGCCACCAGCCGTCGCCGGACGGCGGATGCACCCCGAAGACCGGCACCAGCACGCAGGCCATGGGCAGGGCGAAGAAGAGGATGCGGAAGGCGCATTCGCCGGCGGCCAGGGCCAGCCACTGCCCCATCGGGTTGATCGGCTTGAGCAGGTCCAGCGCCACGTCGCCGTTCTGGAAGCGCCCCGCGATGTCGCTGTCCAGGTTGGTGAAATAGGCGCTGCGCGCGATGTAGCCGACCGCGAGGTAGGTGGTCAGCTGGGCCAGGTCCATGCCGCCGACCTCGGCGCCGGGCCCGCGCGCGGCGTAGATCGCCTTCCAGATGAACCACTGTCCGCCGACGAAGATGGCGTAGGTCGCGATGCCGGTGACGAAGCGCATGCGGTACGCCATCAGGCGCAGCAGGGTCAGCCGGGCGATCGAGGCGTAGGCGGTGATCACCGGCGGACCGCCCCCGGCGCGGAGCCGAACTGCTTGCGGAAGATGCGGTTCAGGTAGCGCGCGTTGGCGTAGCCGCATTGCCGGGCGATCTCGGCATGGGTCAGGCGGCTGCTGGCGAGCAGCTCCTGCGCGCGACGGGCGCGCACCGAGGTCAGCCAGGCGATCAGGGTCATGCCGCGGTGGCGGACGAAGGCGCGGCGCAGATGGTCGTAGTCGCTGCCCAGTTCGCCGGCCAGGGCGGAAAGGCGGCCGATGTCGGCGAAGCGCTCGGCGATCAGCCTCGCCGCGCGTTCGGCCAGGGCCTCGTCCGGATCGCGTTCGCGGGCGGGCTGGGCGTGGGCCAGGAGGCCGCAGAGCAGGGCGCTGGCGCGGTGGTCGAGGGCGAGGCGGGCATAACCGTCCATCGCCGGCTGCGGGCCGGCGAGCTCGCGCACGAGCTCCAGCAGCCAGGCCGGCAGCGGTCCGCGCACCAGGCGGGCGCGGCGGATCTCGACCGGCAGCGGCGGATCGACGCGCAGGCGCACCACGAGGGAGGAGCCGGGTGTGGCGAAGCGGCGGTCATGGCGCAGTCGTGCGGGATAGATGCAGGTGTCGCCGGCGGCGAAGGCCAGCTCCTGGCCGTCCGCGGCCAGCGACACCCCGGACCCGGCGGGGTGGTGCACGATCTCGACCTCGGCATGGCGGTGCATGCCGAGGTGGCGCTGCGGCTTCGGAATGGGGAAGCCGGTGACGTGCGCGGCCAGCGGTTGCCGGGGCATGGCGGCAGCATCGCGGCAGGCGGAGGCGCGCCAGAACGGAGAAGCCGGGCCATTACCGGGATCTGCCCGTGGCGGCATCGGCTGCATAGGATGGCGGCATGCGCAACCTCCTGCTCGCCGTCATCGCCCTCTGCGCGGTCCCGCTGTCCGCCGCCGAGGAGCGCACCATCCTCTTCATCGGCAACAGTCTGACCATCTACAACGATCTGCCGAAGCTGGTGACCGGTCTGGCCCAGGCCGGTGGCCAGGGGCCGCTGCTGACCGATCGCGTGCTGGTGGGCGGGGCGGACCTGGAGAAGCACTGGAAGGATGGCGTGGCGCTGGAGCGCATCCGCGCCCGGCCGTGGACCTGGGTCGTGCTGCAGGAGCAGAGCACGGCGACCTACGCCAAGGCCGAGGCCTTCACCGCCCATGCCCGCCTCTTCCTCGCCGCCATCGCCGAGCGCGGAGCGAGGCCGGTGCTCTACCTGACCTGGGCCCGGCGCGGCGAGGTGGCGCAGCAGGACGCCATCAGTGCCGCCTACCGTGCCCTGGCCGCCGAGTCGGGCGCCCTGGTGGTGCCGGCTGGCGAGGCCTTCCGCGCCTGGCGCCAGGCGCACGGCGAGGAAGCCCTGTTCCGCGACAACCGTCATCCCACCCCGCTGGGCAGCTACCTCGCGGCGTGCTGCTTCTATGGCGTCCTCTTCGGCCGCGACCCGGCCGGCCTGCCGGGAGACGCCGCCGGCCTCGACCAGGCTACGGCGGCCAGGCTGCAGGGCCTGGCCTGGGCGGCGCGATAGCGGGGTGCGCAGCGGGGAATCCCTGAGCTTCAACGTCGTGTGCGCAGCGCTCCTAGCACCAGGGCGCGGATGTAGGCCAGCTCGGCCTCGTCCAGGCCCTGGCCGAAGTCGAGCAGGCGCTGGTCGCTGACCAGGCGCAGGCGCGCCGGGCCACGGCCGACGATGACCTCCTCCAGTGCATCGGCGGCGATGACGCTGCCGCCGACCGCCACCTGGCGACCGGGCTCGATGCGCAGGCGCTGCGCGAAGGCGCCGGCACGCCACAGCACGACGCCGGCGACGACGTCGCCGACGACCAGTGCAGCCATGGCGGCGGCGGCGACGGCGGTCGGCAGGCTGGAGAAGAGGACGACGGCGGCGATGCCGGTCGCGAAGAGCATGGCGAAGCCGATGCCGACGGCGCGGCCGATGTTGAACGGCTGCACCACGACCACGGCGTCGCGCTCCTCCAGCACCGTGCAGCGCATGCTGGCGGGCCGCGGTGCGGCCAGGTCGGCGGGCTGCACCCGCTCGGCGGCGGTGCGGTCCAGCTCACCGGCCTGGCGCACGCTCTCGCTGCGCGAGCTGCGGTCGCTGATCGCGACCGCGCAGTGGCGGGCCCAGCGCTCGGCCTCGCGGCGGGCGCGCAGCGGATCCTGCGGGCTGTCGATGCGGAACTCGCTCAGTTCGCCCTCGGCGTCGAGGTGATAGACGGTGCGGCGGTTTTTGCCCGATCCGACCACGGTCGGCGGTCCGATGCGCATGCGCACGAGCCGGCCGATGCGGCGACGGCCGCTCCAGGAAAAGAAGAGCAGGCGGTGCTCGCTGACCAGTTCGCCCTCGTCGGGCAGGAAGTCCCGCCGGCAGCGGTAGGTCGCCAGCAGCAGGCCGCCGACCGCGACGAGGCCCGGGATCACGCCGAAGGGCAGGCCAAAGGCCACGCTCATCGGAACGGTGACGGCCATGATGATGATGCCGCCGGCGAGGCTGGCGCAGCCGCTGGAGGCGAGGCTGATCGGTGGCGTGGGCATGCGGCGAGCATGCCGTATGCGCGTGCTGTCGCCACCATGCCGCGGAAGCGCCTACTCGCCGACCACGTCGCGCGCCGGCAGGGGGTAGGCCACCAGCAGCTTGGCCTCTCCGGCCCCGATGTTCTCAGCCCGATGCGGTGTGTCGGGCGGGATCGACACCACGTCGCCGACACCCAGTTCGTGCATGGCCCCATCGGGCCCGGTATGCCGGATGCGGCCCTCCAGCACCACCAGGACCTCGCCGTGGCCGCGGTGGCGGTGCGGCGGATTGCCCATGCCGGGCTTCAGGGTGCAGCGTCCGATCGTCATGCCCTGGCCGGTGCCCTGGGCGCCATCGGCGAACCAGGTCAGCGCCCCCCAGTCGAACATCTTCGCCTCCACCGCGCCGGCGCGCACGATCCGGATGTCGGCGCCACCAGGGCGTTGCACGGCCAGGCGCTGGCCATCGCTGGCCAGCGCGGCGTCCCAGGCCAGCTGCAGATCGAGGGCGAACTCCAGCGTCCCCTCGCTGGCAGAGCGGTTCTCGCGGATGCAGGTGCAGAAGTGGTCGAGCTCGTGCCAGAACCCCTGGGTGGCGTCGAGGCGCGCGTCATGGCGGGCGAAGGCATTGTTCGGCTCCCAGGTGACGGTTCCACCATCGTCCCCGCTGCTGGTGAAATCCCAGGCGTCTGCGAGCGCTCCCCCGCGATGCCAGCGCAGGGTCCAGCCGTTCTCGACCTCGGCATGGCAGCGCTCGGCAAAGGCTGCGTAGCGGTCGTTCACTCCGCGCATGGGCAGGATGTTCAGGGATCCGACGGCGCCGTTGGCGAACTCCAGGGCGATGACGCCGTGGCCGGCGGCGTTGAGGTGGCTGGTGACATGCGTGACGGGTCCGCCGATGGCCAGCATCGCGGCCAGGGGGTGGCAACCATTGGCGACCCAGCCGCCGGCAGCACCCGACGCCAGGGCGTCGCGACCACCAGGCGGCAGGTTCACGGGGTATTCGCCGACGAGATTGAGCAGGCGGCCCGAATCCGGTCGGCGGCACAGCTCGCGCATGCGGCGGATGCCTGGCATGAAGGCCTTCTTGAAGCCCACCACCACCACGCGGTCGCGACGGTGCGGGATGAGGTCCGCGATGTCTGCCGCGGCGGTGCCCAGCGGCTTCTCCACCCAGACATGCAGCCCGGCGTCGAGCGCCTGGCGCACCAGGGCGGGATGATGGCGTGGACCGACGCAGATCAGCACCGCATCCAGCTGTTCGGCGGCGTACATCGCGGCGGCATCGGCATAGCTGGCGCCGGCACCGAAGGCCGTGGCGGCGTGGTCGCGGCGGCCCTGGTCGGGATCGGCCACCGCCACCAGCCGTACCGGCAGGAAGGCGAGCATGGGCAGGATCACTCGGCTGCAGTGGCCGCCAACGCCGACGACACCGATGCGGATGGGGGGATGCGGGATGGCGCTCATGGGCTCAGCTCCGGGAAGCAGGTGCGCAGGAAGGTGAGGTCGTCGGCGTAGCTGTGCGGCGGGTCCGGTCGCCAGACGCCGTGTGGCGGGTTCAGGCAGACGAGATCGCAGGGGCCGTTGTCGAGGACGGCGCGGACGACGCCGCGCACGTCCCAGCTGGTGTCGGCCAGTTGCGCGGCGAAGCGCAGAGGGCCTCCCGGCTTCTCGGCCTGTCCACCTTTGAGGTGCAGCACGCCGATCGCCGGCGCCAGGAGACGGGCATCCTCGGTGGTGGGGAAGCGGGCGCAGGCGAAGTGCCACCAGTTGCCGACATCCCACACCAGCCGCACAACAGGACGCTGCAGCTCGGCGAGGAACGCCAGGGTTTCGCCCGGCTGGCCGAGGATGCTGCCGGCTGACTCGTTCTCGAATACCGGAACTGCGCCGGTCGCGGCGATGGCGTCGACCGCTTCGCGCAGGCAGGGCAGCAGCCAGGGATGGTCGCGGCGGACCGTCGCCATGGCGTCGGGGGTTCCTGATCGCACCGCCAGCGACGGCGCCACCAGCCGGATGCGCGCCGGCCGTAGGATGGCGGACGTGCGCAGCAGGCCGGCCAGTGGTCGCAGTGCGGCGCGGTAGGCGGCCTCGCCCAGCTCCAGGTCGGGGCGTCCCAGCCCGCTGGACAGCGAGGCGACGCGCAGGCCGCGGCGACTCGCCTCGTCGGCGACCACCACGGCCTCCGCCTCGCTCCACAGCTCTACTGGCCGGCCGAACCACGTGTCCTTGAGGTCGAGGTCGCTCAGGCCCCAGGCGAGATGGACGTCCATGGCCGGGGCGGGCTCGCGTCCGGCCATGCCGTTGAGGACGGTGATGGGTATGCGTCGCATCGCAGCCTCCTGCCGCCGATCATGGCGACGGCCGCCGTGGCTGGCGATGGACGATCCTCCGGACACGTGGTACAATCCTCCGATGATTGCCCTTATTGATGGCGTGTGCCGGCCTCGCATCGAGCGTCAGATCGGTTTCACAACCGGCTGGAGAACCTTGCCATTTGCTACAATACAGGCGGTATTCAGCGGCGCATACCGCCTCGAACAGCCGGCCGGCGGCATTCATCTCGCATCTGGTTCCATATGGTTCATTCCTCCGGGATGCAGGCATGCCCACAGTGTGGCCGGACGCCAGCCGGCGGAGACGGCCTGGTGGCAGGGCACGGTGCGCATGCACAGCGGGATGGTCGACGCCTTCGCTGCCTGCGGGGTGGCACGAAAGCTGCCCGGCGGGCTGGCTGGTCCGATCGGTGCCGCCTTCCGCCGCGTGCTCGACCTGCCATCCGGCGTCGGACCGGCAGCGGTGCTCGAAGGCCAAGCCCGCGTCGCCGCCCTGCTTGCAGCGGTGGCGCGCGTCCTTGGGCTGGAGGAAGGCGGTCCTGATGTCGCGGCATTGGCGCCGGTCGTCCGGTTCGTCGAGGCCAATCTGCACCTGCCGCTCAGCCGTCGCGAACTGGCCGCGCGCGTCGGGCTGGCGCCGAGCCGCTTCCACGAAATCTTCCTCGCCGCCACCGGCCTGCCGCCGATGGCCTGGGTGCGGCGGCGGCGCCTGGAGACCGCCGCCGGCCTGCTGGCCGGCTCCACCCTGGGCATGGCCGACATTGCACAGCGGGTCGGCATGTGTGACGCCTACCATCTCAACAAGCGCTTCCGTGCCGCCTACGGTATGCCGCCGACCCGCTTTCGACGTCAGGTTGGCGGATGAGAGGTCAGCGAGCTGCTGTGCGCTTCAGCGCCGACAGGGCGTAGGCGGTGGACAGGCCAGGAAGGCCCTCTCCCCAGCGCCGGCTGTCGTTGACCCAGTAGGCGCGCCCCCCGGCGTCTGCCTTGGCGCGCGCGGCGAGGGCGGTGGCCAGCTCCGCCCGCCAGTCGACGCGGCGTCCGTCGGCCAGGTCGAGACGGTCGATCCGCGCCAGCTCGAGGGCGCGGGCCATGATGGCGTAGCCGTAGTACAGGCCGTCGCGTTCGCGGCCCGCCGGCATGCCGGGATTGGCGTCCAGGCTCCAGTTGCGGCGGATCCAGCCCATGGCCAGCCCGACCCGCGGGTCATCGGGGGCGAGGTCGAGGCTGATGTAGGTCGCGACCAGGGCGTAGGTCATGGTACCGTAGGCGTGCGGCTTGCGGCCGCTCTCGTCCTCGTGTCCGCCGGCCGCGGTCTGCGGCTCCAGCACCAGGGTCGGACGCCGCGCGGCGCCACCGGCACCGGCGGCCGACGCTGCGCACTCGCGCCTTCGAGCAGGTAGAACTCGAGCTCCACCGCCATCACCGGGTTGCGCTCGGCGCGCTGCAGGCGCTCGACCACGC
>JAFLCQ010000490.1 GCA_017302815.1 Planctomycetota bacterium
CTTTCCTTGCGGTTCATTTCGTTTTGCGGGTATGAGCCAGCTCGTCCATGGCGCGATTGGCCAGGGCATCGGCGCGTTCATTACCGCTGTGCCCGGCAGTTGATCGCCAAGACGCGCCTTGCCCAGCCCCCGACTGCCGCTCCAATCCGCGCCCCCGATGACCGACCTCTCCCCCCTCGCCCTCGCCTGCCATGCCGCCTCCCTGTGCGACGGCAAATCAGCCGAGGACGTCGCCGTCCTGCGCCTGCCCCCCGGTGCCGAGTTCTCCTACGTGGTGCTGGCCACCGCCCGCTCGGAGCGCCAGGCCTACACCCTGGTCGACGAGGTCTTCGGCTTCTGCAAGCGCCACAAGATCGACCACCGCCCGGTCGAAGGCGAGGCCGGCTGGTACCTCATCGACTGCCACCAGGTGGTCGTGCACGCCCTGGGCGAGGCGCAGCGCTCGTTCTACAGCTTCGAGAAGCTGTGGAAGAAGGCCGATCCGGTCGATTGGCGCGCCGAACTGGCGAAGCTGCCGGCGCTGCCAGGCGCCAAGCCCCGCGGCGAGGAGTAGTCCCGGGTGTTCAAGGCGATCGGCAAGCTCTTCCAGAAGGTCAAGGACGGCCTCACCAAGACCCGCCAGGTCATCGGTGGCGCCCTGCGCCGCCTGGTCGGCGGCGGCCGCACCATCGACGCCGCCTTCCTGCAGGAGCTCGAGGACACCCTGCTGTCCGCCGACATCGGCGTGGCCAAGAGCGATGAGATCGTCGCCGAGCTGAAGGCGAAGTACCGCGACGGCGAGGTGGCCAAGGGCGAGGACCTGCTGGCCTTCCTCAAGGACAGCCTGCGCCGCGAGCTGGCGGTCGAGCAGGACGAGCTGCGCTTCCAGAAGACCGGGCCGACCGTCGTCCTCATCGTCGGCGTCAACGGCGCCGGCAAGACCACCACCATCGCCAAGCTGGCCCATCGCCTGACCACGACCGGCAGGAAGGTGCTGGTCGCCGCCGGCGACACCTACCGCGCCGCCGCCATCGAGCAGCTCGAGATCTGGGCCAAGCGCGCCAAGGTCGAGATCGTCAAGGGCGAGGCCGGCGGCGACGCCGCCGCCATCGCCTTCGACGCGGTGGCCGCCGCCCAGGCGCGCGGCAGCGACGTGGTGCTGATCGACACTGCCGGCCGCCTGCACAACAAGGAGCATCTGATGCGCGAGCTGGAGAAGATCCGCCGCGTCATCCAGAAGCGCATCCCCGACGCCCCGCACGAGGTGCTGCTGGTCCTCGACGCCACCGCCGGGCAGAACGCGGTGCAGCAGGCCAAGGTGTTCAAAGACGCCATGGGCGTCACCGGCCTGGTCATCACCAAGCTGGACGGCACCGCCAAGGGCGGCATCGCCATCACCATCAAGCGCGAGCTGGGCCTGGCGGTGCGCTACATCGGGGTCGGCGAGGGCATGGACGACCTGCAGCCCTTCGACCCCGACGCCTTCATCGAGGCCATCTTCGCCTGATGGCGGCGGCCGGGACCGCCCGGCCGGGATTGCCCGCGCGGCGCGGCGCACACCATGCGCCGACCCATGACCGTCCGCGTCCGCATCGCCCCCTCCCCCACCGGCGACCCCCATGTCGGCACCGCCTACATCGGCCTGCTGAACTGGTGCTTCGCCCGCCGCCACGGCGGGAAGTTCGTCCTGCGCATCGAGGACACCGACCGCACCCGCTGCACCGAGGCCAGCGCGCAGGCGATCTACCGCTCGCTGAAGTGGCTGGGCCTGAACTACGACGAGGGTCCCGATGTCGGCGGCGACCGCGGCCCCTACGTGCAGTCGGAACGGGTGAAGCTGGGCATCTACCGCAGGTACGCCGACCAGCTGGTGGCGCAGGGCGACGCCTATCCCTGCTTCTGCGACGCGCCCACCCTGGACGCGATGCGCAAGCAGCAGCTCGCCGACAAGAAGCCGGTGATGTACGACCGCCGCTGCCGCTGCCTCGATCCCGCCGAGGCGGCCCGCCGCGTCGCCGCCGGCGAGGCGCACGTCATCCGCATGAAGACCCCCACCGAGGGCGACTTCACCTACAAGGACCGACTGCGCGCCAAGCCGACCACCAAGGCCTGGGCCGAGATCGACGACCAGGTCCTGCTGAAGGCCGACGGCTGGCCGACCTACCACCTGGCGGCGGTGGTCGACGACCACCTCATGGGCATCACCCACGTCATCCGCGCCGAGGAGTGGCTGAACTCGCTGCCCAAGCACATCTGGCTCAACCAGCATCTCGGCTTCCAGGCGCCCGAGTACGTCCACGTCGGACTGCTGCGCAACGCCGACAAGTCGAAGATCAGCAAGCGCAAGAACCCGACCAGCCTGCTGTGGTACGAGAAGCAGGGCTACCTGCCCGAGGCGCTGCTGAACTTCCTCGCCCAGCTGGGGCACAGCCACCCCGAGGCCAAGGAGCAGTTCTCCATCCAGGAGATGGCCGGCTTCTTCGACCTCGACCGCATCAATGTCGCCGGACCGGTTTTCGACATGAAGAAGCTGGACCACCTGCAGGGCCTGTGGTTCCGCCAGCTGCCGCCCGAGCGCATGCGCGACGAGGTGGTGCGCGCGATCGACACCCGCTTCGCCGAGCTGTTCCCGCTGGTGCGCGAGCGCCTGACCCGCGGCGGCGACTTCCTGACCCTGGCCGAGCCCTTCTACGCCGCGGCGGTCAACCACCACCTCGACGACCTGCTGCCCAAGGGCGCCGACAAGGACAAGATCCGCGGCGTGCTGGAGGTCCTGGCCAAGGCGCTGAAGGAGGCGCAGGGCGCCGACACCTGGACGGTGCCGGCGATCGAGGCCGCGGTGCGCGCCGCCTGCGCCGCCGAGACCGCCAAGGCCCCCAAATTGAGGAGGCTGGTCGTGTTAAGTCCTAAAAGGGTTAAATGGAGAAAGCAGTTTGTTGGAAGATCTAAAGGCTTGGCCTATAGGGGTTCTAATTT
>JAFLCQ010000491.1 GCA_017302815.1 Planctomycetota bacterium
CGGCGGCGCGGGCCTGGCAGCCGCGCTCGGCTGATGCCGCCGGCCGCGCGGCGCAGCTGATGTCGGCCAGCCTGGCGACCAACATCGTCTACCCGGTCTACACCCGCCGCGGCTACGTCCGCCACCACAGCCCGGGTAAGGCCTGGGACAGCCTCTACACCTGGGACAACGGCTTCATCGCCCTGGGCCTGGCCGAGCTGGATGCGCGCCGCGCCGCCGGTTGCGTGGCGCAGTACCTGATGCCCGACGGCGACGGCGAGCGCGCCTGGCTGCACCATGGCACCCCGCTGCCGGTGCAGATCCACGTCGCGCGCGAGTTGTGGAACCGCACCCGCGACCCCGCTCTGGCGGCGCGGCTGTATCCGGGTCTGCGGCGCATGCACCGCTTCCTCGCCGGGCGCGCGCCGGGCAGCGCCACGCGGCGCCTCTCGGGCCTGCTGTCGACCTGGCAGCACTTCTACAACTCGGGCGGCTGGGACGACTACCCGGCGCAGGTGCAGATGCATGCCCAGGGCCTGGCAGCGCGCACCGCGCCGATGGTCAACACCTGCCAGGCGATCATGACCGCGCGCATCCTGCGCCAGCTGGCGGCCGTCGCCGGGCAGCCCGGCGACGCGGCGGAGTACGACGCCGACATCGCCGCCTTGGGCGCGGCGGTGCAGGCGCACGCCTGGGACGAGGCCGAGGGTTTCTTCGGCTATGTCCTGCACGACGAGGCCGGCCGGCCGCACGGGCTGCTGCGGCACGCCAGCGGAGCCAACGCCAACCGCGGCCTCGACGGCTGCTACCCGCTCTTCGCCGGCATCTGCGACGCGGCGCAGGAGCGGCGCCTGCTGGGCCACCTCGCCGATCCGCAGCGGCTGTGGACGCCCCACGGCCTCAGCACCGTCGACCAGTCGGCGCCCAACTACCGCCACGACGGCTACTGGAATGGCGCGGTGTGGCTGCCGCACAACTGGTTCGCGTGGAAGGCCCTGCTGGATCTCGGCCAGGGCGAGCTCGCCTGGCGCCTGGTCGACAGCGCGCTGGCCTCGTGGTCGGCCGCCTTCGCCGATGCCGAGCGCACCTGGGAGAAGATGATCATCAGCACCGGCTGCGGCACCGGCTGGCATCATTTCGGCGGCCTGTCCAGCCCGCTGCTGGCGTGGTACGAGGCCCTGCACCGCCCTGGCCGCCTCAGCGGCGGCTCCGGGCTGTGGATCCTGCACGAGCAGACGGGAACGGCCGCCTATCGCGGCCGCCTGCGCCTGGCCGGCACGGCCGGACGCACCAGCACGGTCTGGCTGTGCCTGCCGGCTGAGGCTGTGCGGGCGACCTGGGATGGCGCCCCGCTGCCGGCGCTGCGGCGCGGCGCGGGCATGTGGGAGTTCGCCCTGCCGGCCTGTGGCGAAGGCGAACTGGCGGTGCAAGCGGCGTGATCGCGGCGGGTTGCGGCGCGCCGCCATGCCCGAGCATGGGCGGCGATGATCGCAGCCTTGCCGCGACCGGTGCAGCGCCAGGCCCAGGCCCGCGCCCTGCGCGTCGCCCTGCTCAATCCGCTGGGTGCCAGCATCACCTTCGGCCAGGTCATGTACCTGCTGGCGCTGTCCTACGGCGCCGGCGACACCGCCATGGCCCTGCTGTACGCGTCGCTGAACATCACCGGCCTGCTGGCGCTGCTGGCGCCCTGGCTGCTGGCCGGACAGGACACCAGCACGGTGCAGTCGCGGGCGTGGATGGCGCGGGGCATCGCCTCGCTGGGGCTGCTGGCGCTGCCCTTCCTGGCCAGCGATGCGCTGAAGGTCATCGGCCTGGTCATCCTGGTCTACGTGATGATGGCGGCGCGGACGATCGGCGTGCTGGCCAACGCCTCGGTGCACAAGGCGATCTGCTCGGGCCGCGAGCTGCCCTCGTTCTCGGCGCAGGTGCATACGAGATGGAACGCCGGCGTGCTGGCGACCACCGCGCTGTGCTTCGCCGTCCTCAACCTGCCGGGGGTGTTCCCCAGCCAGGAATGGGCCTTCATGGCGCTGATGGCGGTGGGCATCGCCTTCAACCTCGCCACCGCCGTCGCCATGCGCGGCATGCCGCGCACCGGCACCATCACCGCCGCGACGCCGCTGGAGACCCTGGCCGGCTTCCGCGAGGCCTGGCGCCGCGCCGGCAGCCGCGAGGTGCTGTGGCTGACCCTGCTGCAGATGCCGATCGGCCTGGCCGCCGCCTTCCAGCTGAACTACCTCACCCAGGTGCTGCGCATGAGCGCCGGCACGGTCTTCCTGCTGACCATCGCCGGCGTGCTGGCCAGCCTGCTGGCGGCGCGGATACTGGCGGTGGTCGGCGGGCGCATCAGCAACCGCGCCCTGTGGTTCGGGCTGCATGCACTGCTGGCGCTGGTGGCGGCGGCGTGGTGCGGGGTCGAGGCGGTGCCGGCCACGGCGCGGGCCGGGGTGTGCGCAGTGCTGTGGGTCGTCGCAGCGGCCGCCTTGGCCGGGTCGACCGCGATCTACGCCAGCATGCTGTCGGGCCGCCTGCCACCCGACGACGCCACCCGCATCTCGGCGGTCTTCCAGATCGTCGGCGTGCTGGCGACGGTCCTCGGCCTCGCCGCCCTGGCCGGCATGCGTTGGGTGGCGGAGGCCGCCGCCCTGCCCGGGACGCACGCCTACAGCCACGCCTTCGCCCTCTGGCTGCTGCTCAGCCTCGCTGTCTGCGCCTTCAGCCTGCGCCTGGCTCGCGGCGCCCACGCCGTCGACCTGCTGGCGCAGCTGACGCCGGGCAACCTCAGCACCATCTTCCGCGCCCACCAGCTGCGCACGGTCGAGAGCGACCATGGTCCGGCGCAGAGCCTGGAGCGTGAGGACCTGATGGCCGCCGGCACCCCGGCCGGCCGCGACCTGGTGCTGGAGACCCTGCGCAGTCCCGACGCCTGGCATCGTCTGGCCGCCCTGCGCGCAGTGCGGGCCGCGCCCTTCG
>JAFLCQ010000492.1 GCA_017302815.1 Planctomycetota bacterium
CGGGCAGGGCCGCCGCCCTGCGCGACGCCTGGAGCGAGCGCGACCTGCCGTCGCTGCTGCGCCGCCTCCTGCCCTGACGGGCTTGCGCCAGCCGGCGCAGCGTGATCGTCGCGCTTCCCGCGGCGCCAGCGCGCCCGGCCGGAGATCACCGCCATGAGCGCTTCCATCCCCCTGTGGCCCGATGGCGTCCCGTCCGCGGGCGTCGACCCCGCCTGCACCGACCAGGAGGCCCTGGGCATGGTGCCGACGCTGACGCCGGTGGTCACCGGCGGCGCCGGCGAGTCGCGGCCGGCGATCATCGTCCTGCCCGGCGGTGGCTACATGCGCCACGCCCCGCACGAGGCCGAGCCGGTATCGGAGTGGCTCGGCTCGCTCGGCCTCGCCTCCTTCGTCTGCCGCTACCGCGTGTGGCCCAACCGCCACCCCGCCCCGCTGCACGACGCCGAGCGCGCCATCCGCATGGTCCGCGCCCGCGCCGCCGAATGGGGCGTCGATCCGAAGCGGGTCGGCATCCTCGGTTTCTCCGCCGGCGGGCATTGCGCCGCCAGCGTGTCGTGCCTCGGCCAGCCCGGCAGCCCCGACCATCCCGACGTCCTCGAGCGCCAGAACGGCCGGCCGGATGCGGCGGTGCTGTGCTATCCGGTGATCAGCTTCCAGCCGTGGAGCCACGGCGGCAGCCGCGACAACCTCCTCGGCCGCAGCCCGGATCCCGAGCTGCTGCGCCAGCTGTCGCTGGAGAACGCCGTCCACGACCGCTGCCCCCCGACCTTCCTGTGGTCCACTGCGGACGATGCCGGTGTGAGCATCTTCAACAGCCTGCACTACGCCGGTGCGCTGCGCCGCAACAACGTCCCCTTCGCGATGCACGTGTACCCGACCGGTCGCCATGGCCTGGGCCTGGCCCAGGACGTCCCGCATGTCCGCGACTGGACCGGCGCCTGCGCCTCGTGGCTGCGCTCGCTGGGGTGGGCGGCCTAGCAGGCTCTTTGCCACAGGGGGTCAGACGACCCCCTGCACCCTTGCCTCGCGTCCGGGCACGGCGATCGTCGCCGCGCCCACGGATGGGCCACTAGCTCAACGGTTAGAGCAGGCGACTCATAATCGCTCGGTTCTGGGTTCGAATCCCGGGTGGCCCACCATCGCAACGTCACAGCGCAGCATGCGGGGGGCCTTCCATGGACATGACGCCTGGATTCCTCGCCGCCCGGCCGGTCTGGCCGGTCGGGCGCGAGCGGAGCATGAACGACTTCGTCGGCTTCCGCGCCATCGTGGCGCGGCCGGCGGCTGGCGCGGTGACGTTGCGCTTCACCACGCCATATATCGCCAAGGTCTTCCTCAACGGCGCCTTCCTGGCCTACGGACCGGCGCGGGCGGCGCATGGCCACTATCGGGTGGACGAGATCGACCTGACGCCGCATCTGCGCGACGGGGATAACGTCCTCGCCGCCGAGGTCGCCGGCTACAACGTCAACTCCTACTACTTTCTCGACCAGCCCTCCTTCTTCCTCGCCGAGGTGCTGTCGGGGGCGCAGGTGATCGCGGCGACCGGGCGGGCGACCGACTTCACCGCCATCGATCTGCCGCAGCGCCTGCGCAAGACGCAGCGCTACAGCTTCCAGCGGCCCTTCTCGGAGATCTACCACCTGCGGCCGGGCTGCCACGCCTGGCGCGGCGGAGCGCAGCCGGCGGAGCCGTCCCTGACCTGCGGCGTCTTCCCGCTGCCGCGCCTGCTGCCGCGCCGGGTCGCCTATCCGGACTACGCCGTGTTGCAGCCGGTGCTGGTGCAGGCCGAGGGCTCCTTCGTGCGCGGCGAGCTGCCGGAGAAGCCGTGGCGCGACCGCTCGCTGACCACGATCAGCCCGATCCTGAAGGGCTTTACCGAAGCCGAGCTGGCGTGGATCCCATCGCTGGAATACCAGCGCTTCCGCTTTACCTGGCAGGGTGGCGGGCGCCCCTATGCGCCGGAGCAGCCGCTGCCGCTGCAGGACGGGCGGGCCATCACCCTGGACCTGGGCGCGAACCGCACCGGCTTCATCGGCTTCCACGTGCGCGTGCTGCGGCCGACCCGGCTGATCATCGCGGTGGACGAGGTGCTGCAGGAGGACGGCAGCATCAACATCGGCCGCATCGACGTCACCGCGGTGCCGTCGTGGGACCTCGAGCCTGGCGACCACGTCATCGAGACCTTCGAGCCCTACACCCTGCGCTTCCTGCGCCTGTGCGTGCCGGAGGGCGAGTGCGCGGTTTCGCAGGTGCAGCTGCGCGACTACGCCGCTCCGGTTCCGCGCCGCGCCCGCCTCGCCACCCCGGATCCGGCGCTGAACGCGGTCATCGACGCGGCGGTGGAGACGGCGCGGCAGAACGCCCTCGACCTGTTCTTCGACGACCCCAGCCGCGAGCGCGCCGGCTGGCTGTGCGACGCCTTCTTCCAGGCCCGGGCGTGGTTCGATCTCACCGGCAGCACGGCGGTCGAGCACGCCTTCCTCGAGAACCTGCTGCTGGCGCCGGAGCCCTTCCCCAACCTGCCGGAGGGCGAGATCCCCGGCGCCTACCCGGCGGACTTCTACGAAGGCCTCCACATCCCGCAGTGGCCGATGTACCTGGTGCTGCAGCTGGAGGAGTACGGCCAGCGCTCGGGCGATGACGCGCTGGTCGCCGCCTTCGCGCCGAAGATCGCCGGCTTCTTCGCCTTCCTCGCCCGCCACCGCAACGCCGACGGCCTGCTGGAGCGGCTGCCGGGCTGGAACTTCATCGAGTGGTCCTTCGTCAACGAGTGCATGCAGGACGTCAACTACCCCACCAACATGCTCTACGCCGCGGCGCTCGACGCGGCGGCGCGCACCTGGGCGCGGCCGGACTGGGCATCAGAACACGGGCCGCAGGCTTGGGCAGCGCGCTTCTCGAAGCGCCTTCGCCGCTTGGTCTGGCCGGTTGGGTCGGTTCGTCGG
>JAFLCQ010000493.1 GCA_017302815.1 Planctomycetota bacterium
AGACCGGCGGCGACCGCCAGCAGTCCCCCCATCGCGTGGCCGCCCAGGCGCGGAGCGACCGCGGCCACGCCTGCCCCGGCGGCGGTTGCGCCCCAGGTGACGACTGATGCCGATGCGGCTGCGATGACGGCGTCCATGGCTGGCTCCTGGCAGCGAGCCTAGCCGGATCCGTGGCCGGTGCGCGTGCCCGGCGGCGATGAGGGCGATAGAGCGGATCTATCGCTGGCGGTTCAGGCGGCTGCGCCGACGCGCTTGGCCGCACCGCGGGCGCCGAAGGCGGCACCGCACAGCAGGATGACCGCCAGCGCGACCAGGGCGACGCCGGCCGGGTTCAGTCCGCCGGCAGCGGTGAGATCGGCGCGGTGGATGATGCCGCCCACCACAACCGCAGCCGCCGCCAGCAGGCAGCCGAGGGCGGCGAGGGCTCGCGAGGCGGGAACGAGGAGGCCGAGGCCGAGCGCGAGCTGCAGACCGCCGACCAGGTAGATGCCCCAGGGCGCGGCGATCACCCCGCCGGTGGCCAGCACCAGCAGCTGAGGACCCGCGCCGTCGGCCCCGACCATCGGGGCGGCGACCATGTCGCCGAGGAACTTCGCCAGGCCCATCACCACCAGGACGAGGGCGATCGCGAGGGTCGCCAGGGCGCTGAGCGGCTCGGCGAGGCCGGCCATGAACAGCACCAGGCGCGAGGTGGAGGGCGGACGCGGGGCGGCGGCGGGCTCGGTCATGCTGCCACGGTAGGCGCATCCGGCCCGGCGCCACCGGCGAGGCCGACCGCCGCCACGGCGCACGGGCCATGGTCGGCGACCGGCATGTCCGGATCGTCCGCAGCATGTCCGTCCGCTCGGCTAGGCGGCGGGGCGCCGCCGCCATAGCCTGGGGATCCCATGCACGGCATCGATCTGGCCCGCGTACCCGCCACCATCGCCACGCGTTGGGCGAGCCCCGAGAATCCCGGCGCGACGGCCGGCGGCGGCGGGCAGGCCAACGGCGGCCGCAAGGGGGCAGGGAATTTCAGCCTCGATGCCGGCGAGTCGCGGGTCCTGGCCTCGATCACGGGATCCAGCGGCATGGTGCGGCGCATCTGGATCACGATGTGGAGCCTGGCCAACAAGGATCCCGAGACCGAGGCGCGCTGCCTGCGCTGCATGCGCCTGCGCTGCTGGTGGGATGGCGCCGACACGCCCGCCATCGACGTGCCGCTCGGCGACTTCTTCTGCCAGGGCCTGGGCCGCCTGGCCGCCTTCGAGAACGCCTACTTCGCGAATCCCGAGGGCCGCAGCCTGGTCTGCCTCCTGCCGATGCCGTTCCGCACCGGCATGCGCATCGAGCTGGCGAACGAGACCGGCCGCCATCAGCAATGGATCTTCTACGACGTCGACATGACCATCGGCGACCGGCATGAGCCGGACACCTGCTATCTCCACGCCCACTGGCGGCGCGAGCAGCGGACGGCGCTGGGACGCGACTTCGAGCTGCTGCCGGAGGTCGCCGGCCGCGGCCGCTTCGTCGGCGCCTGCATCAGCGTCATCCCCGACCGCAGCGTGTACGGGCGCTCATGGTGGGGCGAAGGCGAGGCGAAGATGTATCTCGACGACGACGGCGACCACCCGACCCTGTGCGGGACCGGCACCGAGGACTACATCGCCACCGGCTGGGGCCAGGGCCGCTTCGCGCAGCGGTGGCATGGCTGCCCGGTCGCTGATGAGCAGCGCTACCGCTACGCGTTCTACCGCCTGCATGGGCCGGACCCGGTCTTCTTCCAGCGCCGCATCCGCGTCGCCATGCAGCAGATCGGCAACTATTCGACCGAGCATCTGCCGCTGATCCGCGCCCGCGGCGTCCCCTTCCGCGATCTGTTCGGCCGCCCCATCGACCTGGAGAAGCCGCTGCCGCCGGACCTCAACGGCCTGTACGACCGGCAGGGCGACGACTGGGCCGCCTGCGCCTGGTTCTATCTCGACCGCCCCGCCGGCGTCCTGCCGCCCCTCGCCCCGCCCGTCGACCGCCTGGCCGCGTATTGAGGATGGGCGCCGAAGCACCCTGGCCGCGACGGCATCCCAGTCCCATGCCCGCTCGTCGCAGGCGGCTCGCGCAGCGCCGCCGCATGCGTCCGTGCGGACCCATGCCGATGGCGGCGTGAGATCCGCGCCATGGCGCATACAGTCCCTGCATCCATGGACGAGATCACGGCGGCCCGGGCGGCGCAGGCTGGCGATCGCGACGCCTTCGCCTGGCTGGTCGCGCGCTACCAGGCCGAGCTGCGCGCCATCGTCGCGTCGGCCGTCGCCGACCGCGACGACCGCCTCGATGTCGTGCAGGAGTCCTTCGTCGACGCCTGGCGCGGCCTGCCCGGCTTCGACCCCGACCGCCCCTTCGGACCGTGGTTGCGCACCGTCTGCCGCAACCGGGTCCGCCAGTTCCTGCGCCAGCGCATCCCGCGGCGGCGGCGCGAGCTGGCGGTGGTGGATGCGGCCGTCCTGGCGGCGCCGGGGCCCGAGGATGCGGCGCCGGGCGAACGCATCGCGCAGCTGAAGCGCTGCATCGAGGGCCTTGCGCCCGAGCAGCGCTCCCTGCTGCAGCGCCGCTACGTCGCCAACGAGCCGGTGCAGCGCATCGCCGCCACCGTCAGCAAGACCCCCAACTCGGTGTCGATGGTCCTGCTGCGCCTCAAGGAGGCGCTCCTGCGCTGCATGGAACGCC
The DNA here is from genome assembly GCA_017302815.1 of Planctomycetota bacterium. GTDB lineage: Bacteria > Planctomycetota > UBA11346 > UBA11346 > UBA11346 > UBA11346. Next base: position 2,704 of record JAFLCQ010000493.1, read on the forward strand.
GGCAGGAGGCGACGCCATGATCGGCGACGACGATCTGCGCCTGATCGAATCCTATCTCGACGGCGATCTCGACGCCGCCGGCTCGCAGCGCCTCCTCGACCTGCTCGCGGACCCCGCCGTCGCCGACGAGGTCCGCCGGCGCATCGCCTTCGCCGGCCAGCTCGCGGCTGCATTGGAGCATGGCGACGACGCATCCCTGGCCGGGGCGGTGATGGCCAGGCTCGATGCCGGCGCGGCCAGGCCG
>JAFLCQ010000494.1 GCA_017302815.1 Planctomycetota bacterium
GGCGACGAGGCGGCTCCGACCCCGGCCGCCGCGAACACCCCGCCGCGCTCCGGCCCATCGGCCTGGGCTGCGGCCTGCATCTGCGCCGCCCTCGCGCTGCTGGTGCTTTCCGCCGCCGCGGTGGCGAACCTGCCCAAACCGCTGCCGGTCGACCGCGTGCAGGTTACCTGGCTCGAAGGCCCGCGGGCGCCTCAACGCGAGGTCGATGGCTGGCTGGCCGCCTTCCCCGGGCGCGAGCAGCTGGCCGAGGCCAACGGCTGGGTGATGGGCAAGCTGGCCGAGCACCTGCTGGCCCAGCCCGGTGTGGGCGAGGTGCGCGCCGTGCGACTGCTGCACGACAAGGCGTGGACCGACGGCAAGCCGCGCCTGGTGCGCGTCCTCGACATCGAGATGGGCATGCGCCGCCCCTACATGCCCGGCGTGCTGGCCAGCGGTGGCCGCGTCTGGGTCGACCGCGAAGGCGTCGTCCTGCCCGGCAGCCTGCCCGGTCCCGACCGCCGGCGGCCGCTGCTGCGTCAGCTTGAGGCCGGCGGAGCGAACCTGCGCGCCGCCGTCGAGGCCTGGCAGCTCATCGAGCCGCAGCTGGACCCGCAGATGATCGCGACCATCGACTGCGCCGCTCCGATCGACGATCGCGGCGCGCGCGGCATCGTGCTCAATGCGGTCGCCGGCAGCCGGCTGATCTGGGGGCGGCCCGACGAGACCATGCTCGGACGCGACGCCGAGAGCAAGGCCAAGGACCTGGTGCATACCATCCGCTGCCAGGGAGACCTTTCGCGCATCGCCAGCGTCAACGTGCGCTTCGCCAAGCCCTACTACACGTTGCGCTAGTGTCCTAACGCGGGATTCGCGAGCGATCTTGTCGTGTCAGGACACGAGCAGGCTGCGTATGTCCGCAGCCTGCTTGGCCCGGCTCAGGGCCTGGGCGCGTCGGTGCGAAAGGGCACCGCCGGCAGCCCATCCGCGTTCGCCAGGTTGCAGGCCGGGTTCTCGGCCCAGGCGTAGCGCACCGCGATGGGCGATGCGACCGAGGCCGCGCTGACCACCACCGTCCCGCCATCGATCTTCGCATCCGCCCACACCCACGTGCGATCGGCACCGCAGATGGCGAAGCCGGTCAGGGGCTTGCCGTCCTGCGACACCAGGCCGCCACCGACGTGATCGAAGACGATGCGGACGGACGACCCTTCCACGCTCATCGAACGGTACCATGGACCGCTGTGCACGATGTCCTTGCCGTAGGCGATCTTCTCGGCGGCCAACGCCAGACGCAGGCCGACATCCTGCTTGTTCTTGGGGTGGATGTCGGCGCCCTCGCCGATGTCGATCGCCACCGCCAGGCCGGCCTTGGCCACGGTCTGCGCCGTGAAGGCCTGCGCCTCGCGCAACTCGGCCCACGACGACTCGCCAGGCTGCTCCTTGCGCGGCTGCCAGTTGGCGAGCTGGACGATGAGGAAGGGCAGGTCGCCCTGGCCGAAGCGCGCACGCCAGTCGGCGATCATCGCCGGCAGCAGGGTACGGTACTGCGCGGGACGGCCGGCGTTGGCCTCGCCCTGGTACCAGATCACGCCGGCGTGGGTCATCGGCAGCAGGGGCGCGAGCATGCCGTTGTACAGGCTGGTGGGCAGCACGCCGCGATCCCAGCGCTTGGGCAGCGGGGTGGCCGCCGCCTTCAGCTCGACGCCCTGATGCACGCGCCAGTCTCCGACCAGCGGGATGGTCGCACCGCCATCGATGGCCAGCGCCAGCTCCTCGGACTTGGCGACGATGCCGCCCTTGCCCCCGAGGTCGAGCACGCGCACGGCGATCACGTTGGCGCCGGCCTTCAGGACGTTGGCCGGCACCTTGTAGGCGCGGGCCCAGTACTGGCTCTCGGCGCCGCCGACCTGACGGCCGTTGACGAAGGTCGCATCGATGTCATCGACCTTGCCGACCTTGACCATCGCCGTCTTGCCGGCATCGGCGGCAGCGATCTCGACGGTGCGGCGCAGCCATACCGTGCCGTCGTAGGTCGCGGGCACCGCCTTGGCGTCCTCGAAGAGGGCCGGCATCGCCACCGTCGCCCAGTCGGCATCCGCAAGCGACGCGTCCGCCCACGACGGGCTGGCGGACGTGCCGGGATCGCTGGCCTTGTACCACTCGCCCAGCAGCTGCGCGAAATCCTTGCCAGTCGATGCGCGCTGCGCCTCGACGTCGGCGACCAGCTGCTGGAAATCCGCGACTGGTTTCACGAAATCAGGGAGCGTCACCAGCTTCTCGGCGCTGGTCCACGCCTCGGCAGCGGTGCCGCCCCAGCTGCTGTGCACGAGGCCGATCGGCACGCCCAGGGTCGCGTGCAGGCGACGGGCCATGAAGTAGCCGGCGGCGGTGTAGCCGCCGACGGTCTCGGGACTGCACACCGTCCAGGTGCCCTTGATCAGCTCCTGCGGATGGCCGGCGTTGTTCTTCTGCACCTGGATGTGGCGGATGCCCGGCAGGTCGGCCTTCGCCTTCTCGGCCTCGAAATCCTTGCAGCTCTTGACGATCATCTCCATGTTGGACTGGCCGCTGCACAGCCAGACCTCGCCGACCAGGACGTTCTTCGCCTCGGCCTTGGCCGTACCGGCGGTGGCGGTGAGGACGTAGGGTCCGCCGGCGGCGAAGGGGCCGATGGCCGCCCGCCAGCGGCCATCCGCTCCGGCCGTTGCCGTTGCCGGCTTGGCCGACAGTCCGTCGCCTGACAGCGACACGCTGACCTCGGCGCCGGGCGCCGCCCAGCCCCACACCGTCACCGGCCGGTCGCGTTGAAGCACCGCGGCGTCGCTGAACAGCGGATGGAGGAGCGGCTTGCCGGCATCGGCCGCGGCGAGGCCGGCGGCGGCGAGGAAGAGAGCGAACAGGTGCAGGATGCAGCGCATGGAGCGGGCAGGCTAGCACATAGCGCACCCCGGCAACCAGCACCGTC
>JAFLCQ010000495.1 GCA_017302815.1 Planctomycetota bacterium
GACATGCCGACGACGATGCGCGGCCCGCTCATGCCAGGTGCCGGACCAGGTCCAGCGGATGCCGGCTGCCGCCGAGGTAGTCGGCGACCGCGCGCCAGACCAGCGGGCTGCGATGCCGCGACGCCATCCCGCGCAGCGCCTCCGGGGCCAGCCACAGGGCGCGCAGGATGCCCTCGTCGAGGCGGGCATCCGGCAGCTCGCGCACCGGCTCGGCGGCGAACGCGAAACGCAGGTAGTGGCGACCGCCGCTGCCGTCCGCCTGCAGCGGTGCCTTCCACTGGTAGGCACCGACGAAGGCAGTCAGGCGCACCTCCCAGCCGGTTTCCTCGCGGGTTTCGCGCAGGGCGGCGTCGAGCAGGCTCTCGTCCGGCTCCAGGTGCCCGGCCGGCTGGTTCAGCACCAGCGCGCCGTTGGCGCGTTCCTCGACCATCAGCAGCTGGCCGTCGCGCACCACGATGGTGGCGACGGTCACGTCGGGTTGCCAGAAGCGGCCTTCGCGGTAGCTCATGCGCGCGCCACCGGCGCCGGGCCGAAGCGCCGCCGGGGATCAGAGGTCGTCACGGGCACCCGAGAGTTCCAGTTCCATGTCGTCGGCGGTCTGCGCCGCGATGTCCATGGCCGATTCCAGTTCGGCCGCCGACGCGCTGTCCGGCAGCTTGATCACGAACAGCAGGACGTCGCCGTCGGTCTCCCAGCTGCCCAGCTTGTTCTTGCGGCTCTCGGCCAGCAGTTCCAGCGCCTTGGCGCCGTTCACGCCGTCCTTCTCCAGCCGCGCCGCCGGCGAGAACACCTCGCGGATACTGAAGCCGCCCACGGTCTCGGTGCCACCGGACACGAACACCAGCTGGGTGCGGCCTTCCTTCTCGTAGCTGTAGGTGACCTTGTAGTCGCCGTCATCGTCGACGGTGTGCTTGATGCCGCGGGCGTCCAGGCGGGCCTTGACCGAGGCATCGGAGGCCAGCGCCGAGGCCGGACCCACGAGCAGGGCGAGGGCGATGAGGGCGGCGAAAGGTGTCGGCGGCGCGTGCATGGCGAATCCCCGGGGCGAAGCCCGGATTCTCGCGCCAACGCGGGGGCGCGTCCATGCCGCATCCACGCCCGGCTCCCTATAATCCGCGCCATGCCGACCCCGACCGACAAGCCCCAGCACGACCACGAGCACGGCGTCGTCGTGGCCCCGGCGCGCCCGGACACCGCGCGGCCGCCGCTGTATTCGGTGCTCCTGCTGAACGACGACTACACCCCGATGGACTTCGTGGTCGACGTCCTGATGCGTTTCTTCCCACTGGACCTGGAGCGGGCCACGCAGGTCATGCTCCACGTCCACACCCGCGGCTGCGGCGTCTGCGGGGTGTTCACCCGCGAGATCGCCGAATCCAAGGTCGCGCAGGTGAACGAATACGCGCGGATGAACCAGCACCCGCTGCTGTGCACGATGGAACGCGCCTGATCCGCATCCGGCACTTGCCCCGGGGCCGTAGGCACCCTACATAGAGGGTCAGCGTTCCGGAGGACAGCCCCCATGTTCAGCAAGGACCTCGAGCACAGCATCGGCCAGTGCTACAAGCGCGCCCGCGAGGCGCGCCACGAGTTCATGACCGTCGAGCACCTGATGCTCGCGCTGCTCGACAATCCCTCCGCCGAGTCCGTGCTCAAGGCGGTCGGCGCCGATTTCCCGCGCCTGCGCCAGGAGCTGGAGGAGGCCATCGAGGTCTCGGTCAACAAGCTCGCCGAAGACGATGGCCGCGACACCCAGCCGACGCTGGGCTTCCAGCGGGTGTTGCAGCGCGCGGTCTACCACGTGCAGTCCTCCGGCAAGAAGGAAGTGACCGGCGCCAACGTGCTGGTCGCCATCTTCGGCGAGAAGGATTCCCACGCGGTGTACTTCCTCAATCAGCAGGACGTGCACCGGCTCGACGTCGTCAACTACATCTCGCACGGCATCGCCCGCGCCGAGGACGAGCCGTCCTCGCAGCCGCAAGAAGGCGAGGGCAAGGCCGAGGGCGGCGAGGGCGAGTCGAAGTCCGACCCGCTGGCCGAGTTCGCCAGCAACCTCAACGAGTTGGCCGCGGCCGGCAAGATCGACCCGCTGGTCGGGCGCGCGGAGGAAGTCGAGCGCACCATCCAGGTGCTGTGCCGCCGGCGCAAGAACAACCCGCTCTACGTCGGCGAGGCTGGCGTGGGCAAGACCGCGCTCGCCGAAGGCCTGGCCAAGCGCATCGTCGAGGGCGACGTGCCCGAGGTCTTGACCGAGGCGGTGATCTACTCGCTCGACCTCGGCGCGCTGGTGGCGGGCACCAAGTACCGCGGCGATTTCGAGAAGCGCCTGAAGGGTGTGCTGGCGGCGCTGAAGAAGCTGCCGCACGCGATCCTGTTCATCGACGAGATCCACACCATCATCGGCGCGGGCTCGGCCAGCGGCGGGACCATGGACGCCTCCAACCTGATCAAGCCGATGCTGGCCAGCGGCGAGCTCCGCTGCATCGGTTCGACCACCTTCCAGGAATACCGCGGGATCTTCGAGAAGGATCGCGCGCTGGCCCGGCGCTTCCAGAAGATCGACATCGTCGAGCCGACCGTTGGCGAGGCGATCGAGATCCTGCAGGGCCTGAAGCCGAAGTACGAATCCCACCACGGCGTGAGCTATGCCGACGAGGCGATCAAGGCGGCCGTGGACTTGTCGGTCAAGCACATCGGCGACCGCCTGCTGCCCGACAAGGCGATCGACGTGATCGACGAGGCCGGCGCGCGCCAGCGCCTGCTGCCGCCGGAAACGCGCAAGCATCTGATCGACGTGGAGGAGATCGAGACTATCGTCGCCAAGATGGCGCGGATCCCGGCCAAGCAGGTCAGCGCGTCCGACAAGGACGTGCTGCAGCACCTCGAGCGCAACCTGAAGATGGTGATCTTCGGCCAGGACGAGGCGATCGGCAGCCTGA
>JAFLCQ010000496.1 GCA_017302815.1 Planctomycetota bacterium
CCCGCCCAGGTCCCAGGCCCGGCCGGGCGCCTCGGGGAAGGCATACGGCAGGGCGACCAGCCAGCTCCCGGGCAGGTCGAGGTCGTCCCACGAGCGCAGCCGCCGCAGCGGCGGATCGACCGCCACCAGGGTGCGTCCGGGGAAGCGTATGGCCGCCAGCGGACGGCCTGTCGCGGCCTGCCGCAATGCCGCGGCGTAGGTCAGCACGGATCGCAGCGCATCGACAGGTCGAGGGCGTTGACGCTGTGGGTCATCGCGCCGGTGGAGATGCGCTCGACCCCGGTCTCGGCGACCGCGCGCACCGATTGCAGGTTGATGCCGCCGCTGGCCTCCAGCTCGACCGGGGCGCCGAGGCGGTCGCGCAGGGCGACCGCACGCAGCAGCAGCTCGGGGCCCATGTTGTCGCACAGGACGATGTTGGCGCCGGCGGCGATCACCGGCTGCAGGTCCTCCAGCCGTTCGATCTCGACCTCGACCGGGATGGCCGGGCCGACCACCGCGCGGGCGCGGCGCACCGCCTCGGCCGGACCGCTGCCCAGGGGGCCCGGCGGCATCAGGGCGATGTGGTTCTCCTTGATCAGCACCGCGTCGTGCAGGCCGTGGCGGTGGTTCATGCCGCCGCCGCACACCACCGCGTGCTTCTGCAGAACGCGCATGCCCGGCGTGGTCTTGCGGGTATCGAGGATGCGCGCCCGCGTGCCGGCCACCGCGTCGACCAGGCGGCGGGTCGCCGAGGCGGTGCCGGAGAGGCGCTGCACCAGGTTCAGCGCGGTGCGCTCGGCGGTGAGGATGGCCAGGGCGCTGCCAGCGAAGCGCAGGACGATGTCGCCCGGCTTCACCGCCGTGCCGTCGGCCGCCTGGTGGCTGATCGCGACCGCGCCACCGCACTGGGCGAAGACCATGGCGAAGAGGGGCATGCCGCACAGCACGCCGGCCTCCTTCGCCCGTACCACCCCCGACAGCTGCGCCTGCGGCGGCACCAGGGCGCCGCAAGTGATGTCGAGGTGTCCGCGCAGGTCCTCGTCCAGGGCCAGGCGGATGATCGCCGCCACGTCGGGGTGCTGGTAGACGCGCTGCATGCCTCGACCCTATTCCCAGGCGGCCCCGTGCCAGAGCATGCGCGCATGCGTGGCGGACCCGGCATCATCACGGCCATCACCGCCTGGCTCCTGGCCGGCGGCGGCATCGTCGCCGGCAGCCTGGCGCTGGGGCCGAAGCCCGACCTGCTGGTCGCGGTCCTGCTGGCGCAGGCGGCGGTCGTGCTGCCGGTGGCGCTGCTGGTCCTGCGCCTGCCGGCCGGCGAGCTCGGCCTGGGCCGCTGCGCCAGCCGCGATCTCGGCCAGGCCATGGCGCTGATCCCGCTGGCGGCCATCGCCTCCTTCGCCGTCCTCTTCCTCACCATCGCCTTCGCCGGGCCGCCGCCGCCGGGCCAGGCGGTCGAGCAGGCCATCCACTCCATCCACGCGCGCCTCGGCTGGGCGGGACTGATCCTGTTCGCCGCCGTATTGCCAGGCATCTGCGAGGAGATGCTCTTCCGCGGCGTCATCCTGCGCGGGCTGCGCCGGCGCCTGCCGCCCGGGTGGGCCGTCGTCCTGACCGCCCTCCTCTTCGCCGGCCTGCATTTCTCGCCCTGGCGCTTCCTGCCCCAGTTCGTCCTCGGCTGCATCCTCGGCTGGCTCGCCCTGCGCAGCGGCAGCTGCTGGCCCGCCGCCGTGGTCCACGCCGGGCACAATGCCGGCATCGTCGTCATCGCCATCCTGGTCGACCATGCGATGGGGAACCGCTGATCGAGAGTCGGTTTCCGGGTTGATCAGGCCTCCCTCCCCCCCATAGTGCCGCGCCCCCGCTTCAGCCACGGCGGCGCATGCCGCGCCCGACCCTGGCAAGCTGCACCGGCTCCCATCCACGTGGAGCCTCCTGGAGACGACCATGGCCCGTTACAATGGCCCCCGCCTGCGCAAGATCCGCCGCATCGGCACCGAGCTGCCCGGCCTGACCACCAAGACCTCGGCCAAGCGCCCCTACGTGCCGGGCATGCATGGCCCGACCAAGCGCATGAACAAGACCAGCGAATATGGTCTTCGTCTCAAGGAGAAGCAGAAGATCCGCCTGCACTACGGCCTCACCGAGCGCCAGCTGCGCCTGGTGTTCAACCGCGCCCTGCGCATGCCCGGCGACACCGGCGTGAACATGCTCGGCCTGCTGGAATCCCGCCTGGACAACCTGGTCTGGCGCGCCGGCTTCACCCGCACCATCCCCGCCGCCCGCCAGCTGGTCGGCCACGGCCACGTCAACCTCAACGGCAAGCGCGCCAAGACCCCCAGCCAGATCCTGGCGGTCGGCGACGTGATCCAGGTGCGCGAGGCCTCGCGCAACCGCGAGGACATCCGCATTACCGCCAACAGCCCGGTGCGCGAGCGCCCGACCGGCCTCAAGCTCGACCTCGACACCATGGCCTGCACCGTCGAAGCGATGCCCAGCCGCGAGATGGTGCCGGTCGATGTGAACGTACAGAAGGTTATCGAGTACTTCGCGCAGTGACCCGGGTGGGGCTTCGCAGCTCCGGACCGTGAGAATGAAGGCAGGCGGACGACCGCCTGCCTTCATTCATTTTCACGGTCCTGCGCTGCTCCCGCCCCCCGTTTGCCCGAGAGGGCTCCCGGTCCTACGGGACCCTCCCGGCGATCCGCGCACGCTGGCGTCTCCGCTGCGCTCCGACACCTGCGTACACGGCTCGCTGCGCACCCCCCACAGGGGCGACGGGGGCGGCTTCCGTCACGGCCGCGGGGCGCTAGCCTGCTGGGTGCATGCCGCACCCCATCGATCCGCAACGCCGCGAATTCCTGCGCCAGGTCGCCGCCTGGACCGCGGGCGCGCTCTTCGTCCCGCCCCTCCTCGACCTCGGCGCGCAGGCGGCCGAACCGGCACCGGCGCCCGCG
>JAFLCQ010000497.1 GCA_017302815.1 Planctomycetota bacterium
GGCAGGCCATCGCTGTGCGTCCGCCGCGCCGGCGACGACTTCGTCCTGCTGGAATACGGCGAGCCCGAGCTGGATCTCGCCCTGCGCCTGCGCGTCGAACTGCTCGACGCCGCCCTGCGCGAACGCCGCGTCGCCGGCGTCATCGACGTCGTCCCCGGGGTGCGCAGCCTGCAGGTGCACCATGATCCGCGCCGCCTGCCGCAGACGCGGGTGGTCGACCTCCTGCTGACCCTCGATGCGGCGCTGCCGGCGGCCGACCGCGCCCGCATCCCCTCGCGCACCGTGCATCTGCCGCTGTCCTGGGACGATCCCTCCACCCGCGAGGCGATCCGCATCTACATGACCAGCGTGCGCAAGGACGCGCCGTGGTGCCCGTGGAACATCGAGTTCATCCGCCGCATCAACGGCCTCGACTCGGTCGAGGAGGTGCGCCGCATCGTCTACGAGGCCGAGTACCTGGTGCTGGGGCTGGGCGACGTCTATCTCGGGGCGCCGGTGGCGACCCCCACCGACCCGCGCCACCGCCTGGTGACCACCAAGTACAACCCGGCCCGCACCTGGACGCCGGAGAACGCGGTCGGCATCGGCGGCGCCTACATGTGCATCTACGGCATGGAGGGCCCGGGCGGCTACCAGTTCGTCGGCCGCACCGTGCCGGTGTGGTCGCGCTTCGGCGCCGGCCAGGGCGCGCTGCTGCGCAACTTCGACCGCATCCGCTGGCAGCCGGTCGGGGCGGAGGAGCTCCTCGACCTGCGTGCCGACTGCGCCGCCGGCCGCTGGAAGCCGCGCATCGAGGACGGCATCTTCGACGGCGCCGCCTACGGCTCGTTCCTGCAACGCGAGGCCGAGGGCATCGCCGCCTTTCGCCGCACGCAGCGCGCGGCCTTCGCCGCCGAGCGCGCACGCTGGGAGGCCTCGGCATGAGCGTCTTCATCCACGAGGTCCCGCCGCCGCCCGGCGACGGGCCGCTGGCGGCGGTGAAGGACAACATCGATGTCGCCGGCATGCCCACCACCGCCGGCTGCCCCGGCTACGCCTACACACCCGCCCGCGATGCCACCTGCGTCGCGCGCCTGCGCGCCAGCGGGGCCCGCATCATCGGCAAGACCAATCTCGACCAGTTCGCCACCGGGCTGGTCGGTACCCGCTCCCCCTATGGCGTGCCGAAGAACCCCTTCGACCCGGATCGCGTGCCCGGCGGCTCGTCGTCCGGCTCGGCGGTGGCGGTGGCCACCGGCCAAGTGCGCATCGCGCTGGGCACCGACACCGCCGGCAGCGGCCGGGTTCCAGCGGCCTTCTGCAACATCGTCGGGCTGAAGCCCACCCGCGGCTGGGTGCCCACCCGTGGCGTGGTGCCGGCCTGCCGCAGTCTCGACTGCGTGTCGGTCTTCGCCCTGACCGTGCAGGAGGCCTGGAAGACCCTTACCGCCATCGCCGGTCCCGACCCCGAGGATCCGGGCAGCCGCATCCCCGCCGTCCCCTGCCTGCCCAGCGGACGGCTGCGCATCGGCGTGCCCCTCCCCGCCGAGATGGATGGCATCGATCCCGCGTGGTCGGATGGCTGGCAACGGACCGTCGACACGCTGCAGGACCTCGGACACGTCATCGCGCCCATCGACTTCTCGCCCTTCCGTCTCGCGGCGGCGGCGCTGTACGGCGGCGCCTGGGTGGCCGAGCGCTCCAGCGCGGTCGGCGATGCCGTCGCCGCGGGCATCGCCGGGCTGGATCCAACCGTCAGCGCGATCATCGCCGGCGGCCGCGGCCACGACGCGGTCCGCCTGTTCCGCGACATCGAGGCGATGGACACCTGGCGGCTCGAGGCCGCCAGGCAGTGGCGGCGCATGGACGTCATGCTCCTGCCCACGGCACCGTTCCACCCGACCCTCGCCGAGGTGGCCGCCGATCCGATTGGAGCGAACGCCCGGCTCGGGCGCTTCACCAATTTCGCCAATCTCCTCGACACCTGCGCCGCCGCCATCCCCACCGGCTGCTTCGCCGGGCTGCCGACCGGTGTCACCCTCTTCGCTCCCGCCTGGCACGATCTGCTGGTGGCCCGGCTCGGGGCCGCGTTGCAGGACCAGCTCGGTCTGTCGCTAGGCGCCACCGGCCGCCGCCTGGCGGCGCCGCAGGTCATCCACGGCGATGACGGTGGCGTCGCGGTGGCGGTGTTCGGGGCGCATCTCACCGGCCAGCCGCTGAACCATCAGCTGGTGGCGCTGGGCGGCAGGCTGCTGGAAAGCGTGCGCACCTCCGCCTCCTACCGCCTGCACGCCCTCGCGACCACCCCGGCGAAGCCGGGGCTGGTGCGCTGCGGCGCCGGCGGCGCGTGCATCTCCGGCGAGCTGTGGCGCCTGTCGTGGGAGGCCTTCGGCCGCTTCACCGCCGCCATCCCGCCCCCGCTGGGCATCGGCACCGTCGAACTGGAGGACGGGCGCCAGGTGAAGGGCTTCCTCGCCGAACCGCTGGCCTGCGCCGACGCCGAGGACATCAGCTCCTTCGGATCATGGCCGGCCTGGCTGGCGTCGCGGGGCTGACTAGCGTCGCGCCTCGTCCACCGCCGGACCTCCCAGGGGGAAGGCGATGAGCGGGCTGTCCTGGCGTACCATCGGACGCTGCTGACCGCCGGTGCGTTCGGCCACCCGCGCCGGCAGCCAGGCGCGCAGTTCACCCAGCTGGATGCGTCCGTCCTTGTCCAGGTCGGCGGCGCCATCGAGTCCGTCGAGGAGGCTGCGGGTGAACACGCCGCCCTTCCAGTCGTCGGACTCGTAGGACAACTCATCGCCACCAGAGGCGGCGATCACCACCGTGCCCGATCCCACCCGCAGGTCGGTGAACAGTTCGCGGCTGAGACGCGCCAGCGGCGGCGCCGTCATGCCTTCGCGGCGCAGGCTGCGCAGGCCGCGCGCCTTCACCCCGGCGGCCAGGGCCAGCGGCGG
>JAFLCQ010000498.1 GCA_017302815.1 Planctomycetota bacterium
GCCGGCGCGGCGCAGCACGTCGGCGTCGCCGCTGGCGTCGACCACCGCGCGGCAGCGGATGGCGCGGCGGCCGTCCTTGTCCTCGATGATCACCGCATCGACGCGGCGGCCGTCGCCCGACACCGCCGCGACGCGGGCGTGCAGGAAGGGGCGGATGCCGTGCTGCAGCACCAGCTCGTCCAGTTCGCAGGCCAGCTCGGCGGGGCGGAAGCAGAACTGCCAGTGCGGGCAGGTGCGCTCGTTCTCCAGCACCGCGCCGCGCGCGCGCAGGCGTTCGATCACGGTCTGGGTCAGGCCGGCGGCGATCTGCTGCGTGCCGGTGGTGTTCCACAGCGCGTGCCAGACGCAGACCATGCTGGCGGTGGCGGTGCCGCCGAACTGGTTGAGCTGCTCGACCAGGCACACGCGCAGGCCCTGGCGGGCGGCGGCGATGGCGGCGAAGACGCCGGTGCACGAGCCGCCGACGACCACCAGGTCGCAGTCGGCGGCGACGGGGACGTCGCGGGCGGGTTCGCGGATGGATGCGGGGGTGCTCATGCCCGCATCATAGGCGCCGCGCGCCCGGCGTCAGGCCGGGATGGTGCCGTCCGACTATCGTTTCGGTGCTGCGGCGGCCGCGAGCATGACCTCGGCGATGCCGGTGCTGGCGCCGCCGGGGCCGACGATGGCGAAGCAGCCCTTGTAGTCCCAGTTGGCCCAGCCGATGCCGTTCTCGACGAAGACGGTGACGATGTCGCGGTACCACGCCTCGCGCACATGGGATGGCGCCAGGTTGATGACCCCGAACTCGCCGCAGTACAGCGGCAGGCCGGTGCGGCGGGCGGCGCGCAGGGGCTGCTCGAGGTCGGCCAGCAGCTGCTCGGGATCGTAGGGCTTGTTCAGCCGCTCCATGCTGAGATCGAGCAGGCGGTGGTTGTCCGGCTTGCGCACCAGATGCAGGTGCTCGTCGGCGATCGGGCGGCCGGGGTAGCGGATCGGCCCGTCGTACATCCGGCCCTCGGGGCTCCACGAGGCGCGGTGGTGGGTGATGAACATCGGGTGGTAGTAGTGGAAGGTCAGGATGGTGTCCTGGTCCTGCGGCACCTGCAGCTGGTCGTAGGTGAACACCGAGTTCCACTGGTTGCTGCCCAGCACCAGCGGCCGCCGCGGCTCCAGCGCACGCACCTCGGCGTGGGCGCCCAGGGCGACGCGGTTCCAGTCGGCGGGATCGCTGGCCACCGCCTCGTTGAGCAGCTCGTAGGCGACGCGGTCGCAGGGGCGGCTGCGCATGCGCGCCGAGAGCTGGCGCCACAGGCCGGCGAAGCGGCCGGCCTCCTCCGGGCTGCTGAACAGGGCGGGCTCGTCGCTCTGGCCGAAGCTGTGGTTGCGCAGGATGTGCAGGTCGACGACGACGTTGATCCCCGCCTCCATCGCCCAGTCGAGACCGGCGTCGAGCAGATCCCACGCCTCGGCCTCCTGCTTGCCGTCGTGGTCCCACAGCTGCTCCTCGTCGATGGGCAGGCGGATGTGGTCGAAGCCCCAGTCGGCGATGCGGCGCACGTCGTCGCGGCCGAACCACGCCCGCCGCTCGGCGCCGCGCTTGTCGCTCTGGCTCAGCCAGTGGGAGATGTTGGTGCCGCGGTCGATGCTGATGGGCATGGCAGATTCCTGTCTCCAACAAATGTATATACATCTATCGGAGACTCAAGGGATGCCCAAGAGCTTGTTTGTCAGCGGGTTGAAAGGTCGGCGCGCAGCACGGTGATGGAGGTGGCGGGGCAGGTCAGGGTGATGGAGCCGGCGCTGTCGTGGTCGGGGGTGGCCAGCTCGGTCAGGGTGGGAGCGGTGTCGGTGGGGCCGGATCCGGTGAAGCACCAGGCCCGCAGCCGCCCGGCCAGGCGGCAGGTGATGCCGGCGACGGCATCCGGAGTGCGGTTCACCAGCCACAGCGAGGTGCCGCTGCCGTCCTGGCTGGCGTGGACGCGCAGGCCCGGACCGCCGCCCTCCACCGCGACCAGGCGCGAGCGCAGGTGGCGGCCCCACAGCGCCACCGCCATGCCGGCCGGAGTCGGGCGGTTGGCGGCGTCGAAGGCGTAGAACTGGTCGCGCTGCGCCTCGGCGTCATCGATCCAGCGCGTGTTCCACAGCATGGCGGCGGCGATGCGCGGCTGGCGCAGCATCGCGCCCAGGCTCTCGAAAGTGACGATGGCATGACCGAGGTCGTTGCTGCGGCTCCAGCCGCCCTCGCTGTAGTCGACCGAGTTGGTCTCCGCGACCACCACCTGCAGCCGCTGCCTGGTTCGGGCATCGGGCAGGGCGTCGATGGCGGCCAGCGCGGTCCCGGCGGCGCCCAGCAGGTCCGGCTCGGGCAGGCGCAGCAGGCGGTCGTAGCCGCGCCACTGCCAGCAGTTGTAGACGCTGACGCTGAGGAAATCGAGGTCGGCCGCGGCGGCGGGCAGGAAGGCCGTCCACCAGGTCGCGTCGTTGCCGCTGGCGCCGACCAGGATCGACGGATCCGCCGCCTTCATCGCCCGCGCGAAGCGCACGACCTGCGCCGCCATCTCGGCCGGCGCGGCGGTGCCGTTGTGCCAGTTCTCGTTGCCGATCTCCCAGCGCCGCACGCGCGGACCGGCGGTGCCGGCGGCGTAGCGCACCCAGGCGACAGCGTGCTGCAGCTGCTCGTCCCAGGATGCGCCGGTGCGCGCCGGGCTGTCGCAGGCGACGACGACGTAGGGCTCGGCCCGGGTCGCGCGGCACAGCCGCAGGTAGGCGTCGAAGTCCAGCTTCGCTCCGGGAACCGTCGCATACCAGCCCAGGGCGTAGGGCGCTGGCGCGGCGTAGGGCGGCGGGGCGAAGCGGTGGAAGTCCGATTTCTCGCCGCCGGGATAGCGCAGCCACGCCGGGCCCAGGCCGCGCAGGGCCTCGGCCAGCGGCTGCGCCC
>JAFLCQ010000499.1 GCA_017302815.1 Planctomycetota bacterium
AGGCCGTTCTCGGCGGCGATGCGCGCGGCGACCGGCGACACGCGCGGCCCCTTCTTCACCGGCGCCGGTTTGGCTGGCGCGGGATTGGCGGCGAAGTTCGGCGCCGGCTTGGGCGCTGCGGCGGCGGTCGCTGCGGCTGCCGGGGCGGTGGCTCCGGCGGCGAGCTTCTCGTTCTTGGCCTTGGCAGCGGCCACGGCGGCGGCGATGTCCTCGCCCTTGCTGGTGACGATGGCGGCGACGGTGTTCACCTTCGCCACCTGGTTGGCGGCGACCAGCAGTTCGCGGACGGTGCCGCCCTCGGGCGACTCCCATTCGACCACGGCCTTGTCGGTCTGGATCTCGGCCACGACCTGGCCGGCCTTGATGACATCGCCGGGCTTCACGCGCCAGGCGACGAGGGTGCCTTCGCTCATGGTCGGCGAGAGGGCGGGGAAGGTCAGTTCGGTGATCATTGATTGGGGTCCGGGGTCCGGGGTCCGGGGTCCGGGGTCAGCGGTAGCACGCAGCGCGGACGGCCGCGATGATGCGGTGGGGCTTGGGCAGCGTCTCGTGCTCGAGGTTCGCCGCGTAGGGCATGGGATTCTCGGTCGTGGTCACGCGCTGGACCGGGGCGTCGAGGTCGTCGAAGGCCAGCTCCATCAGCTGCGCCGCGATCTCGGCGCCGATGCCGCCGGTCTTGTAGCACTCCTCGACCACCACGCAGCGGTTGGTCTTCTTCACCGAGCGCACGATGGCGTCGATGTCCAGGGGCTTCACCGTGCGCGGGTCGATGACCTCGCACTCGATGCCCTCCTTGGCCAGTTCGGCGGCGGCCTCCAGGGCCCAGTGCACGCCGCGGCTGACCGCGACGATGGTGCAGTCGCCACCTTCGCGCTTGAGGTCGGCCTGGCCGAAGGGGATGGCGTACTCCGCGAGCGGGATCTCCTGCTCGAGGTTGTAGATCATCTCGTTTTCCAGGAAGCAGACCGGGTTGTTCTGCCGCAGCGCAGTCTTCATCAGGCCCTTGGCGTCATACGGCGTCGAGGGCGACACCACGATGAGGCCCGGGAAGTGGCTGTAGAGCGCCTCGACCGCGTGCGAGTGCTGCGACGACACGCGCGGGCCGGCGCCGTTGGGGCCGCGCATGACGATCGGGATGGGGAACATCCCGCCGGTCATGTAGCACATCTTCGAGGCGTTGGAGATGATCTGGTCGAAGGCCACGAAGCTGAAGTTCCAGCTCATGAACTCGATGACCGGGCGCAGGCCGGTCATCGCCGCGCCCACCGCCATGCCGGCGAAACCGTTCTCGGTGATTGGGCTGTCGACCACGCGCTCGGGGCCGAAGATGTCGAGCAGCCCCTTGGTCACCTTGTAGGCGCCATTGTACTGCGCGACCTCCTCGCCCATGACGTAGATCGTCTTGTCGCGGTTCATCTCCTCATAGAGCGCCTGGCAGATGGCCATGCGCACCGACAGGAGCTGGTTGCCGTCGCCCAGATCGACGCCCTTGTGGCCGTTGATCGGGTCGGTCTTCGGGTTGAGCGGACGGCGCGGGGTGAGCGGCGGAGCGAGCGGCGTGGTGGACATCGTGGCTCAGGCGTAGACGTGGGTGGACAGCTCGGAGAGCGCCGGCTCGGGGCTCTCCTCGGCGAACCTGGCGCAGGCGGCGATGCGCTCGCGCACCTCCTCCTCGATAGCTTCGACCTCGGCGTCGGACAGCCAGCCGGCGTCCTGCAGCGCCTTCTGCACGCGGCCGATCGGGTCCAGCTCCTTGTAGCGCTCGACCTCCTCCTTGCTGCGGTAGAGGCCGGCGTCGGAGACCGAGTGGCCGCGGTAGCGGTAGGTCTTCGCCTCGACCAGGATCGGCTTCGACTCGCGGCGGACGTAGGCGATGGCCTCCTGCGCGCACTTCCACGATGAGAAGAGGTCGAGGCCGTCGAAGGTGTACGACTTCATGCCGTAGCCGACCGCCTTGGCCTCGGCGAGGCTCTCAACCGCGTTGGAACGGTGGCAGGCTGTGCCCATGCCGTACTGGTTGTTCTCGATCATGTAGATCGCCGGCAGGCCCCACAGCGAGGCCATGTTCAGCGATTCGTGGAAGGTGCCCTGCGGGGTGGCGCCGTCGCCGAAGAAGGTGATCGAGACGCCGCCGGTCTTGAGGTACTTGGCCGACAGCGCGGCGCCGGTGCCGACCGGGATCTGGCCGCCGACGATGCCGTGGCCGCCGAGCATCTTCTTCTCCTTGGAGAAGAAGTGCATCGAGCCGCCCTTGCCCTTCACGTTGCCGGTGGCCTTGCCGTAGAGCTCGGCCATCAGCTCATCGACGCCGACGCCCGACAGGATGGCCTGGGCATGGCAGCGGTAGCTGGTCACGCTGGCGTCGACCCCGGGATTGAGGTGGGCGTACCAGCCGGTCGCGACCGCCTCCTGACCGATGTAGAGGTGGAGGAAGCCGGCGATCTGCTTGGCCTTGTAGGCCAGTTCGGCGCGCTCCTCGAAGCGGCGGATGGTGAGCATCTGGCGCCAGAGGGCGATCAGACGCTCCTTGCCGATCTCGTTGCGGACGGCGACGGGGTCTGCCTGGAAGAGCTGGGCGGGCATCGTGGTCCTGGGCCGGAGTCAGTGCTGCCGGCGCGCTCGCGACAGTGCTGCCGCGGCGCGGGGCTGCAAGGGCTTGGGAAGGCAGCTGCATGGCCAAGTTGCGGGAAAATCGGCGCACATCGGCATTTCTGTGCGATTCTGTGATGGCCCGTGTAGAACCTTTGCAAAGCAGATCGCCCTTCCGGCGCTGGCGCCGGAAGGGCGATCATGGGGGGAGGAAGGTCCAACTGGCCGTTTAGGGCTTGGCGGGCGCTTCTGTCGGAGCCGGGGCCGGCGCGGCGGGCGCTTCGGCCTTGGGCGCCTCGGGCTGGGCGAC
>JAFLCQ010000005.1 GCA_017302815.1 Planctomycetota bacterium
GGTGCCCACGGCGCGCAGCGCCACCGCTAGCTGCGCCGTGCTGGCGCCGCCGGCGGTGTTGCGCGCGATCCGCCGCCAGGCGGTGGCGAAGGGGGATGTCCTGGCGGTGGCGCGCATCGCCGGCATCCAGGGCGCGAAGCGCTGCGCCGATCTGGTGCCGCTGTGCCATCCCCTGGCCCTGGACGGCGTCGATGTCGAGCTGCGCCTCGGCCGCGACCGCGTGCGCATCCGCGCCACCGTCCGCTGCACCGGCCGCACCGGCGTCGAGATGGAGGCGCTGGCCGCCTGCTCGGCCGCCGCCCTGACCGTCTACGACATGTGCAAGGCCCTGGACAAGGGCCTGGTGGTCACCGACCTGCGCCTGGAGGCGAAGTCCGGCGGCCGCAGCGGCGACTGGCGCCGGACCTGAACAAACAAACCCCTGGCATGGCCAGGGGTTGTGTGGTGCGCGGGGGGGGACTCGAACCCCCACGAATTTTACTTCGCTAGCACCTCAAAACCGCCTCGGTTGAATTCGTAAACTATTGCCAATAATAAATCTACATTGATTCCTTCAAGGGTGCCAAGGTGGACGATCGTGGACACACTTGGACAACGATGGACAAGCTTGGACACCCCTGCGGTTGGTCACGCGACCTCGATCCGGTCTCGCTCACGGGCCACAGGTGACCGCCAGCGGCGGCCAGGGAACGACCCGCACCCGCCACGCCCTCGGCGCAACGCCCGGCCTGGTGCGGGTCACCTACGACATGTACGGCATCCCCAACCGCCTCGACTGCTGCTATAAGGGCGTGCTGGTGGCCTCGACCGGCGGGCTGGTGTCGGGGACCGGGACGCTGCAGTGGGCATATGCTCCGGCACCGGGAGATCCGGCCGTGTGCCTGATCGTCATGAGCGCGCCGAACAGCGGCACGGCGTGGGTCTACACGATCAACTGCCCAATCTGACTTTGAGTAGCCATTTCGTGGCGACCGGAAACACCTTGGGCATTGGGCTGTCTGGGAACCCACCACAGATGTCACTAATAACTGGTCTTGTCTATCTTCGCCTTGCCGCGAAATATCCAGTAAATGCCGGCCGTGTAGGCCA
Organism: Planctomycetota bacterium; assembly: GCA_017302815.1. Lineage (GTDB taxonomy): Bacteria > Planctomycetota > UBA11346 > UBA11346 > UBA11346 > UBA11346. The sequence continues at coordinate 1,090 of JAFLCQ010000005.1, forward strand.
GCACTAGCGGCACACCGATGAGAGCGATGATCAGCATGATCCAGAGGGTCTTCTGCGAGGACGCGGCGTTCACGATGGTCAGGGAATGGGCCGGATCATTGGTGGCGAGCAGCAGGTTCGGATAGAGGCCGACCCCGATCAGCGTCACCAGCAACCCGATGGCGGCGCTGCTGGACAGGAAGGCGCGGAACTCGCGGCCGTGAAATATCTCGCGCGGCACGTTGGCCACCGACAGCATGGTCAGGATCGGCACCAGGAACCAGACCGGTTCTGCGCGCATGCGCTCCGCCAGATGCGGGTGCCAGAGCAGGGTCGCCATGGTGGTCAACCCATAGCAGATGACGAACCAGATGATCAGCGGCCTCACCCAGGTGCGGATCCGCGCCTGCAGGTCGCCCTCGGTCTTCAGTACCAGGTAGATCGCCCCATGCATGGCAAAGAGCACGACCGTGGTGGCGCCGACCAGCAGGGCGTAGGGGTTCAGCATGCCGGTGAGGCCGGCAGTGATGTTGTGCTCCGCGTCCATCGGCACTCCGGCGGCGACATTGCCGAACGCCACACCCATAAGCAGGGCGGCACCGAAGGATCCGGCCGCGAAGGCGAGGTCCCAGCCCTGCCGCCATTGTGGGGAGGGCCGCTTGCTGCGGAACTCGATGGCCACCGCCCGGAAGATCAGCGTCACCAGCAGCAGCATCAGCGCGGTGTAGAAGCCGCTGAAGGCGCTGGCGTAGACCTCGGGGAACGCGGCGAAGAGGGCACCACCGCCGGTGACCAGCCAGACCTCGTTGCCATCCCAGACCGGGCCGATGCTGTTCAGCGCCAGGCGCCGCTCGTTGTCGCCCTTGATGAAGAGATGGAGAATGCCTACCCCGAGATCGAAGCCGTCGAGGATGGCATAGCCGGCCAGGAGGACGGCTACGAGGATGAACCAGATGGTGTTGAGGTCCATTGTTCAGCCCTCCCCATCGGCGCGATGGCCGCTGAGGGCATCGGTGAGCTTCTGCGGCAGTTTCAGCAGCGGCCCCTGGGCATCCTCGGGATCGGGGCCATGCTGGATCTTGTCATTGAGCAGGTAGATGAACGCCGCGAACAGGCCGGTGTAGACCACGGTGAACAGGCACAGGCTGAAGATGATCTGCCCGCTGCTGACATTGGGCGATATCGCGTCCTTGGTGCGCATGAGTCCTTGCACGATCCACGGTTGCCGGCCGACCTCGGCTGCCATCCAGCCCAGTTGGTTCGCAAGCTGCGGTCCGAGCACAGCGAACACCAGCAACCACAGCATCCATCGTTGCCGTTCGAGGCGACCACTCCACCACAGGATGCAGGCCAGCAGCGCTACGGCGATCAACGCCATCCCGATGCCGATCATGGCGTGATAGGCTTGGAATGTCAGCTGCACGGGGGGATGCTGGTCGGATGGGATGGCATCCAGCCCCGTGACCGGGACGGTAAAATTCTGGTGTAGCAGGAAGGACGTGCCACCTGGGATGGTGAGGCCATGGACGGCCTTGGCCTTTTCGTCCACCCAGCCGACGATGGTGAGATCGGCCGGTGCGCTGGCTGCATAATGCCCCTCCATGGCGGCGAACTTGGCGGGCTGGTTCTTCGCCACGCCATCAGCCGAGATATGGCCGGTGAGCAGTTGCAGCAACGAGGCCACCAGCGCGAAGACCAGTCCGATGCCGAGCGAAACGCGGGCGAAGCCCTCGTGCCTGCGTTTGAGCAGATACCAGGCGCTGATCGAGATGACCAGGAAGGCACCAGCCAACCATGCACCGATCAGCACATGCGCCAGACGCTCCATGCTGCTGGGGTTGAACACCAGAGCCCAGAAGTCGGTAATCTCGGCGCGCAGTCCGTTCGGCCCCTGCACGATGTGATGGCCGGCCGGCGTCTGCATCCAGGAGTTGGCGATGACGATCCAGACGGCACTGAAGTGCGCGCCCAGGCAGACCATGATGGTGGCGAAGTAATGCAGCTTCGGCCCGACCTTGTCCCAACCGAAGAGCAGCAGGGCGAGGAACCCGGACTCCAGGAAGAAGGCGAAGATGCCCTCGGCGGCGAGGGCCGAACCGAACACATCGCCGACGAAGCGGGAATACTTCGCCCAGTTGGTGCCGAACTCGAACTCCATGACCAGGCCGGTGGCGACGCCGATGGCGAAGGTCAGGGCGAAGACCTTGGTCCAGAAGCGCGCCACCTGCCGCCACTGCGGATCACGCGTCTTCAGGTAGAGTCCCTCGACGATGACCAGGAACACGCCCAGGCCGATCGACAGGGGCGGATAGATGTAGTGGAAGCCGATGGTGACGGCGAACTGGATACGCGCGAGCAGCGGGGTCAGGTCATCCATGCGGGACTCCAGGAGGGGTCAACATTCGGCGACAATCGCAGCGGGGTGGCAGGAGCCAGTCCGTTCGCCGTAGCCTTCCATGTGAAAACGGCGGGCGCATCACCACCAATGCCTGGGGTAGCGACGATGCTCCACCGCATTGTTGTAGACCGCTGCAGCAAGCACCAGGAGGACCGACCCAGCCAGCACGGGAGCAACCAGGAAGGCCCAGCCCGCATGCGCCTGGATGCAGACGATGGCAGTCGCTCCGGCCGGCGGATGGACACTCTGCGTGGCCTTCATCGCCGCGACCGTGGTGGCAACCGCCAGCGCCATGGCCAGCCATGTATCACCCAGCGCCATGCCCGTCAGCATGCCAATAACGCCTCCCAGCATGTGCCCACCGATGACGTTGCGCGGCTGGGTGAGGACGCTGTCGGGATGGGCGTACAGGAGCACGATCGATGCCCCGAAGGGCGCCATCACCAGGGGAGCGTGGGTGGATTGAGCCAGCCAGCCAAGTGTTCCCAGGGAAACCAGGGCACCGATCCACGAGATGAGGATGATGTGCCAGGGTGGGCGTTCAGGTGGTCGCGTGCCATCACCGGAAAATTTTCCCGTGTAGCGGCCAAGCGGACGACGCACCACAGCCAGCCGGTAACGCATCACGCGCCAGGGTCGGGTGCGGGTCATCGGTCGCCACGCCGTCGCCAGAAGCGAGGAAGTCGGAAGGCGGCGCGTTCCACGCGCTCCCGGTCACGTGGCAGCGGATCGCCCTGATGGCCAGGTACACGCACACCTCGGCGCGCGATCTTCTCCACCATGATCGAGGCGCCGATCATCCGTGACGCGACCAACCACGAGATGGCACTGGCCAGGAGCGCCGCTCCGGCAACTTCAGCCTGCCCAGTCGCTTCGGCCACGAAGACGGCGGAGGCGAGCACCGCGTGCGAGGCGCCGGCGAACACCGCTGCCATGCCGACCAGGACGGCTACCGGCAGCGGCAGGTGCAGCCCGGTTGCGCTCCATGCGCCGATGCAGCCGCCGATGGTGATCAGGGGCGCCAGGGTCCCTCCGGACGTTCCGCTGCCCAAAGCGATCGACCAAGCGCAGGTTTTCCAGAGCAGCAGCCCCAGGACGCCGAGCCCAAGCAGGTGCCCCTCGGCCAGATCCGTCAGGTTGCCATACCCGATGCCGATGGCCCGGGGTTCGATCAGACCGGTGACGCCCACAGCGATGCCACCCAAGGCTGGCCACCACATCCAGTGCACACGGGTGCGCCCGAAGGCGTCCTCGATGCCATACACCAACCGTGTGACCGCCGCAGCAGCGATGCCAGCCAACACGCCAAGGACCGCCACGCCCATGAGCTGAGACGCGCTCGTACCCGCCGGTCCGGTGATCGGGAATGCCACGGCCCCGCCCGTGATGAGGGTTCGCAGGCCGGTAGCCACAGCCGCGGCAACGACGACAGGGATGAATGAACTGGCGCGGAATTCAAACAGCAGCAATTCAACGGCCAACAGAACAGCGGCGATGGGCGTGCCGAAGATGGCTGCCATGCCGGCGGCTGCTCCTGCGGCAAGGAGCGTCCGACGTTCCCGGGTGCTGACGCGGAGGATCTGGCCCAGGAGCGAACCCAGCGCTCCGCCGGTAGCGATGATGGGGCCCTCCGCGCCGAATGGCCCACCGGTCCCGATGGCAATCGCGGCGGAGAGCGGCTTGAGCACGACCATGCGTGGAGGGATGCAGCCGCGCTTCGTCAGGGACAGTTCCATCGCCTCGGGAATGCCATGCCCTCGGATACCCGGAGCACCGCATCTGGCCATCAGGCCGACGATGAGCCCGCCGGCTACCGGGATGACGAGGGTCCACCAACCCATCCGGTGCGGATTCGGCTCGGCAGTCACCAGCGACCAGCTCCCATTCCAGCTGAGGTTCGTAATCACGGCGATCAGACGGAGGAGTATCTCGGCCGCGAGCGCGGCCAGGATCGCGATCCCGGCTGACAAGACGCATATGCCGCCCAGACGGCGCGAGGATCGGGTGGGATGCGGGCGGATCCCGCACATCACCAGCACGGGCGTCAATGATGGCGCCAGAGGAAGTGCCAGCGTCTGGCGCTGCTCGGCCTCAGCCACGCAGCTTCGACTCGAAGAACATCTCCGGTTCGGCCACGTCGATGCCCATGGCCGTGATCCAGTGACCAAGATCCGTTGCAAGCCGCTGACGCACGCCGAGCGGTAACCGATCGAGACTCTGGAGGAACCGCTCCTGGATCGGGTCCGCACTGCGCTTCGCCAGCGCCCTGCCGGAAGCTGTCGGATCCAAGGCGACGCTGCGTCCATCACCGACCGCCGGACGTCGAACCACCAGGCCGGCCGCCACGAGCTTGCGCACAACCACAGATACTGAGCTTTGATGGGTCAACGTCCGACGCGCCAGCGCGTTGACGCTGAGTCCTGGCTCTCGCACCAGGGTTCGCAGCACGAACACCTGCGCCGCGCTCAAGCCCGTTGCCTGTTCGGTCGCTGCTGACGACGTGCGGATTTCTCGAAACAAGACCCGGATACAGTCCAGGATCAGTTGATCTGCCGCACGGGATTCAGCTGGCGCGGTCCTGGGCATGGGCGGCAGACGCTATCTATATGGGATCCCATGCAATTCGATTCTCGGTTCACCTCAACGGCAGGATCATCGCGAAAGACCGTCTGCCTGGAGTCGGCGCAGGCGTTCTGTGGTCAGGAGCGGTGTCGCCGACGGCGTCAAACCCATCGACAGGCCAAGTCCGGCCCCATGGACGATGATCTCGTCCAGGTCCGGGCGCTTGAGTGGATCTCCACCGGTGGTCACGAACAAGATGGGACCGAAGTCGGCTCGCACCTGATCCGGCAATCCGCAGGACTCCGCGGTCGACAATTCACCAGCATCGCGGCCAGGCACCGCCTCGGCGCGGCTTGCACGCCAGGTAGCAAGCGCGGGTGGCTTCTCAGATGACGATCCTCGGAGCCTGGCTGAAATCGGGTGGTCGTCTGGATTCCATGATTCAAGCCCCAGGCTGCAGTCGTGGGAACAACAGATTGTTCTCCAGATGCATGTGCTCCATCAGATCGGCCTCGAAACCCTCAAGACGCAGGTGCAGGGCGTTAATCGGTCGGTCTGGATCGTTGGGTAATGGGTAGGCGAAGCGACGCAGGGTGCGGTAGTCCTCACACCAATCACGGAAGGCGACCAGTCGATGGTCATGGCCCTCGTGCTCATCGCGCAAACGCCTGATCAGTGCAGCCAATCCAGCGGTCTCGCCAGCAGCGATGGGTGGGAACAGATCGCGCTCCTCCATCTCCAGGTGGTGGTAGGTCTCGGCCATGAAGGTGGGGAATGCCGCCGCCAGTTCGCGGAGCACCGGGCGCCTCTCGCCTTGGGTCACGGCCAACTCCGTGATCATCGCCGAGAGTTCGGGGAGATCACGGCGATGGGCCTCGTGGAAGGTCAGGATATGGGCAACCAGTTCCGGGGTCGATTTGGCGGCCCAATTGGGGCCCGTCGGAGCCGATGCCGCTTCGTCAGCGATCTCTTCGAGAAAGGCGATCGGGTCAGCACCGACCTCCGCACAGTGGTTGCCGAGGCTCATCAACCCCTTGCAGCACCAGTCCATGCGATTGCGGGTGAACACCCGCGCCGCACCAGGGATGGCCGAGGCGATAATGAAGGCCGGAGTGTCTCGGGTGATCACCAGGTTGTTGATGGTAGCGAGCGTGGTCATGGGTGTTCCGGGCCAGGGTGCTGGCGGCAGCATAGCCACCGCCAGCACCCCTACACATGATGCGGGTCAAGCCTTCTTACTCGACCTATCCACCCTCTGCTCCGGTGAGCGGCGGGGGTGCAGCCCTGAGTTTGTGCTCAGAGGTGGAGATCCGACCACAGCTCCACCGCACGACGCGGACGGCCGCCAGACCAGCATGTACGATATACCATGCCAAGCCGGGAGCGCGGGCGTCCGCCAATTCGATGGCCCAAGCCTCTACATCGGGATACCCGAGGCGATTCGCCACAGCACCAGCCCGGCACGCCCAGTACCGGTCCCATGCCCAAACCCCGACCGATACCACCGTCGCCACGGTCAGCGCAAGTCCAAGCACCACGACATCAGCGCTGGACCTTCCGGTCACCACGGCTGCAACCAGGAGGGAGATCCCCGCCACCTGGCAAGTGAGCCCCAGCAACCGCGCGGTGTCCATCACGCTCACCAGCGACGGAAGTCGCCGAGTTGCATCGACCAGAGCGCAGGAGACGGCCAACTGGACGGCCCGCAGTGCATCGGTGCCAGTCGTCCGCGTGAGCACCAGGAACTGCCCAGCAAAAGCCAGGCGATCCGTGCTGCCGCCATACACTACGGTCACCGGCGGCGAAGCCCCGTGTTCCCGCAGCAGGTTCTCGCAGAACCGCAGTGGGTTGTCATCCGGCGGCGGCAGATGCGCCAAACGGGCAAGCAGAGTCAACAGACGCCACGTCGGCCACGCCACCAGGACGAGGGCCAATATGATCAATGCGATGTTAGTCATGCTTCCTCCTGGTCTGTACAAGCGACAGTGGACGGCGCTCCGGCTCCGACGAGGGCCTCGTCGTCGAGCATGAGAATACTGCGAAACTGGGCGGGATCTGGCGCCGCAAGCAGATCTGAGCGGAGACGGGGCATCAGCAGCAGTTCGCGCAGCATCTCCCAGGACTGGTGCAGTCCGGGATCAAGGAGCGATGCCGCGCGCAATTCGACGGTCAAACCCGTGTGGTCCGCGGTGCCCGTTCCCGGCAACGCATAGCGCACGGCATCTTCATCCAGGTGCACCCGAAGACGCACATCTCCTGCATTCACGTCGTCGCGATGTGGCACGCCGAATCCGTTGGCAACCGTGATGCCTCCCGAGTCCAGCACATCGGACATGCGCGCTGCACTGCGCTGTGGGATGACAATCCAGCCCATGTGTACGCCCAGACCTCGGTGGGCATGCATCGAGCCGGGCCCATCAGGCCCGATGGTTCCCAGCAGCAATCGGTCCGCATGACGCCACACCGGCACCTCCGCCCGATGCCGTGGCCAGGTGGGCCGCGCGCCATTGAACACGGCTGCGATGGCATTGCTGGTAATCGGATCGCCACGATATCCCTGTGGACGAGATCCCCGCCAACGCAGGTGCTGCTCGACGACAACAGCGCACAACGCGGCTTCGCTGTTGGCCGATGGCGACGCAGATACATCCGGGCTCCATCCACCCCACAGGCGGTCATTCGGCGCACGGTTGGGCGGCAGCAGCAACGCCCGATGGCCAGCTCGCAGCAGCATGTGAACCATGCCAGCCGCCATGAGCGCGTCTTCCGGCAGTTCAGCGATGACGAGATCGCCACGCTGCGGTCGTCCGAGGCGCAGGCGCAGCGACGTGATCGGATTCACAGGTACGACATACGCTTCGACATGGGCGTCACACCACCGGGCAAACGACCATCCGAGGTCGATCAGGTTGGCGACATCCCTGCTGGTCGTCGCCTGGATGTGGATGCGGCAGCGGTTCATGGCTCCCTCCGATCGATGGCCGTGATACGGAATCCAGCCATCCCCTGCGGTGTCGGCCAGGTGACCGTGTCGTGGAGGCAGGCGCCGAGCAGGGCCCGGGCGATCGGGGAATCCGGCATGATGCATTCAGGATCAAGCGGATACGAGTGGTCGGAGGGGACTATGGTGAGCGTGAACTCGTCACGGTTACGCAGGTCGCGAACCGAAACGGAGGATCCGACGCCCACGATGGGGGCGGTGGCGGTGAACATGACATAAGCACCTTGGAAACTGGGTGGAACGGACCGACGCCTGGACGGCGTCATGCGTGCGCGCCGGACCGTGACCGGTCCAGCATGGACGCGGTCTCAGTTCCGGGGCACGCCCATGCCAGGGGTATCAAGTCCTCCGACGATCGCATGCTGAACCGTCCACACGACAGGGGCGTCGGTGACAGCAGCACTCCAGATGATGTCGACGGACAGGGCCATGCTGCGTCAACCTTTAGCCCGTGATGCTGAGAAGTCAACTCGGCGCTGCGCGATCACGCTCGTTTGCCGCACTGCTCCCGCCGATGCCAGACCCAAGCGGACTATGCGATTGGCGAAACACTCTGGGCGCAGGAAACGCCGCGATCAGAACAAACTGGTCCACCCACCTGACCAGACCTGCCACTCCGTGCTTCGAACTGTTACTCCGCAACTCATTCATTCCACGACTGAGATGAATGAGTTGCGGAGTGAAAGCACGAAGGGTGATCATCTGTTTTTCGCCACCACGACCGGTTTCCCGCTCGAGTTTAGTGGCCCTGTCTTGCTGCGCCGTTTCAACCCTGCTTGATGATGCCGATATCAAGGACATAAGCCTCTCCAGAGCATGGACATCGCCTATCTCATCGCACCGCTGCTGCTGATCGCCATCGTGCTCGCCTCGGTGTGGCTCGACCGCTGGAGCGTGCCGGTCATCATCGTGGCGCTCGCCGCCGGCATCCTGTTCGGCAGCGACGTCCTCAACCTGTGGTATTTCTCGAACGTGCATCTAGCCAACCAGGTGTCCAACATGGCCCTGGTGTTCATCCTGTTCCAAGGCGGGTTTGCCACCCGTCGCGACAGCCTGCGCCTCGTGGCGTTGCCGGCCATCGGCATGGCCACGTGGGGCGTTGTTCTGACTGCACTGGCGACCTTCCTCGTTCTCTGGGGCGTCCTGGGCTGGGCGTACCAGTTGGCAGCCCTCATCGCCGTCATCATCTCCTCAACCGACGCTGCGGCGACCTTCTCCATCCTACGCCGACAGTCGCTACCTCCTCGTCTCGCTAGCACGGTTGAGGTCGAGAGCGCTGCCAACGACCCGATGGCCATCCTGCTGACCCTGGTGGCGGTCGAGGCATTCGCCTCGGGGCAGTCCGGCGGATGGACCATCGTCCCGGCCTTCTTGTGGAAGTTCGCCGCCGGACCGCTCATCGGTTGGCTCGTCGCGCGTGGCAGCCTGGCGTTGTTCAACTGGCTCCAACCGCAGGATCGCGGGCATTATTATGTGCTATTTGTCGGCATTGTCCTGCTGACCTACGGACTGGCTGAGGTCTCGCAGGCGAGCGGCATGCTCGCCGTATTCACGGTGGGCTATCTGCTCGGCAACAACGCCTTCATCTACAAGCAGGGCATCGCCAACTTTTCCTCAGCGCTCTCGACAGTAGCAAACATTGCCATGTTCGTCGTCCTCGGCCTGCTGGTTTTCCCGCATCAATGGGGCTCCATATGGTTCGACGGCGTCATCCTGTTCTTGGTTTTGACCCTCGTCGCACGGCCGTTCGCGGTCTGGCTTGGCACCGTCAGGATGGGGTTCAACAACCGGGAGAAAGCCTTCCTCAGCTGGTCTGGACTCCGTGGCGCCGTACCTGTCGTCCTCGCCACCTACCCGATGGCCCGCGGCATGGAGATTGGCCAGGAAGTGTTCAACTTGGTGTTCTTTGCCGTCATCCTGTCGGTTTCTGTCCAGGGATCGACGCTAGGGTGGCTGGCCCGCCTTCTCCGCCTCGCAGCTCCAGCGAAACCATCGCCGTGCTACAGCCTCGAATTGATGACCATGTCCCACAGCGACCTCGACTTGATTGTGGTCGACATGCCGGGACCAGCCGGCAATCCGGGGCCGCTCATCCAGGATCTGCGCCTGCCGCAAGGGGCAGTGATCGCCATGATCGCCCGGGGGCCTGAGATTGTCTCCCCGCGCGGCAACACGCAGTTGCGCGGGTGGGACCAGATAACCGTACTGGCACACGCTCGCGATGAACATGCCGTGCGCAGCGCCCTCTTGGGATCCTCGACCTAGATCGCAGGCATGAATTGCCTTCTGGATCTGATTCCGGCGCTGACAGTAGCCCGGGAGAACTGATCAAGCTCCCATCAATTCGCCATCTTCCATTTCCAGATGACGGTCGAAGACGTCGAGGGCACGATGGTCGTGGGTGACGACGATGACGGCGGCGCCCTGCTCATGCGCGACCCGGGCGAACAGTTCCATCACCTGGCGCCCACGCTCGCCATCAAGGGCTGCGGTCGGTTCGTCCGCCAGGATCAGTCCTGGCTTGTTGGCCAGGGCGCGGGCGATGGCGATACGCTGCTGCTGACCGCCGGACAGTTCTACCGGTCGATGGTTGGCCCGGTCGGCAACCCCGAGGTAGTCGAGCAACTCCAGAGAGCGGCGTCGGGCTTCCCGGCTGGGCAGGTCGTTGATCTCCATCGCCACCTGGACGTTCTCGACCGCAGTGAGGAAGGGGATGAGATTGGCCTTCTGGAAGACGAAGCCGATGTGCTGCCGGCGGATGGCCCGCATATCCCCGAGTTCGCGCGCCCCGTCCACCACCGGAGTGCCGGAGATCACCACCGACCCGGAGGTTGGCGCGGTAACCAGACCGAGGATGCTCAGCAGGGTGGATTTTCCGGCGCCGCTGGGGCCGAGCAGGGCGACCACTTCGCCACCGGCGACGCTGAAGCTGGCGCCTTTCAGAGCCACCATCTCGGTGTTGTCGTGCCCGTAGACCTTGCGCAGGTTCCGCGCCTCGACGATGGGCTGGCTCATGACAGCACCTCGCCGGCCCGCACGCGCATGGCCTTCCAGATACCAAGCCCGCTCGCCAGCACCGAGATGCCGACCACGATGCCCGCAAGCATGAGCAGATCCGGCCCTGTGATCAGCACCCGGCGCGGGAAGAGGAGGAAGATGCGCTGCCCGAGCAGCCACGCGATGGCGTAGCCCAGGGCACCGAGGAGCAGGGCCTGCTGGAGGATGAGCCCGACAATGACACGGTTGCGCGCCCCCATCAGCTTGACCAAGGCGATGTCATGCACCTTGTCGAGAGTCATGGTGTAGATCACCAGGGCCATGATGATGGCCGAGATGGCGATGAGTAGGCCGCGGAACAGGCCGATCTGCCGGCGGGACTTGTCCACCGGACCGGCGAGCAGGAGGTCGCGCTGCTCGGTGCTGGTGTACACGCTGGCATCGCCCCACCCGGCGATGGTCCGGGCGACCTGGGCGGGATCGGCTCCAGGCGCAACCCAGACCAGCACGGCGCTCACCGGCGGCGGAGCCAGCACCGGCACATTGCCCGAACTGCCGCCAGCACGCTCGATGAGGCCCGGCTGGATACGACCGATGTCAGCAGCACCAACCCGGGCGCTGCGGGCCGCCCGCTCCAGACGCTGCGACTCGCCATCGCCATCGTTCTGGATCGCCTGGGCGTCATTGCTGGTAAAGAAGGCCATGCCATCACCAGCCTGGCTGATCATGCCGGCGGTGATCCCGACCACGGTGTAGCGGTCACGGCCAAGTTGCAGGCTCTCACCCAGATCGAGACCGAGGGAACGATCGGCGATCAGGCCGAAGTGGGCGGTGTCGAGGGTGCGTCCGGCGATCAGCGGCAGCCACGTGCCGCGGTCCTCGGGCCAGGCCAGGCCCTGCACGGTCATACGCAGAGATCTGCCGGCGTGTTCGCGCTGGATGGTATGGGAGACGAAACGCCGGGAGGCCACCACGCCAGGCACCGCTCGCAGCCGCTCTTCTAAGGCGGCTGGCAGCCGCGAGACCTCGGCGAAGGGCCCGCGCGTGTCGCGTTGTACGACCCAGAGATCAGCGTCGATGCGGTCGATCAGGACGGTCGCATCATCGACCAGGCCGCGGTAGATACCGCCCATGCCCATGACGATCATCAGCAGCAGGCCGATGCCCACGGTGGTGAAAGCGAAGCTGCCCAGGTGGTAGCGGATGTCCCGCAGGGCCAGGTTCATCGACCGCTGATCCGCTGGCCCTCGCGCAGCGCCGCAGTTGGTCCACCGACCGGGATGACCACGACGTCGCCTGCGGCTAGTCCGGCGGTCACCGCCACGGCTTCCAGACCGCGCAGGCCGAGACTCAGCGGACGCCAAGCTGCCCGGCCGTGGTCGTCAAGCCAGACGCCCTCGACGCCATCGCGGGTGCGCAGCAGGCGCCATGGCAGGCTGACGACGCCCTCGGCCGCTGTGGTGCGAATATAGACCTCGGCGCGCTGGCCGATGGCCCACTGGGCAGGCGGATCGCTGATCTGCACATCGACGAGGAACTCCCGGCTCTCCCGATCGACCTCGCGGCCGACCCGCAGCACCGTGCCGACGCGCGGCGTGTCCGGCTCGGCCCGCAGGGCAATGCGCGCCGGCTGTCCAACGGCGATGGCTGCCACAGCGGACTCGTCCACCCAGGCGGAGATCCACAGCGTGTCCGTCGCCACCACGGTCATCAACGTCGTGCCGGGGACCACGACATCGCCGACTTCGCGTTCGCGCCGCACCACCAGACCAGCGAAAGGCGCTGTGATGGAAGCCTCCGCCAGGCGGGCCTGGAACAGGCGCACGTTCTCCTCGGCGGCCGACATCTGCTGCTCCGCCTCAGTGATGGCGGCTGCAGAACGGGCCAGATCCGCTTCGGCCACGGCCAGGCGCTCGCCGGACTGCTCGTAGATTTCCAGGCTGGCGATGTTGGCCTCGCGCAGCGGTTCGATGCGTTTGCGCTCGCGCAGCGCCTGATCGAACACCGCCTGGGCGCGGATCCGATCAGCCTTCACCCGTACCACCGATGACTGGCTGGCCCGCCAGCCCGCCTCGGCAACCGAGACCTGGCGGCGCAGATCGGCATCGTCGATGTGGGCCAGGGCCTGGTCCTTCGTCACCCGGTCGCCTTGGTCGGCCGAGAGTTGGTCGATCCGGCCGGCAATCTTGGCCGCCACGGTTGCCCGCGTACGCGCGTCGAGCGTACCCATCCCCAGGGTTTCGCTGACCACCGTGGCGAGCGTGACGGGGTGGCGCTCGACGGCGACAGGCCGCAGGCGGACCGCGCCGACAGCCACCAGCAGGACCACCACCAGAGCCAGCTTGCTCCAATGACGGCTCAGGAATCGAGGAACGACGCTGGCAGAAATCATGCCAGATGATCGGCAGTGCGAGGAAGGGGACAATGCACAACCATACGCTGGTTTGCCGTTGTGGGATGGCGCACGGGGCTCCTAGATGACGGGCGCCGATGTCGGAAGGAAGTAGGGTGAACACCTGCTTCCCATGATCAGGCCACTGGCACCAGTCGCGGGAAGAGCAGGTTGTTCTCCAGGTGCATGTGCTCCATGAGGTCGGCCTCGAAGGCTTCTAGGCGCATGTGAAGCGTGTTGATTGGCCGATCGGGGTCGTTGGGCAATGGATAGGCGAAACGCCGCAGAGTGCGGTAATCCTCGCACCAATCACGAAATGCGACCAATCGATGATCATGTCCCTCGTGCTCGTCGCGCAGACGCTTGAGCAACGGAGTGAGTGATGCCGTTTCGCCTGCGGCGATGGGAGGGAAGAGATCCTTCTCCTCCAATTCGAGATGGCGGTAAGTCTCCGCCATGAACGCCGGCCATGCCGCAGCCAGGTCGCGGAGGGCAGGCCGACACTCGCCCTGTTCGGTGCTCAGCGCGGCGATCATCGTCGCCAACTCTGGCAGATCCCGGCGGTGAGCCTCGTGGAAGGTGAGAATGTGGGCGATCAATTCGGGAGTCGGTTTAGCTGCCCAGTTCGGGCCAGCCGGGGCCGATGCCGCCTCGTCCGCCACTTCCTTGAGGAAGACAAGCGGGTCAGCACCAACCTCAGCGCAGTGGTCGCCGAGTCGCATCAACCCCTTGCAGCACCAGTCCATGCGATTGCGGGTAAAGACCTTGGCTGCCCCAGGGATGGCCGAGGCGATGATGTACGCCGGGGTGTCGATAGTGATGGCAAGCCCGCTGATGGTGGCGAGGGTCGGCATGATGCGCTCCGGGGTGTGCTGACGGGACCCTAGCGGCTCCGCCGAGCCTAGGACATGACACGGATCAAGATCCCCTGCCGTACCCGCTGGCGATCGACCTCGCTACGGGAGCACGCATGGCTGTGACGCTGCCAATGTCTCGACGCCAGCGTGCCTACTGTGTTCACCTCATCAGGCGCTGCAGGCATCCGGCGATAGCGAGAATATCGCTCCTGGGCAACACGGGCACCTCGACATGGTAGGGCAACGGGCCGTCGCTGATCAGCACCATGATCGACGGGTGGATGCCAGACAGTGGCGATTCACCCAGATCCGCTCGCCAGACTTCGATCAGCGGTGCAGCGGGATGGTTGCTCCCGTCGCACTCGATGAGCACAACATCGGCGCGGCCCATCAATGGCAGGATGGCCTGATAGCCCGTCGCGGAGCGCTGCCACTGGCCGATGTCCGCAACTGGCGTCGTGCTGGTGATCGTCAGCACACTTCGCCCCAGCGACCCCCAATGGTCCGCCAGGGCTCGGATGAGCGTGCTCTTCCCATGTCCGCGCCGGCCGGTGATGTGGATCTCCATCGCGAGCTTGTCTATCAAATTCTGGTCAGGCCGATGACTGGCGATCAACCCGCTCGACGCCGCCATGGCGGAGGTAGAACCACCAGACCAACGCGAGGCAGATGCTGTAGTAGGCCGCAAAGCCGAAGAAGGCGCGCTCCGGGGTGTGTGCCGCAATGTGCTGGCCGAGGATCTTCGGGATCACGAAGGCACCATAGGCGGCAATGGCGGAGATCCAACCCAGCACGGCGCCAGCAAGCTGGGCGGGGACGATGAAGGGGACGATACGGAAGTTCGCCCCCATGCTGAGACCCGAGCAGATGAACAGTACGATCACGGTGACAAGAAAGGGCGGGAACCACGACAAACGGTCAGCGCTCGCCAGCGCTATCGGCAGCATGATTGCCAGGGCGATGACGGCTGCCAGCATCACCAAGCCGGCAGCGCAGGTGACCCGTGCACCGCCCACGCGATCGGACAGCCAGCCGCCGACGGCGCGCATCAGCGAACCCACCAGTGGGCCGATCCAAGCGTAATGGAACGGGTTGGGAGCTCCGACCAGCGGAACGCCATCCGCTCCGCTCGAGAAGATGTCCTGGATGAATTTGGGGAACGAGGCGCTGAAGCCGATGAACGAACCGAAGGACATGGTGTAGACCAGCGTCATGATCCAGGTGTGCCGGTTCGGGAAGATGGCGAACTGGCGCTGCAAATTCGCCCGGACCGCCGCCGGGGTGCCGTAGCGCATCGCGAGCAGCGCGAACACGGTGGCCAGCGGCAGCACGATGAGCCAATGCAGTCCGAGGCCGATGAGCAGGTACAACCCAGCGCCAGCGGCGACAAGGCTGATCAGCACGACCCAGGTAGCCCGAAGGAAAGCTGGCAACTGCGCCGTCCGGGTGTGCGGCGGCAAGGTGCTCGCACCGAACCAGGCGATGAGGCCGCAGACGAGGCAGAGCGGGACCCACATCAGGGTACTGTTCTGGATCCACAGCGGCGAACCGATGGCGCGACCGCCGGCCGGCACGACGAGCGGCAAGGGCGGACCAGTCAGCGCACCGAGCACGGCGCAACCGGCTACCACGGGTACAGTGAACTGCATCAGACTGACGCCGAGGTTGCCGATGCCGGCGTTGACCCCCAGCGCCATCCCCTGCATGCGCTTCGGGAAGAACCCCGAGATGTTCGCCATCGACGAGGCGAAGACGGCGCCGCCCTGCCCGGAGAGCATGGCGAGCACGCAGAACGTCGTGTACGGGGTCTCCCGGTCACGCAGCGCCAGACCGGTCAGCAGCGCCGGGACGGCCAGCAGCAGGGTCGAGGCGGCCATCACCAGCCGACCACCGGCGATGCCGAGCAGGAAGCTGTGCGACAGACGCATCATAGCGCCAGACAGGCCGGCGATGGCCGGGAGCTGGTAGAGTTGGGCCTTGCTGAAGGGGAACCCAACCTGCTCCATCTGCACGATCAGCACCGACCAGACCATCCAGGTGGCGAAACCCAGCAGCAGGCAGGACATGCTGATGAGCAGGTTGCGGCAGGCCGTCCGCTGTCCGCCATCCTGCCAGCACCCGGCGCACTCGGGATCCCAACCGTCGAGCGTCCGCGTCGTCCCGACCATCGTTCACGACCTGGCTTGGGTCCGGGTAGTCGCCCGGCCGCTGGTCCGCACCAGACGCCGATCGGCATACCAGCGCTGGTGCTGCTGCTTCCAGAAGGCGTAGCTGAACGGGGCGACCAGGAGGTGGACCAGGCGGGTGAACGGAAAGATGATGATCAGCAGCCACGCGCCGAGCACATGCGCGAGGACCAGATCCGGCATGGCGGCCACGGCTCCGGCATCCGGGCTGAGGGTGACCAGCGACCACAGGTAAGGCGCCATCACCGCGGCGTACCACGAACTGCCCCAGGGATACCACAAGGCGATGGCGATGCCGGTGAGGATCTGCCCAGCCAGCAGCGCCAGCAGGATGACGTCCATCCGGCTGGTCACGACGCGGACCCGGGGGTGGAAGATGCGCCTGGAGATGTAGCCGGCGATGCCGGCGAGAGCGAGCAGGCCGCCGACTAAGGCGGTGATTTCCAGGATCGCTAGGCGATACGGATCAGCATTCCAGGCCAGGATCTGCCCGGGCACCAGGAAAGCGACAAGGTGGCCGCCGAGGACCAGCAATACACCCCAGTGGAAGGCGAGCGAGGCCCAGAACTGGTGGTGGTTCTCCAGGAACTGCGTCGACAGGGCCGAATAGGTGAAGGGCAGACGCCGGTAGCGCCAGATCGACGCGCCGACCAGCGTGGCCACGGCGACATAGGGCAGCACGACAAGGAGGGCGAAGGCGAGATGATCGTTCATGAGGCGGCCCTGGCGACCGGCGTCGCGGTGCAGATGGAGGCGAAGGCGTCGAGCGGAAAGATGTAGGGGCTGTGCAGCTTCTCGAGGTTCGTCCGCAGAGTCGCGCAGGCTGGCTGGACGCAGGCCGCCATGAAGTCGGCAGCCTCGTCATCCGGCAGCAGTTCCAGCAGGTGCAGGGCATGGATCAGATGATCGGGCAGGCAGCCGACCTCGTCGATGTGGTGCTCCGCCAGCATGCCGCGCAACTTTGACAGGTAGATGCCACGCGCGTACTGCTCGCCGAAAAGATGCCAGCCCAGCTACAGGGTGGTGTCGCCGGTGAGGTCGAAGGTCTGGGTGTAGCGTTCCTGCAGTTCGTGCAGGCTGCGCATCGTCAGATCGCCCGCGAACGGCTGGAGGTGCTCCTCGGCCTGGTACAGACCCGCTTGACGCAGGCCATTGCGGGCCGTCTGCAGATCCTCGATCAGGCGGGTCTGGGGATAGGCGAAGAGGCGGGAGATCGCCAGGCAGCAGGGCAGGCCCATGTCAGGGTCCCCGCTTCGGCCCGTCGACGAAGCCGAAGCCGGTCGACTGCTTGACCTCGTGCGGATCCTCAAGCATCTCCAGCGCCTGTTCGCGATGCATCGGCGGGATGACGAAGCGATCCTCGAAGGTGCACAGGCTGGTCAGGCGGTAGATATCCTCAGCCTCCTCTGGCGTGCAGTCGGCCTGCTTCAGACAGATCTCTGCTTCGGCCTTGGTGACATCGCCAACCGTGCAGGCGCGCCGCCACATCCGCACGGCCTTCTGCTTGGCCAGGGCGTAGCGCACCACGCCTTCATTGCCGGCC
This sequence comes from Planctomycetota bacterium, assembly GCA_017302815.1. Taxonomy (GTDB): domain Bacteria; phylum Planctomycetota; class UBA11346; order UBA11346; family UBA11346; genus UBA11346. The sequence goes on from JAFLCQ010000005.1 coordinate 19,005, forward strand.
CCGAGCAGGGTCGTCAGGTAGGCCATCGGCACCCGCGCCTCGTCGATGTCGTGGAACAGGTTGCCATCCTTGGCATTGGAGGTGCCGCCTGAGACGGTGGACATCACCGGCGATAAGGGCGGGACGTAGAACAGCATCGGCAGGGTGCGGTATTCGATGTGCGGCGGCAGGGCGATGCGCCAGATCTTGACGAACTTGTAGACCGGCGACTTCTGTGCCGATTCGATCACCGAGTCATGGATGCCGTTCTCCCGGGCCGCCTGGATCACCGCCGGGTCGTTCGGGTCGAGGATCATCCGGCGTTGCGCCTCAACCAGATCGACGTCCTTGGACGAGGCGACCTCGTGAATGCGGTCGGCATCGTAGAGGACCACGCCGAGATAGCGGATGCGGCCGACGCAGGAGTGGAAGCAGGCCGGCGCCTGCCCGGTCTCCAGTCGCGGGAAGCAGAGGATGCACTTTTCCGACTTGCCGGTCGACCAGTTGTAGTAGGTCTTCTTGTAGGGGCAGGCGGCGACACAGGCGCGCCAGCCGCGGCAACGCTTCTGGTCGACCAGGACCAAGCCGTCCTCGCCGCGCTTGTACAGCGCCCCGGACGGGCAGGAGGCGACGCAACTCGGATTGAGGCAGTGGTTGCAGATGCGCGGCAGATAGAACATCACCAGACGCTCGACCGAGAAGAGCTGGCGCTTCTGGTCGTCGGTCAGTTGGGCGAGATTGGGGTCATTGCGCGCGTACAGCGGCGTGCCGGAGAGATCATCATCCCAGTTCGGGCCGGCCTTGATGTCGATCGGCTTGCCGCTGACCATCGAGATGGGCCGCGCCGTCGGCTGGTCTGTGCCGGGCGGCGCGTTGAAGAGGTTTTGGTAGTCGTAGGTCCACGGCTCGTAGTAATCGTCCATCGCCGGCTGGCGCGGATGGTGGAACAGGTTGGCGACCAGGCCGGTCGATTTGGAGGTCGAGCGCAGCCGCAGGTCGCCACCCTCGGCAGTCCAGCCGCCCTGGTAACACTGCTGGTCCTCCCACTTCGTCGGATAGCCGGTACCCGGCTTCGTCTCGACGTTGTTCCACCACATGTACTCGCTGCCCTTGCGATCGGTCCAGATGTTCTTGCAGGCGATGGAGCAGGTGTGGCAACCGATGCACTTGTCGAGATGGAAGACCATCGCGATCTGGGAGCGGACATCCATGTCAGTGGTCTCGTTTCGTCGTTGGAGGATCGTTCAATGCTGTCACCAGTTCACGCCCGGCAGCTTGCGCACCAGGATGTGGGTGTCGCGGTTGCAACCGATCGGCCCCCAATAGTTGAAGTGGTAGGTGAACTGGCCGTAGCCGCCGAACAGGAGATTCGGCTTCATGCGCGTCCGGGTCAGCGAATTATTCATACCTGCCCGCTTGTTCCCACGGCCGGGCGACAGCGGCACGCCGACGGTGCGCTCGGTGGCATGGTAGATGATGCACACCCCGCGGGGTATGCGGGCTGAGATATTGGCCCTAGTGACGACGACACCGTGATCGTTGGTGACCTCGACCCAGTCGTTGTCAGCGATGTCGAGTTCGCGCGCGTCCTCCTCGCTCAACCAGAACGGATCGATGCCGCGCGAGAGGGTTGTCATACGCTGATTGTCGCCGTAGGTCGAATGGATGTGCCATTTGCCATGCGGCGTCAGCAGGTTGAGCATCTTGGTCTGCCCGCCCTCCTTGGAGAAGGCGAGGTCAGCGTACTGCGTCGGGATCGGACGCGGCTTGTAGGTCGGCACGTGCTCGCCGAACTGGATGTAGCCAGGGTGATCAAGGTAGAAGTGCTGCCGTCCGGTCAGGGTTCGCCAGGGGACGCCAGTCTCGACATTGTAGGTGAACGGGGCATATGGCCGGCCATTTTCCGTCAGCCCCGACCACATCGGACTGTTGAGCAGGCGCATCGGCTTCGCCTGCAGATCCTTGTAGGTAACGCGGACGTTGCGCGACTTCTCGGCGAGGTGGACGAGGGGGACACCGGTGCGTTCCTCCATGTCGCGGTAGGAGCGATAGGCCAGCTCGCCGTTGGTCACCGTCGCGCAGCGCAGGATGACATCGCACACCAGTTCATCTTCGGCCAGGGACGGATACGATTTGCCGTCGAAGCGGTACGGAGGCTTCTCGCGCAGGATACGATCGTACTCATCCTCAATGCCATAGTGCGTCCCGTGCGCGCCGAGGCCGTTGGCGCGGGCCAGCGGTCCGAACGAGCAGTACTGGTTGAAGACGTTGGCGTAGTCGCGGGTGACGACGCGGAATCCCGGCATGGTCTTGCCGGGGATCGCCTCGCACTCGCCGGTCTTCCAGTCGAGCATCGCGGCCTGGCTAATCTCGGCCGGAGAATCATGGGCCAGCGGCGTGGCGACGACGTCACGCACGGGCTGTGGGAACTCGCGGGCCGAGATGGCCGAGAAGCTGCGGGCGATACCCTTGAAAATCTGCCAGTCGCTCTTCGATTCCCAGCATGGCGGCACTGCCGCCGACAACGGGTGGATGAAGCTGTGCATGTCGGTCGAGTTGAGATCGGCCTTCTCGTACCACGAGGCTGCCGGCAGGACGATGTCGCTGTACATCGCCGAGGTGTCCATGCGGAAGTTCAGATCGACGACCAGGTCCATCTTGCCAGTGGGAGCCTTCTCGTGCCACACCACCTCCTTGGCCTGGTCCTTGGCGAAGTCGTCGCTGGCGACAGCGTTGGTGTGCGTGCCGAGGTAGTGCTTGAGAAAGTATTCGTGACCCTTGGCGCTGGTGCCGATGGCATTGCCGCGCCAGATGATCCACACCCGCGGCCAGTTCGCCTCGGCATCCGGATCCTCGACCGAGAAGCGTAGCGATCCATCTTTCAGCCGACGCACCACCTCGCCTACCACCGCCTCGGGGGTGGTCGCGCCGGCGGCCTCGGCCTCCTTGACCACATCCAGCGGGTTGCTGGCGAACTGCGGATAGAACGGCATCCAGCCGCTGCGTACCGCCCGCACCTGCAGGTCCATGGTGTGGCCGTGCGCCAGGCTGCCGGGCGGCTGGTGGCTGGGGACGGTATGGTAGTCGGTGAACGACTTTTCGTAGCGCCACTGGTCGGTGTTGACGTAGTGCCAGCTGGTGCCGTTCTGCAGGCGCGAGGCCGGCACCCAGTCCTTGGCGAAGGCGATCGCGCCCCAGGACTCGCCGGGCGCAAGCTTCTCCTGGCCGACGTAGTGGGCCAGGCCGCCGCCATTGACGCCGACGCAGCCGGTAAACATCAGCGCATGCATGCCGGCCCGGTACATCAGGTTCGCATGGTACCAGTGGTTGATCCCCGCGCCGATGATGATCGTGCACTTGCCGCCAGTCAGCTCGGCGGTCCGGCCCCATTCGCGGGCGAAGCGGATGACCGCCTTGCGGTCCATGCCGGTGAGCCGTTCGCTCCAGGCCGGGGTGTATGGAGCCTCGGCGTCGTCGTACGAGGTGGGATAGGCGCCACCCAGGCCGCGTTCGACGCCATACTGCGCCATCAACACATCGTAGACTGTGGCGACCGTGATCTCGCGTCCGTCGGCCCCCTGCAACCGGCGGACCGGAACGCCGCGCAGGCGCTCCTGGCCGGCGGCGAAGTCGTTGAAGACGGTAGCGACGACGCCATCATTGCGCCCGACGAAGGTGAGTACCGGGTCGATGGCGCTGCCATCGGCGAGGTCCTTCAGCTGGAGATTCCAGCGCCCCTTCTCCTTCGCCCAGCGCGTACCCACCGCGCCGTGCGGCACGCGGACAGCATCGCTCGCCGCATCCCACATCAGGAACTGCCAGTCCGGGTTCTCGATAGCGGCATAACGGTCACCGGCGAGACGGTTCGGACGCAGCAGCTGGCCCGGACGCCACGAGTCGCCGGAGGCGGTCAGCTCGACGAGGAACGGCGCGTCGGTGAACCGCTTGGTGTAGTCGAGGAAGGCTGGGACTTGGCGGGCGTGGTGGAACTCGCTGAGCAGGACATGAACCACCGCCATCCACCAGGCGCCATCCTGGCCGGCGTGGATCGGGACCCATTCATCGGCGAACTTCGCGACCTGGTTGAAGTCGGGCGAGAATACCCACATCTTCGAGCCGTTGTGCCGCGCCTCGGCGGCGAAGTGGCAGTCGGGCGTGCGTGTCATGTTCAGGTTCGCGCCCATCACCGCGAGCAGCTTGGCGTTGAACCAGTCGGCCGACTCATGCACGTCGGTCTGCTCGCCCCAGGTCTCGGGCGAGGCCGAGGGCAGGTCGCAGTACCAGTCGTAGAAGGAGAGGGAGATGCCACCGACCAGTTGCATCAGCCGCGCTCCGGCGGCATAGCTGATCATCGACATGGCCGGGATGGGCGAGAAGCCGGCGATGCGGTCGGGGCCGTGCTTCTTGGCCGTATGAACCATCGATGCAGCGATGATCTCGTTGGCCGTGTCCCAGTCGCAACGGCGGAATCCACCCTTGCCGCGGGCCTGCTGCCAACTGCTGCGGGCAGCCGGGTCGCCGACCAGGGCTGCCCAGGCCCGAACCGGATCGCCATGGCGCTCACGCGCTGTTCTCCACAAATCGAGAAGAGCCCCCCGGATGTAGGGATAGCGAACGCGCAACGGCGAGTACAGATACCACGAGTAGCTGATGCCGCGCTGGCAGCCGCGCGGCTCGTACGGCGGGATGGCCGAATCGAGCGTCGGATAATCAAGCGCCTGCATTTCCCAGGTCACGATCCCGTTCTTGACGTAGATGTTCCATGAGCACGAGCCAGTGCAGTTGACACCATGCGTGCTGCGCACGACCTTGTCGTGCTGCCAGCGGTTGCGGTAGAACTCTTCCCAGCTGCGCAGCTTCGGATCGTCGTGATCCTTGATCCACTCGTGGGCGGTACGATGCGTCATGCGACCTCGGACAGGTTCAGGAACGGTTGGAGCGGGTAATGGCATCTGGGCGAATCGGCTTGAGCGACGCGCGGACCGAATCGACGCGCCGATGCCAGATCAAGTTGAATACGGCCATCACGGCTGCAGCGATGGCGAAGGCGACGATAAAGAACATGCCAGCGCGCGAAAACCGCTCGATGAACTGTTTGAAGGTGGCATGTGGGCCTTCGGACGTCGCCAGCCAGGCGGCCAAGTCCCGTGCCTCGCCACCCTGGAGCGGATGGGCGGCGAAGAGATCGCGCATCACCGGGGTCGGCGGGGATGCCAGCCAGGCGGCGAGGCCAGCCTCACCACCCAGACGACCGCCGATGGCGGTGAGATCGGGACCCAGGGACCCGCCGCCGCCAGGGACGGGCAGACCGGCCACGGCATGACAGGAAACGCAGGATGCACCATGCTTGCCCATGGCGACGCGTCCGGTGAACAGCGACAGACCACGCGCCGGATCGCCTGGCGCCTGCACCTCGGGTGTGGTCGCCGACACGCTGCGGATATGGTCGAGGATGGCGACAGCCTTGGCCTCATCCATGCCGGTACCGGGCATGACGACGTTGCCATATTCCTTGAGCATCGCTTGGGCTTCGACGTCCCCGGAATCGAGCACTTTCTTGGGATCGACAATGAAGCGGATCAGCCAATCGCGCTGCCGCCGCTCCTCGACGCCGCGCAGGTCGGGCCCCAGGCGCCGGCCCTGGCCGATGCTGTGGCAGGCGGCACAAGCCTGCGTGAATAAGGCCTCACCCGTGTCGGCCGCCATCACGGCGCCCGCGCTCAGCAGGAGCAGGAGGACGGCGGCCGAGGCCGACGATCGCCCCTTGCCAGATGAACGGGGCCGCGGCTTCCTGACGTAGAGGGACCGGGATGGATGGTTGGTGATGTCGGCGAGCGTCATGGTTTCCAGGAAGTCGAGGTAGGCCCGGTGCACCGCACGCCAGGCATGGTGCGCCGAGCACGGGCGGTCGTCGCGGCAGGCCACTTGGCGGTTCACCAGGCAGTGCGGTTGGCAGTCGCCGCCATCCAAGGCGATGAACACGGCCTTCAGCCGGATGTCGCGCGCCGGCCGGGCCAGGCGGTAGCCGCCACCCACGCCGCGCACGGCCTCGACGATGCCGGCCTTGCCGAGCGTCCACAGGATCTTCGACATGTAATTCGCAGGTATGTCGCAATCCTCCGCCAGTTCATGTCCTTGCTGCAGCTGTCCTGCCGGCCATTCGGCCAGCGCGGCCAGGGCGCGCAGCGCATACTTGATCGTCGACGAGACCATGTGCACGATACTTCATGCGTACGTGATCAATCGCACGGCGTCAACGCAACCGTGCATGAAATCAACGACATTTACAGTAATTTGTACGCAGCCACATGGGACATCAGAACTTAGAATGCGGATCGCTCGATCCACATTGCCGTGACCTGGAGTCGGCCTCAGCCGCCGAATGCTGCCATAGTCGCGTGACGACTGAATGCAGGTGGAGGCGATTTTCCACGCACCGCATACCGGATACGGCGATGGACTTCCTCAAGGTGGCCATCGCGCAATGGCGTGAGCAGATCGTGGCCGCTCTCATCGAACAGACAGGTGTGCAGGCGGCCAGGAGAGATCAGCTCGCCGCCCCTGCGACGGCGACCACGGCAGAGATCAGATCCTGAAGTTCCTCGCTGGTCGCTGACCCGGGGCGCAGATCTGCCTGCTCTGGCAGCCAGTAGGTGCAGCGCAGGTTGCACTGCTAGGCCAGCGCGACGCGCAGATACATGGCCTTATCACCGCTGTGGCATGCAGGACGCTAGCAGGTCGCGTATGGTGGTCTGACGCAGGCGGTGATCAGCGTCCTGGCGCACACCGCTCAGCAATCGATTGACGGCACAGGCGAGCGCGGGATGACCGAGTTGGCAGGCGCTGCAGGTGGTGAGCCGACCATCGGTCTCGGTGGCCTGCAGGATGTCGTGCACGGTGACCCGCTCGGGCGGGCGGGAGAGTCGGTAGCCGCCCTTGAAGCCGCGATGGGAGACGAGGAGGCCGGCATCCACCAGCATCTGGAGCACTTTGCTCATGTAGCCGGATGCGACGCCCGAGGCGATGGCGATATCACGTTTGCTGCACCATTCGCCGGACTTGGCGATGTGCATCACGGCCCGTACGGCGTACTGGCTGGTCAGACCGAACATGCAGCCATCCTGTTCAGCGTCGTTCCATGATGGCCCACTGTGCGGGACGAGTTGGCATGTTCAATGTGGATGCGCAGGTACACATTGCCGAGCAGCGGTTGACTGGTGGTCGCGGACTGTGCATCGTTACGAGTTCATCCCCTGCCAGCAAGGGCGCGACATGTCCACCATCGCGGATCTGCGACACGACCATCGACATCTGATGTCGATCGCGGTTTCCTTGTCTGCAGCACAATTGCTGTCAGCGACGGATGTTGACCGGCTGCGCTACCGTGTTGATAGCTTGTGTCAGCATCTTGCCGATCACCTGGCTCGCGAGGCGCATTGCTTCGACAGCATCGCTTCGAGCATCGCCGGAAAGGCACGCTTGGCCGAGGCGGAGGCAGTCGATAAACTCGTCGCCACTTTCTCCGCCAGGTGGCGACAGACCGGCGCGATCGAATCAGACCCGTGCGGCTACGCTCAGGCAGTCACCGACCTGCGCCTGCGTCTCGACCGTCTGGTCCGCCTCGAAGAGGACTGCATGTTCATGCTGCTGGATGGCGGGCATGCCGGCCACATGGTGCTGTACGCGGCCGAATGCCGTTGCCCAGTTATCCGTTCAGCCTTGGGACGGACTATTGCGGCTCTCGACGCCCTGCGCGTCGACGTGGTGGCCGGGCATACCGCCATCCCGCAGCGCATCAGCCGTCTGGGTGAAGCCGTGAAAGAACTCTTCGCCTGCGAATCCCAAGCAATGGCGACATGCATGCCGGCCGGGCCGATGGACTTGGTCGGTGAGGGCGCGCGACTGCTCACCATGCTGCAGGAAGTCTCCAACGATGCCACTGCTGGGCGCTTGCGCATCGCTGTCGAATCCATTGATTTCATTAGCCGCTGGCTCCATGTGCATGTGACCGAATGCATGGCCCAGCTCGCCCACTACGGCTACCAGCAGCCCACCGTCAGCCCTGATACCGCATCAGCGGACACACTGACACCGACCCCCACCGATCACTGAACCGACAGGAACACCATGCCCAGCTGCCATGCCCATCTCCCTCCGCTCGACCTGGAGCGCCTGAGCGCAGTCAGCGTTCTGCACGGCGAACACCGCATCATCTTGCGTCTGCTCGACTGCCTCGACCTCATGGCCGAGCGTGCTGCCAAAGCGCATGCCATGCCGGTTCTAGAGGCACGTGACGTCATCGCCGTGCTGCGCGGCTTCGCGGACGAGTGCCATCATGCCAAGGAGGAGCGAATCCTGTTCCCGGCGCTCGAACGCCTGGCTCCGGGCTTCGGTCCGGTGCAGGTCATGCGTCATGAGCACGACCTGGGCCGCGACCATGTCCGCGGCATGGCCATCGCCGTGGACGCGGTCGATGTAGCAGGCTTCGTCCAGGACGCGCAGGCCTTCAGCGGGCTGCTGCGGCAGCATATCGACAAGGAGAACGAAGTGCTCTTCCCCATGGCGCAGGCCATGCTCTCAGCTGAAGACGATGCCGCCATCCTGAACGCCTACCGTGAGGCTGGTCGCGAACGTCCGTGCGGCCCCCTGCTGGCCCGGGTCGATAGCCTCGCCGGCACCTACGGATTCGCCTCCATCGGTGAGTCACCAGAGTGCACGCCACGCCACGCCTTGTGCGGATGCGGATCCGGATCTGGTATCTGCCGATGACGGAACTGCTCGACATGACTGTCGGCGATGTAGCTCTCCGGTTGCCAGGAGCGAACCGGGTGCTCTGGCGCCACGGCATCGCCTATGGCAGCTGGGGCCAGCGCACCCTTCGGGACTCGTGCCAACATCTCGGCGTCGATCTACAACTGATCGAGCGAGATATCGACAGCGCCGCCGATCCGCTCGCCATCCGTTGGCAGGCAATGGAGACGGCAGATCTCGTGCGCGTGATGCAGGTGCGCTATCACGAGCCGTTGCTGGGCGAACTAGACCGCCTGACCCGCCAAGCTCGAACAACGGCCATTGCCGATCGGGGACAGCATCCGATCCTGATGATCATCGCGCCGCTGGTTGCCCGTCTCGCCATTGAACTGGCAGACCGGATCAACCACGAAGAGCGGACCGTGTTCCCAGCCATCCTCGCCAAGACCGCTGTTCCCGTCGTGCCACAGGCGACTCCAACCGATGTGCAAGCGATACCTGGACAACTGCTTGATGATATCCGTACCCTGACCGGTGGCTACGTGTACCGGGGTACGGATGGCGATACCGGCATCCGCCCACTGTACCTCGGCCTGCAGATGCTGGACATGGACATCCAGGAGCACCTGCACGTCGAGAACCACCTGCTGTTCCCACGGGCCCGCTCACAGGGACAGGCGTGATCGCTCCCCGGTTCCCGCTGTGCGACCTGCTGCGCCGAGAGCACAGACTGCTCCGCCTCGCGTTGATGGCCAGCTATGTGGGCGAGGCCACCTCGTCGGCGACCACTGACGATGCCGAAGAAGTACGCTCGTTCATCATCGGCCATCTCCACTTCGAGGATCGCATGGTGGTACCAGCCATACGGACCTGGCTGCCGCGTGACTGGCTGACTGGCGATGCGCGATTGGTCGAAAGCTGGTGCCAGGCCAGGTCACGTCGCGATAGCAACAGCGTCCGACGTGCCTTGGCGGCCATTTCACGGCGCATCGCCGACGAGGAGCGCGTGTTGCTGCCACTGATCGAACTGCATATCGCTGTCGATGAGCAGCATGACCTGATCGATAAGTTGCAATTCGCTACACGGCGCGAGCACATGCGATTCGTCGACGCCTAAACGCGGGCCAATCGGCACCGCCATTTCTTCCATGCAGGAATACAGGACATCATGATCACCTTGTCTGCTCGTTACGCCATCAAGGCCGTGATGCATCTGGCTCGTATCGACGGTTGGGTCGGAGCTGAGGAACTCGCCAGGAGCACTGGAATACCCTGCGGGTACCTCGCGAAGGTCCTGCAGCGGCTTACCATGGTGGACATTCTGCGAACTCAACGTGGCATTGGTGGCGGATATCGCCTGCTACGCGAGGCCAGCACGATTTCCCTCTGGGATATCGTCCAAGCCATCGACCGTCCCGCTGCTGGCCACACCTGCCATTCATGTGCCAACTGCCTGGGTTGCGGCGCCGATCAGGTCCTTGCTGCGATCGAAGCTGATGTGGTGCGTTCGCTCCGCGCCCATGACATCGGCACGATGGTCGCGATGTGCCGAGATCACGCCACGAATCGCCCGTGATCCGTTTCACCATTCCATCGACGGAAGACGCAGAACCCATAAGCCGGTGTGCGTCACTTCGATTGCCGACCTGCTCTTCAAACGTACTAGGCTGGCATTGGACCCAAGGCGGATCAACGCGCCTTCACCAAGCCATCCAACTCGGCGGATAACGGGATCCATATGTCCGGCTGTGTGATAAGGCCCTGGTGATGGACGTCTTGTAGAGGCGGTCATCGACACGTGCTCTGTCGGAACTCGAACGGTTGCCACCTCCAGTTGATCTAGATCAAGGCGGGCGGGCAACCGGATCCACATGATAACGCTTCTCAGGAGCTCGCCATGCCGCTAGATCCGGACCAGACCGTCGCCGTACTCATCGACCGCCATCCGTGGTTGCTCCAGGCCCTGGTCGACCAGGGATTCACCCCGTTGGCAAATCCGGCTGTCCGCCAGGTGATGGCGTCAACCACCACCCTACGTGAAGCAGCCAAGCGGCATGGCCATGATCTGTCAGGCCTGCTCGCTGCGCTGGAGGCCGCCGCTCCCCGGGAATTCAAGTCATGAGTGAACTCATCAACAACCGCGAACACCGCGTCGCCACCCTCAAGCAGATCGTCCTCGACCTGCACGCCGGCGCCGACATGGCCTCGGTCAAACACCGCATGAAGGAACTGGTCGGCCAATGCGATGCTGGCGAGATCGCTGCCATGGAGCAGCAACTCATGGCCGACGGCATCCAGGTGCACCAGATCATGGGCATGTGCGACCTGCACCGTGAGGCCGTGTCGGAGGTGCTGGCGCCCGACCGCACGCCGCTGCCGCCCGGACATCCCGCCGATGTGTTGCACCAGGAGAACGCTGCCCTCACCGTCCATGTCCAGGAGTTGCGCCGGCTGCTGACTGCGGCGGCTGCGCCCGGTGCCGATCCAGCCATGCAATTCGGCCTGCGGCAGGCCTTCAATCTGCTGATGGACCTCGACAAGCATTACCAGCGCAAGGAGCACTGCTTCTTCAGCATGCTGGAGCGCCACGGCATCGACGGACCGAGCAAGGTGATGTGGGCCAAGGATGACGAGGTCCGGGCTGCTCTGAAGGAGTTCGCCGCTGCGCTGGCCCTTGACGGCGCCTGGGACCGCATCACCCCGGCCGGGATGCGTGCCTGCGAGCTGGTCGAAGCAATGGTCCGGCGCGAGGAGGACATCCTCATTCCCATGTGCTTATCGGTCTTCACCGCGGACGACTGGGCGCGCATCCATGCAGACAGCCCGCAATATGGCTGGTGCTTGATCGAGCCGCGTCGCGGTTGGCAGCCAGCAGCCGCCGTCCCCGGTCCAGACGGAGCAGCCCTGCCCGTCGGCACGGGCATCGACCTCGCTACCGGCGTGCTCACTGCGCAGCAGCTCATCGCCCTCTTCCGCCACCTACCCGTGGATATCACCTTCGTCGACCACGAAGACCGCGTGCGCTTTTTCAGCGAAGGCCCGAATCGCGTCTTCGCCCGCACCCCGATCATCATCGGCCGACTGGTGCAGCATTGCCACCCGCCCAAGAGCGTCGATATCGTCGAGCGCATCCTGCACGACTTCCGTGGCGGTCGGCAGTCCAAGGCGGAGTTCTGGATCGACTTCAAGAACCGCTTCGTGCACATCCAGTACTTCGCCATGCGCGGCGCCGATGGCACCTACCTCGGCTGCCTGGAGGTGACGCAGGACGCCAGCCATGTCCGAGCCCTGACCGGCGAGCGCCGCCTGCTGGCCTACGATTAACACTCGCCTGGCAGCGCTGTTGCACGCCAACGGCCCTCCATCGCGGCCAGCTAGGCCTTCAACCCGCAGCACCCCCATCCGTTCCCTCACGCCGACGCATCCCGGTGCACCCGTCGGCCACTCCTTCCCCGGTAATCAGGCGCGCATTCCGGTTTCTGGTTAGATAGTGCCAGGCCCACTGGGTCAAGACCAGCAGGCGATTCTCGAACCGCACCAGGGCCATGAGGTGGACGAACAGCCATGCCAACCAAGCGATGGTCCCCGATAGCTGCCAGCGACCCACCTGGGCAACAGCCAGTCGCCGTCCAATGGTCGCCATGCTTCCCTTGTCGCGATAGCTGAATGGCGGACTCCCACGCTGGCGCAGACGTGCGCAGATGACCTGGGCGACATAGGCACCCTGCTGCATGGCCACCGGGGCAGTGCCGGGCAGAGGCTTCTGCGCGAGCCCTCCGAAACGAGCAAGATCTCCGATGACAAAGACGTTGCCATAACCGGGAACGGAGCAGTCCGGCGCGACCACCACCCGTCCTGCGGGGTCAAGCGTGGCGCCGGTTGCCGTGGCAATCTCCGCACCCAGGCTGGACCCCTGGACACCAGCCCCCCACAGCACGGTGTGTGTTGCCACCCGTTCCCCGCCCTGCTGATGTCGCAAGAGGACTCCCTTGCCATCCAACTCGACGACACTTGTTCCGGTGCGAACCGTCACACCAAGCTGAGCCAAGGCCGCCGTGGCATTGGCCGAGGCTTTCTCCTCATAGCCCGCCAAAATCCGCGGTCCGGCCTCCACGAGCAGTATCCGGGCTGTACCAGTGTCGATATGGCGGAATTCCCGTCGCAGCGTGTGCCGGGCGATTTCGGCCAAGGCTCCGGCCAGTTCAACCCCGGTTGGCCCACCGCCTACGACCACGAATGTCAGCAGCGCGTCACGTCTGCTTGGGTTATCCTCGCGTTCGGCGGCCTCAAACGCGGAAAAGATGCGCCGACGCATATTGGTTGCATCTTCGATGGTCTTCAAGCCAGGCGCATTCGGCTCCCATTCCGGGTGTCCGAAATAATGATGCCGTGCCCCAGCGGCGATGATCAGCGAATCATAGGATACCGAACCGTCCGAGAGCCGGAGGATGTTGCGGTCAGCATCAAGACCGACAGCCACGGCCAACATCACTCGGGTATTGGCATGGCTTCGAACCAGGGCGCGCAGCGGTGAGGCAATGTTCGCTGGCGACAACGCTCCGGTGGCCACCTGGTACAGCAACGGCTGGAAAACATGAAAGTTGCGCTGATCGATCAGCGTGACGGTCACCGGTGATCGGCCGAGAGCCAAGGCTGCCTGCAGTCCGCCAAACCCACCGCCGACGATGACGACATGATGGCTTCGGGATGCTGTCATGGGGACCACGCTAGCACTGGCGCTCCGAACCCGATTGCGGTGAACACCCCAGAGCATTCTGACGCCCCGTTTGATCTCACCGAAACAACGAGGCACGAAGCGAGGGATGGGCCACTCGGGGCTGATTGGGAGGTGTTCAGGGTTGAGCTGTTGCTTGCCGTCCGCTGGCACCAGTTGGGGAAAGAGCTGGCTTCGACAGGGGCTACGTCGGTTGAGCCGGATTTCATCAGGCCGCAGGCGGCATGTAGATGCAAGTCGGATCCGATCCGCAGGCATCGCCGGTCAGCGCGTAGGTCCTGCTGCGACTGCCACCGCACATGTGCTGGAAGGAGCAGCGGCCGCATTTTCCGGTAAACCGTTCTGGAGTGCGCAGTCCGATGAAGGTCGGGTGGGTGCGGTAGACCGTGGCGAGGTCGTCCTCGCGCACATTTCCGCACGGCAGGGGGAGGAATCCGGACGGACAGATGACCCCGCAGTGATCGATGAAGAGGAAGCCGTTGCCATCATTGACGCCAAGGCCGCGTCGAGCCGCCGGCGGCAGACCGCGACGGCGTCGCTCCTGCTCCAGCACGCGGTAGTAGGGCTGTCCGGCGGTGGTCTTGATGGTGATGGCGTTGGCCGAATCGAGCGCGATCGCCGCCAAGTCGAGGTAGGTCCGCTCGTGCTCCAGCGCAGTCGGGACGAGATCGGCGCCAACCGCGCGGCCGGTCGGGACCATGACGAAGACCGACCACAGGCTGACGCCCAGGAAGCGGGCCAGCGCCGCCAGTTCGTGCAACTGGTGACGGTTGTGCGTGCCGATCGAACTGTTGATCTGGATCTCCAGGCCGCGCGATCGGGCGTGCTCGAGGATGGCGATCGAGCGCGCAAAGGTTCCGGACACGCCGCGGAACTGGTCGTGGGTGGTGGCATCGGCCCCGTCGATGCTGATCGCCAGTCGACTCAGGCCAGCGGCGTGCAGGCGGTCTACCGCCTCCGGGGTCAGCAGCGGTGTCGCCGAAGGGGTGAGCCCCACCTCCAGGCCGAGCGAGGCGGCGTGGGTGACCATGCCGGCCATGCCCTGGCGCTTGAGCGGATCGCCACCGGTAATGACGAAGAGCGGCGACCCGAAGGCGCTGTGCACGCGGTCGATCATCGCCCGCGCTTCATGGTCGGTCAGCTCACCCGCGGCAGCCTCGGACTGCGCCTCGGCACGGCAGTGCCGACAGGCGAGATCGCAGGCGCGGGTCGCCTCCCAGATCACGATCATGGGCGAGACCGAGAAGTCAGGGCGCATGGTCGTGATCATGGGAGGCCTCATGTGGAGCTCCTTGATTCAACTCAACTCCTCCGGATCGACCAGCCGGTCCACAGGCCGAGGGCGAACCAGGCCAGGGCGATGCCGCCGATGGCGAAGATGGTGTCGCCGACGACGCGCAGCCAGCGCAGGGTCTGCATCGCGTCCTGCTGCATGAACTCGGCCGAGCGCGCCGACCACAGGCCGACCTCGATCGATTCGTGCGCCTGCCACAGCCCCACCGGCAGCAGCGACAGGGCGAGCATCAGGCCGAGACCGATGTTCAGCGACCAGAAGGCGAGCTTGAGCGGCCCGTCCTTCCACGTCTTTCCGGCGGTGGCCCGGCGCATGATGAATAGGACCATGCCGATCGAGAGCATGCCGTAGACCCCGAAGAGGGCGGCGTGGCCGTGCACCGGCGTGGTGTTGAGGCCCTGCAGGTAGTAGAGGCTGATCGGCGGGTTGATGAGGAAGCCGAACAGGCCGGCGCCGACCAGGTTCCAGAAGGCCACCGCCAGGAAACAGGCGATCGGCCAGCGGTAGGCGGCGGCCCACGGCGCGGCCAGGCCGAGTTGCTGGTTCTTCCAGGCCTCGAAGCCGATCAGCACCAGGGGCACGACTTCCAGCGCGCTGAAGGTGGCGCCGATGGCCATGATGGAGACCGGCGTGCCGCTGAAGTAGAGGTGGTGGAAGGTGCCGGGGATGCCGCCGAGCAGGAAGATGGCGGTGGCGAAGAGCACGGCACGGGTCGCCGATTTCGCACTGACCAGGCCGAGACGGGTGAAGATGAAGCTGATCGCGACCGTGGCGAAGACCTCGAAGAAGCCCTCGACCCACAGGTGCACGACCCACCAGCGCCAGTATTCCATGACCGACATGTGGGTGCGCGCGCCGTAGAACAGGCCGGCACCGTAGAACAGGGCGATGGCGACGCTGGAGCCGACGAAGAGGATGAGCAGCTGCTTGCGGTTCGAGCCTTCGACGTCGCCGGGCGCGACCTGGGCGGTCAGCGCCGGCCACAGCCCGCGCAGCATCAGGCCGAGCCACAGGACCAGGCCGACGATGAGGAAGAGCTGCCAGAAGCGGCCGAGGTCGACGTATTCGTAGCCCTGGTGGCCGAACCAGAAGCCGGTGTCGAGGCCCATGCGCTGCATGATCGAGGCCCATTCGCCGGCCAGGCTGCCGACCACGATGACGACCAGGGCGACGAGCAGGAACCACACGCCGGCCGCCTGGAACCGCGGTTCGCGGCCACCGACCACCGGGGCGAGGAACAGGCCGGCGGCGAGGAAGGCGGTGGCGATCCAGAAGATGCCGAGCTGGATGTGCCAGGTGCGGGTGACGGCGTAGGGCAGCCAGCTCGACAGGTCGTAACCGTAGAAGGCCCGGCCCTCGACGCCGTAGTGCGCGGTGATGATGCCGAAGACGATCTGCGCCAGGAATAGGCCGATGACCGTGGCACCGTAGGCCAGCGTCACCTTCATCGAGGGGGTGAGGGCGAAGCCGTCGAGCGGATCGCGCTCCGGTGCCTTGAGCTTCTCGTCCTCATGGTGGTAGGCCTGCCAGTAGACCAGTCCGCCGATCGCCGCGAGCAGCACGACGATGGAGATCAGCGACCACAGCAGGTTTGCGGTGGTCGGGACGTTGCCGATCAGCGGTTCGTGCGGCCAATTGTTGGTGTAGGTGACGTTCGAGCCGTGGCGCTCGGTGGCGCAGCTCCACGAGGTCCACCAGAAGAATGCGGTGAGCTTGCTGCGCCGGTCAGCGTCGGGGATGGCGGTGTCGTGGATGGCGTAGGCGTCGCGCAGCTTGAGCACCGCGGGGTCGGTGCTGGCACCGAAGATCGCGTCGTAGTGCGCAGCCACCGTGGCCATCACTGTGGCGCGTTCAGCCGAGACGGTGATGCGTCCGCTGGCGACGTCGTGCGTGTTGGTGCGCAGCTCGCGCTTCACCCGCTCGCGCAGGCCGGCCTGGCGTTCGGGCGGCAGTGCAGCGTAGGTCGAACCCTCGGCCTTGGCCCAGAGCTCCAGCAGGCCGGTGGCCTCGCGGTGCAGTTGGTCGGCTGACCAGTCGGGCGCGACATAGGCACCGTGGCCCCACACCGTGCCGACCTGCTGACCACCGATCGACTGGTAGACCTGCTGGCCGGTGAGGATGTCGTCCTCGGTGAACAGCGTGCGGCCATCGCTGGTGACCACCGCCGTGGGAATCGGCGGTGCCTGGCGGTAGACCTCACGGCCGAAGAAGCCGAGGAGGAGGAAGGTGGCGCCGACGGTGACGGCGAGGAATACCCAGAGGCGGCGGTTGGTCATAGGATGGTCCAGTGCTAAGCGGTCAGGAGCGCAGGGCGTGCAGGCCGGCGAAGAGGGCTCGCACCGAGCCGCAGGCCTCGGGCCATGGCGTGTAGGCGGCGGTCAACTGGTGGATCTGGGCGTGGTCGGTGTCCGCGATCGCGTTCTGCGGCGCGCCCGCGATGCGGTCGACCACGGTGGCCAGTTCCGTCATCGCCGGATGGTGGCCCCCATGCACCAGGGCGACCTTGCGCGCCAGCAGGCGGAGGCGGGAGAGTTCGGCGGCACGATCGGCGATCGGCTCGGGGATGGAGCAGTTGTGCATGGGATCAGGCCTTTCCCGTGTGGCAGCCGCACACGGCGGTGAGGAGGGCGAAGGTCTGCGGATCGTTGCTGGCGCGTTCGACGCCATAGACGTCGGCGATCGCGTCGGCGATCCCGAGCAGGCGTTCATGGGTGCCGTCGCCCATGTCGTCGTGTTCGACGGCGCGATAGGCTTCGAGGATGGCTGCATCCTGGGCCGGACTCAGCATCGCCTGCGCCATGCGGAAGAGGATGTCATCCTCCTTGGCGATGTGGGCCCGCAGCAGTTCCGTGTATCCGTTCGCGGCGGGGACGAAGCCTGCGACATCGTCGGCATCGATCGCCGCCGCCATGGCGGCTACATACTGACGGCCGATGACGTGCTCCTCGCGCATCACCGCGGTCGGTCCGAAGCCGGGCACCTGCGCCTCCAGGGCCGGGAAGAGGATGTCCTCCTCCTTGCCGTGGTGGCAGCGGTCGGCGAAGGTGCGGATGACCTCGATCGCCGAGCGGGCGTGGCCGGTGGGGATGCGCCCTTCGCGGGTGGCCTGCACCGCCATGCGCTCCAGGCAGGTGATGACCTGCAGGATGACCCGGTGCTCGCCGGAGAGGATGCTGACCGCGCTTGGGCGAGTGAGGTCGACTGGTAGGAGATGATCGTGGCAGGAGGGCATGGCGGTGATCCCAGGGTTGATGGGGGAACACTGCACATGTCGAGCCAATGCTTGAGCATGTAAGGACAGTCACTTACATTGCAGATTGCTCTTTATGAGTAATCATATTTAGCATTCGCCTTCAATGTAATCATTCCAATCATCTGGGTATGCTCGACCAGGATCTGCTCCAACTCGCCTGCGATCTCACCGCCGGACTCGCGGCCGAGGATCGCTACCGCCGGCTGATCGACACCGTCCTACGCATCATCCCGTGCGAGGCGGTCGCCCTGCTGCGTCTGGATGGTGACGCCCTGGTACCGCTCGCCTTCAGCGGGCTGGTCCCCGAACTCGCCGGCCGCCGACTGATCCCGCGCGAGCACCCGCGCCTGGGCATCATCCTCGGCCATCGCGACGCCGGCGGCGGGGCGGCGCCGGTGCGCTTCGCCCCCGACAGCACCATCCCAGATCCCTATGACGGGCTGATGCTCGCCGACCCGCACGCCTGCGCACGCATCCATGCCTGCATGGGCTGCCCGCTCATCGCGCACGGCGAGGTGATCGGCGCACTCACCCTCGATTCGCGCGATCCCGCCGCCTTTGCCGCCATTCCCGACGCGACCATCGCCACCCTCGCCGCGCTTGCGGGAGCCTCCATCCATACCGTCGGACTGATCGAGGCGCTGGAGCGCACCTCGCAGCACCGCAGCACCGTCCTGCGCCAACTGGTGCGCGACGACCGCGAGCGGCGC
>JAFLCQ010000050.1 GCA_017302815.1 Planctomycetota bacterium
GGCTGTTCGACGACGACACCGTGCTGCCGCTCAACGCCGACGAGCTGATGTTTCTGGCCGACGCGGCCCGGCTCGACTGGAGCCAGGTCGAGCCGGCGATCTTCGGCACGCTGTTCGAGCGCAGCCTCGACCCGGCCAAGCGCTCGCAGCTTGGCGCGCACTACACCAGCCGCGACGATATCCTGCTGATTGTCGAGCCGGTGCTGATGGCCCCGCTGCGCCGCGAGTGGGCCGAGCTGAAGCAGGCCGTGGCCGCGCTAGGCGCGCAGTGGGCCGCCGAGGGCCTGAGCGCCAACCGCCAGCGCCAGCTCAAGGGCCTGGCCGAGGGCATGCTGCTCGAATTTGCCGAGCGGCTGGCGCGTGTGCGCGTGCTCGACCCGGCCTGCGGCAGCGGGAACTTTTTGTATGTGGCGCTGAACGAGCTAAAAAACCTGGAGAAGGAAGCTTGGGCCTATGCCGGCGGCCTGGGCCTGCAGGTGCCCGCGGCCCTGACCGATCCCGCCACCGAGCCCGGGGTGAAGGCGAGCGCCGCCCTCAGCGCCCTCGCCGACCTGGCCGAGCACCGCCAGATCGAGGATGCCGCCATCGAGCATCTGCAGTCGAGCGAACGCCTGCTGTCGACCACCGATGGCCCCAAGCAGGATCTCGCCGCCGGCCTGAAGCCGGGCGACGAGAAGGCGGTGGCCGAGCGCATGCGCAGGGCTGGAAGCGCCCTCGACCGCCATGTGCGCGAGCTGCACCAGGGCCTGGGTTCGGCGCGTGCGCGCGAACGCGAGCTGGCCAAGCAGGTGCGCGAGCTGGCGGTGGCGCAGTCCGGCGCCGGCACCCCCGCGGTCGCCCGCGAGGACGTCGCCCGGCTGGAGAAGGCGATCGCCGATCCCGCCGCGAACGACCTCCCCGAGGCGGTCCGCAAGGTCATCGCGGCGATGAAGAGCAACGCCGGCAAGGCCGAGGTCGAGGCGCGCACCGCCGTCGCCCGCTCGCTGGCCGCCGAACTGGTGAAGGCCAGCGAAGGCGACCCCTCGCTGGCCGAGCAGGCCGCCGCCCTGGCGGTGTCGCTCGAATCCGGCGACACCGCGCTGGAATCCGACCTGCACGAGACGGTGCTGAAGCTCGCCGCCCGCAAGCGGGCGGTGGACGCCGAACGCACCCGTCTGGCTGGCGAGGTCGAGGCCCTGCGCGGCGAGCGCATCGCCGCCCTCTCCCGCCTGGAGGAGGCCGAGGCCGCCCGCCGTGGCGACGTCGAACGCCTCGCCGGCGAGCTGGCCCTGGTCAAGGAGCAGCTCGAAGACGCCAGGGCCGAGGCGGACGAGTTCCGCGCCCGCAACGAGGTGACCGGGACGCAATTCAGCGGCGAGATGGTGAGCCTGCGCCAGGAGCTGAACGCCCTGCGCACCCGCCATCAGGAGCAGACCGCGATGGTCTCCAGCCTGAAGCAGGCGGCCGAGGCGGCCGACGCCCGGCTGAAGCGCCAGCGCGAGGAGCTGACCCGCGGCCTCGAGGAGCGCGACAACCTCATCGCCGAGAAGGACCGCACCATCGACCAGCTCTCGCTGCAGCGCAGCGACGCCAAGGCCCTGCAGGCCAAGGTGCAGGCGCTGGGCGTCGAGCTCGACGCGGCGACCAGCCGCATCCGCGAGCTGGAGGCGCGCAGCGGCGATCAGGCCGGACAGGCGGCGCGTTCCGATGATCTCGCCGAACTGCACAAGCGCACCACTGCCGAGCGCGACCACCTGCGCGAGCAGAAGCGCAGCCTGGAAGGGGATCTGGCCGACGCCCGCGCCAACGTCGAGCAGACCCGCGCCGAGCTGGCTGAACTGCGCAAGCAGTTCCAGGCCGAGGTCGCCGCGCACGGCCGCGAGGCGGGCGAGGAGCGCGAGAAGGTCGCCGCCCTGCAGGAGATGCTGCGCAAACTCCGCGAGGAGGTCGTCGGCCTCAAGGCCCGTCAGCGCAAGGCTCCGGAGGCCAAGTGAGCGACGACGTCGAGATCCGCCGGCGGGTCCTGACCGCCAACCTCGACCTCGTCCGACTCGGACTGGTGATCTTCACCTGGGGCAACGCCTCGGCGGTCGACCGCGAACGCGGCCTCATGTACATCAAGCCGAGCGGGGTCGACTACGCCCGCATGACCCCCGACGACATCGTGCCGGTGCGCCTCGCCGACGGCACGGTGGCCAGCGGCAATCTGCGCCCGTCCAGCGACACCCCGACCCACCTGGCGCTCTACCGCGCCTGGCCGCGGGTCGGCGGCATCGTCCACACCCACAGCGAATACGCGACCGCCATTGCCCAGGCCGGGGTGCCGATCCCAGCCCAGGGCAGCACCCACGCCGACTACTTCCATGGCGACGTGCCGGTCACCCGCGGCCTGACGCGGTCCGAGGTCGAGGGGGACTACGAGTCGCGGACCGGCGACGTCATCATCGAGCGCTTCGTGCAGGGACAGATGGACCCCATCGCCGTCCCCGGCGTGCTGGTCGATCAGCATGGCCCGTTCAGCTGGGGTGTCACCGTCGAGCAGGCCGTCATGCATGCCGGCACCATGGAGCATCTGTCGAAGATGTTCGTGCACGCCGCAGCCGTCGCCCCGCGCCTGCGCCGCGTGCCGCGCTACCTGCTCGATAAGCACTACCAGCGCAAGCACGGCCCCAAGGCCTACTACGGACAGAAACCCGGCTGAGGGATTCCCTGGTCCACATAGCGTGGTTTCTGCGCAGCCGCGCTCATGCACCAGTTTGCTGACGGCCACGTAACATAAGAATCGCACCGGGCGTCGCTCTTCAGCTTGGGCCTGGAGTTACGTCTGATGGAGCATGGCGATGGGTCGCCATGTGACATGCGATGCAGCATATCCGCGGTCGGGCCGACCGGCATTCCATCCGCCATCCCATCCCGCCCGTGCAATGTGATACGGGTTGCAGCAGTCGCGGTGTGCTGCGCCGTCGTACAACCATAGGCGGGGGAAGCCCATGGGCATCAGCGACACGGCCTTCAATGAGATGCGTGCGGACGGAGCGGTGCGGGATGGCTACCGGGCCCTCGACCGATGGCTGGCCGAAACCCCTGCCGAACGCCTGGCGCAGCGGCGGGACGAGGCCGATCGCATCTTCCGTCGCCGCGGCATCACCTTCGCCGTCTATGGCGACACCAGCGGGGCCGAGCGCCTCATCCCCTTCGACGTCATCCCGCGGGTCCTGGCGCGGACGGAGTGGGATCGCCTCTCGGCCGGCTGCATCCAGCGCGTCAAGGCCTTGAACATGTTCCTGGAGGACGTCTACGGACCGCAGGAGATCCTGAAGGCCGGAAAGATCCCCGCCCAGGAGATCCTCGGCAACGCCCTGTATCTCAAGGAGGCGGTGGGCCTGTGCATGCCGCTGGGGGTGCACAGCCATATCAGCGGCGTCGATGTCGTCCGCACCGCCCCCGAGCAGTGGTACGTGCTGGAGGACAACCTGCGCACGCCGTCGGGCGTCAGCTACATGATCGAGAACCGTGCCGCCATGCAGCGGCTCTTCCCCGAGCTGTTCCGTAGCAATCGTGTCGCCCCGGTCGGCCACTACCCCGACCTGCTGCGCGAGACCCTGCGCTCGGTGGCTCCTCCCGGGGTCGACCATCCCAACATCGTGGTGCTGACGCCGGGCTCGCTGAACAGCGCCTACTTCGAGCATGGCTTCCTCGCCGCCCGCATGGGTGCCCGCCTGGTCGAGGGCCAGGACCTGTATGTCGAGAACGACCGCGTCTACATGAAGGAGACCACCGGACCGACCCCGGTGCACGTCATCTACCGCCGCATCGACGACGACTTCCTCGACCCCGAGGCCTTCAAGCCGGAGAGCGTGCTGGGCGTGAAGGGCCTGCTGCGCGCCATCCGCGCCGGCAACGTCACGGTCACCAATGCCATCGGCAACGGCGTCGCGGACGACAAGGCGACCTACTTCCACGTCCCGGCGATGATCCGCTTCTACCTCGGCGAGGAGCCGATCCTCTCCAATGTCCCCACCTGGCGCTGCCGCGACAAGGCCGACCTGGCCTACGTCCTCGAACACCTCGCCGAGCTGGTGGTGAAGGAGGTGCACGGATCGGGCGGTTACGGCATGCTGGTCGGTCCGACCGCCACCAAGGCCCAGGTCGCCGCCTTCGCCGAGAAGCTGAAGGAGAAGCCCGACGGCTACATCGCCCAGCCGACCCTGGCCTTGTCGACCTGTCCGACCTTCGTCGAGAATGGCGTGGCGCCACGCCACGTCGACCTGCGCCCGTATGTCCTCGCCGGCAAGAGCATCGAGCTGGTGCCCGGCGCGCTGACCCGCGTCGCCCTCAAGGAGGGCTCCCTGGTGGTGAACTCCTCGCAGGGGGGCGGAACCAAGGACACCTGGGTCGTGGAAGGGGAGACTGCGCCATGCTGACCCGTATCGCCGGCAACTGCTTCTGGATGTCCCGCTGTCTGCCCAGGGGCTGCGCCCCTACGGTCCTCCGGACCTACCCCCGGGCTCTGTCGGGGTTCGGTTCCGTCGCTGACGCTCCGGAACCGTGGGGGGATGGCATGCTGCCATCCTATCCCCCCACCACCCCTCGGCGCCCGATGGAGATGCCATGCTGACCCGTATCGCCGGCAACTGCTTCTGGATGTCCCGCTATCTGGAGCGAGCGGAGAACAATGCGCGGCTGCTGCGCATGGCCGAACGCCATGCCTGCATGCCCGAGACCGCCGATGATCCGGTCGGCCTGTGGAGCACGGCCCTGGAGGTCGGCGGATCGCTCGATGACTACGTCGCCCGCATCGGCGCCATCGCACCGGACGCGGTGACCCGCTTCATGGTCCTCGACCGCCAGAACCCCTCAGGCATCGTCGCCTGCATCCGCAATGCGCGTGATAACGCCCGCACCGCGCGCCACCTGCTACCCGACGTGCTGTGGGACACCACCAACGGCACCTGGATCGAGGCGCAGGCCCTCGACGAGGCGCGCATCGCCGAGATGGCGACCGACGGCGTGGTGTCGTGGACGCTCACCCGCTGCCGCATGATCGACGGCTGCATGAGCGAACTGTGGCGCGACACCGTGCCACATGTCATCGGCCTGGGACGCTCGATCGAGCGCGCCGACTTCATCGCCCGCATCCTGGCCGAGATGCTGCCCAAGCTGCTGGCGCAGGGCTGCACCGTGCCGCGCATGGGCACCGCCGACTGCCGTCGCTGGAAGAGCCTGCTCGAGGGCCTGGGCCTGGGCGAAAGCTGGCGGCGCACCAACGCCGGCGTCCTCGACCCGCTGAAGGTCCTGGAACTGGTGCTGCTGCACCCGACCGCTCCGCACGGCATGCTGGTCAACGTGCGCGCCATGGCCGAGGCGATCCGCGGCTTCGCTCCGGGCCGCGAGGGCGCCGCCCTGGATACGGCCCGCGCCATCGAGGCCAAGCTCGTGTCGACCGACCTGCAGGCCGTCGCCGGCCCGTCGATGGATCAGTTCTGCCGCCAGCTGACCGCTCTCACCAATCAGCTGGGCGCCGAGGTCCAGCGGGATCACTTCGCATGACCATCCGGGTCGCCATCCACCATCACACGTCCTACCGTTACGACCGCCGGGTGACCATGTCGCCGCAGGTCGTGCGGCTGCGTCCGGCTCCGCACGCGCGCAACGCGATCCATGCCTACAACCTCACGATCCAGCCGGCGAAGCATTTCCTGAACTGGCAGCAGGATCCGCAGGGCAACTGGCAGGCGCGGGTGGTCTTCCCGGAGCCGACCGACCACTTCTCGGTGACCGTCGACGTGGTCGCCGACATGACCGTGTTCAATCCCTTCGACTTCTTCGTCGAGGAGTCGGCCGAGCACTTCCCCTTCTCCTACCCGCCCGAGCTGGCGCGCGAGCTGCGCCCCTTCCTGGAGGTCGCGCAGGGGCTGCCGGTGCTCGACGCGTGGATGCACACCGTCGACCGCACCCGGCGGCGCACGGTCGAGCTGCTGGTGCAGCTGAACCAGCGCCTGTCGCGCGAGATCGGCTACATCATCCGCCTCGAACCCGGGGTGCAGACCCCGGACGACACCCTGATCAAGGCCAAGGGATCGTGCCGCGACAGCGCCTGGTTGCTGGTGCAGGCCCTGCGCCGCCTGGGCATCGCCGCGCGCTTCTGCTCGGGATACCTCGTGCAGCTGGTCGCCGACCAGAAGTCCCTCGACGGGCCGTCGGGCACCGAGAGCGACTTCACCGACCTGCATGCCTGGTGCGAGGCCTACCTGCCGGGGGCGGGCTGGATCGGCCTGGATCCCACCAGCGGGCTGCTGGCCGGCGAGGGCCACATCCCGCTGGCCGCCACCGCCGATCCGCAGACCGCGGCACCGATCAGCGGATCGTTCGCCTATGAGCAGGCGGACGAGGAAGACGAGTGCACGACCGAGTTCGACTTCGCCATGAAGGTCACTCGGGTGCATGAGGATCCGCGTGTCACCAAGCCGTACACGATCGAGCAGTGGGGCAG
Organism: Planctomycetota bacterium; assembly: GCA_017302815.1. GTDB lineage: Bacteria > Planctomycetota > UBA11346 > UBA11346 > UBA11346 > UBA11346. The sequence goes on from JAFLCQ010000050.1 coordinate 6,473, forward strand.
CATCGATGAACTGGGCGAACTGGTCGATGCGCGTCTGCGCGAGGATGACGTGCGCCTGACCATGGGCGGCGAGCCGACCTTCATATCGATCGATGATTACGATGGCGAGGAATGGAACACCGCCGCCCTGGGACCGCGCAAGCGCGAACGCGCCAACGAGCTGATCCGCCGGCTGCGGGCATGCTTCGCGCCCGGAGCCATGCTGCACATGGGCCAGGGCAAATGGTACCCCGGCGAGCAGCTGCCGCGCTGGGCCTTCACGGCCTACTGGCGCAACGACGGCCAGCCGGCATGGCAGGATCCGCTCCTGATCGCGGATGAGCGCAATCCCTCGCGCCACGATGAGACCCATGCCAAGGCCTTCGCCGAGGCGCTGGCCGGCAGGCTGGGCGTGCCAGATGCCAACATCATGCCTGGCTACGAGGACGCCTGGTACCACCTCTGGCGGGAACGGCGCCTGCCGACCAACGTCGATCCCTTCGACAGCAAGATCGACGATCCGGTGGAGCGTGAACGCCTGGCCCGCGTCTTCCGCCAGGGTCTGGGCAAGGTCGTCGGCTACGCCTTCCCGTTGGCCTGCGACTGGGGCGTCTGGCGCACCGGCCGCTGGTTCCTGCGCGACGAGCGGCTGTACCTCATCCCCGGCGATTCGCCGATGGGCTTCCGCCTGCCCTTGGACTCGCTGCCATGGGCGGCGCCTGGTGACCGCGTCCAGGAGCTCCCCACCGACCCCAGCATCCCGCGTCAGGCCCTGCGTCCGCGCGCGGTGCGGGTGATGACGCAGGACGAGCGCTCTCCGCGTCCGAAGGAGAGCGCCGCCGGCGTCGTGCGCACCGCCATGTGCATCGAGCCGCGCAACGGCGTCCTGCATCTCTTCATGCCCCCGCTGCCGACCGCCGACGACTACCTGTCGCTGGTATCGGCCATCGAGGATACCGCGCGCTGGCTGAAGATGCCGGTGCAGATCGAGGGCTACACGCCGCCCTCCGACCCGCGCCTGCGCTCGCTGTCGGTCACCCCGGACCCCGGCGTCATCGAGGTGAACATCCATCCGCAGGGCTCGTGGGCAGAGATGCGCGAGACCACCCGCGTCCTCTACGACGAGGCGCGGCAGACCCGGCTGGGGACCGAGAAGTTCCTCCTCGACGGACGCCACACCGGCACCGGCGGCGGCAACCACATCACCCTGGGCGGCGCCACCACCCTGGACAGCCCCTTCCTGCGCCGGCCCGACCTGCTCGCCAGCATGGTGGCCTACTGGCACAACCATCCCTCGCTGTCGTACCTGTTCTCGGGTCTGTTCATCGGCGCCACCTCGCAGGCGCCGCGCGCGGACGAGGCCCGCACCGAGATCGCCTACGAGCTGCAGACGGCCCTGAAGCAGGTCGAGAGCGGCCAGGCGGCCCAGCCCTGGCTGACCGACCGCATCTTCCGCAACCTGCTGGTCGACATGACCGGCAACACGCATCGCGCCGAGTTCTCGATCGACAAGCTGTTCTCGCCGGATTCGCCGGGCGGGCGCAAGGGCCTGGTCGAGATGCGCGCCTGCGAGATGCCCCCGCACGCAGACATGAGCCTGGCGCAGCAGCTGCTGGTGCGCGCCCTGGTGTCGCGGTTCTGGCGCCAGCCATACCGCGCCCCACTGGCCAACTGGGGCACCCAGCTGCACGACCGCTGGATGCTGCCCTGGTTCGTGTGGAACGATTTCGAGGACGTGTGCGCCGAGCTGGGCGAGCATGGCCTGCCTGTCGACCCCGCCTGGTTCGCACCGCACCGTGAATTCCGCTTCCCGGTATGCGGCGTCATGCAGCACCGCGGCCTCGAAATGGAGCTGCGCACCGCCCTGGAGCCCTGGCCGGTGCTCGGCGAGGAGGGGGGCGGCGGCGGAACCGTCCGCTTCGTCGACTCGTCGGTCGAGCGCCTGCAGGTACTGCTGCGCGGCGCTACAGACAAGCGGCACGTGGTCACGGTCGGCGGCAAGCCGCTGCCGCTGCACCCGACCGGGACGCAAGGCGAATTCGTCGCCGGGGTGCGTTACCGCGCCTGGCAGCCGCCCAGCTGCCTGCATCCGACCATCGGCATCCACACCCCGCTGGTCTTCGACATCGTGGACACCTGGAATGCCCGCGGGATCGCCGGCTGCACCTACCACGTCATGCATCCAGGCGGCCGCAACTACGACACCCGGCCGGTGAACAGCTTCGAGGCCGAGGCCCGCCGGGTCGCGCGCTTCCAGCGCATCGGCTTCGGCACCGGTCCGCGGCAGGTCGCCCTGCCGACACCGGATCCGGATTCCCCCTATACGCTCGACCTGCGCCGGCTGTGAACGTCATGCGAGCGCGCGGCGCCATGGCTATGGCCTCCGTGCGGGATGACATAGGATACGCACGTTCGTGATGCAGGCCTCACTCCGTTACCAGTCCGAGCCGGGTCGCTGGGACGAATGCCATGCCCCGGATGGCTCGCTGCGTCCGGGCTGGTCCGAGCTGATGGGCCACATCGAGCGTCTCGGCTCGCGCGAGGTCAACCGCCGCTGGGAGCAGTGCCGCCGCATCATCCGCGAGAACGGCGTCACCTACAACCTGTTCCGCGATGGCGCCGCGGCCGATCGGCCATGGCAGCTGGATCCGCTCCCGCTGGTCATCACGCCCGAGGAGTGGACCCGCATCGAGCGCGGCGTGGCGCAGCGCGCCTTGGCCATCGACCGCTTCCTGGCCGACTCCTATGGCGAACAGCGGCTGATCCGCGAGCGCATCATCCCCGCCGGCATCGTCTACGGCCATCCGCAGTTCCTGCGTCCGCTGCATGGCGTGCCGGTCCCCAACGCGACCCGGCTGCACCTCTACGGCTGCGAGCTGGTGCGCTGCCTGGACGGCACCTGGCGCGTGGCCGCCGATCTCTGCCAGACCCCGCCCGGCGCGGGCTATGCGCTGGAGAACCGCATCGTCCTGTCGCGCGCCCTGCCGGAGCCCTTCCGCGACATGCGTGTGCAGCGCCTCGCCGGATTCTTCATCCGCCTGCGGCAGCAGCTCCTGTCGCTGGCACCGCGCAACCGCGACAATCCGCGCGTGGTCCTGCTGACGCCCGGACCCTACAGCGAGACCTATTTCGAGCACGCCTACCTGGCGCAGTACCTCGGCATCTCCCTGGTGCAGGGCGACGACCTGGCGGTGCGCGACGAGCGCGTGTACCTGAAGACCCTCGGCGGCCTGATGCCGGTGGACGTGATCATCCGCCGCCTGGCCGACGACTTCTGCGACCCGCTGGAACTGCGCAACGACTCCACCCTCGGCGTGCTGGGCCTGGTCTCGGCGGTGCGGGCGGGGAACGTCGCCATCGCCAACTCGCTGGGCAGCGGCCTGGCCGACAGCCCGGCCCTCATCCCCTACCTGCCGCGCATCACCAAGGCCCTCCTGGGCGAGGACGCCCTGATCGAGAGCATGCCCGCCTGGTGGGGTGGCGACCGCGCCGACCACGTCCTGGCGAACCTCCCCGACCTCATCCTGCGCCCGGCGTGGAACAACCGCGGACGCCCCGTGCTGCCGGCCACTCTGCCGCTGCCCGAGCTGGCCAACCTCGCCGCCGACATCCGCGTGCGTCCGCACGCCTATCTAGCCTTCGAGCGCGTCGCGCGCTCGGTGGTGCCGTGCTGGGACGAGGGCCGCATCGTGCCGCGGCGCATGAGCCTGCGGGTGTTCGCGGTACGCGACGGCGACGGTTTCGCGGTGATGCCAGGCGGCCTGGCCAGGATCGACAGCCAGGGCGATGGCGGTCAGCTGTGGTTCGAGCGCGGCGGCGGCAGCAAGGATGCGTGGGTCCTGGCAGACGGGCCTGTGGCGGACGTCACCCTGTTGCGCGCCAGCGATGCGCCGCTTGAACTGAAGCGCGGCGGCATCGACCTGCCCAGCCGCGTCGCCGACAACCTGTACTGGCTCGGACGCTACGCCGAGCGCGCCGAGGCCATCGCGCGGCTGATCCGCTCGGCGCTGGCCTGCCTGGCCGAGGATGCGGCCGAGGCCGACCAGTCGCGCATCGCCGCCTACCTCTCGATGCTGTCCAAGTCGACCGGCATCGCCACCGATGCCGGCGCACCGTCCGCGACCCTCGTGCGGCTGATCTCCGACGGGGCTAGCGGCCCTCTGCGCCAGGTCAGCGACCATCTCCGGCGCACCGCCTTCGGCGTGCGCGATCGACTCTCGGCGGACACCTGGCGCGCGCTGACCGCCCTGGACGCCGAGCTGTCCGCGGAGGGGGCCGAGGACGCCAACCAGGCGCTGGCCCGCCTCAACCGCATGATCATCGCCTGCGCGGCGCTGGCCGGCATGGGTCGCGAGAACACCACCCGCGGACCAGGCTGGCGCTTCCTGGATCTCGGCCGGCGCATCGAGCGTACGGTCTTCGTGGTGGAATGCCTGCAGGCGGCCTTCGCCGACGGAGTCGGCCATCCGCCCGAGCTGGAAGCGCTGCTGCACACCGCCGACAGCGCCATCACCTACCGCTCGCGCTATCTCACCACCATCCAGGCGGCGCCCGTGCTGGATCTGCTGCTGACGGATCCGACCAATCCCCGCGCCGTCGCCTTCCAGGCCAACCAGATCGCCGAGCACGTCGCAAACCTGCCGCGCGAGGCGGTCGGTGCGCTGCTCTGCCCGGCTGAACGCCTGGCCACCCACCTGCAGGCGACGGTCAGGCTCGTCGATCCGGTGGAGCTGTGCAATCACGACGGCGGCCCGGAGAAGCTCATTCAGCTGCTTGAGGACCTGATCGCCACGCTGACGGCCCTGTCCGACGCCGTCACCACCGCTTGGCTTACCCACATCGCACCCAGTCGGGCCTTCGCCAAGCCCGATGACTGGCGGCCCAGCGACGACACGCCGGCGGGGTTGGGCTGATGCGCTACCGCATCCGGCATCTCACCCGCTACGACTATGCCGACACGGTCACCCTGTCGCAGAACCTAGCGCATCTCGCTCCACGCGCTGGCGACGGCCAGGCCGTCCTCAGCCAGCGGCTGGAGATCGATCCGCCTCCGTCCGCGCTGCGTCGACGCGGTGACTATTTCGGCAACCCCACCGACTACTTCGTGGTCGCCGCCACCCACAAGCGCCTGGTCGTCATCAGCCATGCCGAGGTCGAGGTCGTCGCGCGCGATGTCCCCGACCCGGACGGTACTCCTGCCTGGGACGATGTCGCTGTGCAGGGGGGTGGTGGAGACGTCAGCGCCTGGGAATACCGTTTCGACTCCATCCAGATCCCCTGTGCCGCCGATCTGCGCGCCTACGCCCAGGCCGACTTCCCCGCCGGCCGGCCAGTATTGCAGGCCGCACTCGCTCTGAACGAGCGCATCAATCGCGAATTCGCCTACGATACCAAGGCCACCAACGTCTCCACACCGGTCCTCGACGCCCTCGAGATCCGCAGGGGGGTGTGCCAGGATTTCGCCCAGGTGCTGATCGGCGCCCTGCGCACCCTCGGACTCTGCGCCCGCTATGTCAGCGGCTACCTGGAGACCTCACCGCCCCCCGGCCGTCCGCGCCTGGTCGGTGCCGATGCCACCCATGCCTGGGCCCAGGTCTGGTGCGGCCCGGTGGTCGGCTGGGTCGATCTCGACCCGACGAACGCCTGCATCCCCGCCGAGCGTCATATCCGCGTCGCCATCGGCCGCGACTTCGCGGACGTCAGTCCCTTGAAGGGCATGGTGCTGGGTGGCGGCAACGCCGACGTCACCGTCGGCGTGGACGTCGAACGCCTCGATTAGCGAATCCCGCCGGCCTGAGTGCCATGAAACGACTTTGCGCGAAACCGACCGTGCGGTATCGAATTGATAAAAATTATATACCGACCATTCGGTTTTGTTACATGGAGGCATATCACCGACCACCGCAGTGATCCGCGGCTCAGGCCGCCCGCTGACGCCAGGACCGCGGCGTGAACCCGGTCGATCTGCGGAAAGCGGTGGCGAAGTACTGGCTGCTGGCGAAGCCGCAGGCCAACGCGACGGCCGTGACGCTGCGCCGACGATCCGCCAGCAGTTCCTTGGCGCGTTCGACGCGCAAGCGCAGCAGATGCTCCTGGGGGGAGAACCCGGTCTCGGACCTGAACACGGCCCGGAACTGGCTCGGACGCAGGCCGACCTGGCCCGCGATCGCATCCACCGCCACCCCCGTGGCCAGCTGCTCATGCATGATCGCCAGGGCGCGCGCGATGCGCGATGACACCTGACGCCCGCCGGTGGCGGCGCGGGCGTAGGCGATGCGGACCTCGGACAGCAACAGGGTCAGCCCCGAGCGCACCACCGCCGGGGTGAGCGGGTCGGGCTCCGCGAGGGCGGACAGCATGCCAGCGAAGCGCTCACCGATGCCGGCTGGGCCCCGGCAGACGCGGATGCGGCTGGTGGCCAGGCTGCGTCGCAGCAGGGCCGACTCAGCATGTCCGAGCCAGCCCGCGGCTGCGGCCTCATCCAGCGAAAACGAGGTCCAGAACAGCTCGCAGCGGTCCATAACCCCGTTGCGCCCGCCATGCCGTTCGTCGGGCAGGGTCAGGAACAGGTCTCCCGGACCGACCGACCAGTCTCGTCCGGCCACCTGCCAGCTCAGGCAGCCGCGGCGGATCCAGCACACCTCGAAGGCGCCAGGATGGCTGTGCTCCTCCAGTCCCGAGGGACGCGCATCGGCGAAGACATCGTAGCCGATGTGCCGCAGACCCGGCACCAGGGCCTGGGGATGGAATTCCACCCGGTCCGACGACGTCGTTTGTTCCGGCATCGCCGGCCGATGTTCGTTTTCCGCCACCGGAGGCCACCGAACGATGCCCAGGGCTGCACGGATAGCGTGGATCCAGCCTGCCCGCATCCCGGCAGGCGGAGCACCCATGACCGCCATCCCCCCAGGCCATGCCGTGGACTGGTACCGCGTCCCGCTGCCTCCAGGCCTGCTCGACCAGCTCAACCGCCGCAGCGACCTCCTCGGTTCCGCCCAGACCCTGGGCTACCTGGCCATCTGCGCCGCCACCGGCGCCTATGCCGTCTGGGCCGCCGCCGGTGCGCATGGGGGGCATCTCGCCGCCGCCCTCATCCTGCACGGCACGGTCTGCGCCTTCATGATCAACGCCGTGCACGAACTGGTCCACGGCACGGTGTTCCGCACCCGCTGGCTGAACACCGCCTTCGCGCACCTCTTCGCCTTCATCGGCTGGATCAACCACCGCGGGTTCTGGGCCAGCCACGCCGAGCACCACCTGCACACCATGCACTTCCCCTACGATCAGGAGAACGTGTTCCCCATCCGCTACCGCCTGGCCGACTTCCTGCGCGCCGCCACCTGCGATCCCCGCGGCATGTACTGGAACCTGCGCCACCACGTCCGGGTGGCCAGCGGCCGGCTGGATGGCGACTGGGAGCGGCACCTCCTCGCCGGGCAGCCGCGGCACCGCGAGGTGGTCGCGTGGTCGCGCTGGCTGCTGGCCGGGCATGCCGCGGTGGCCGTCGCCTCCATCGCGACCGGCTGGTGGATCGTGCCCATCGTGGTGTCGCTGACGCCGGTCTACTGCCGCGGCCTGTTCTGGCTGCTGAACAACGCGCAGCACGTCGGGCTCATGGAATCCGCCCCCGACTTCCGCCTGAACTGCCGGACCATCGTGGTCAATCCGGTGTTCCGCTTCCTCTACTGGCACATGAACTGGCACATCGAGCACCACATGTACGCCGCCGTGCCCTGCTATCGCCTGCACGCGCTGCACCGGGCCATCCGCCCGCAGCTGCCGTACTGCCCGCGCGGCCTGGTCGAGACCTGGTACACCATCATCGGCATCATGTGGCGGCAGCAGCGCGAACCCGGCTGGACCTTCCGGCAGGAGCTGCCCGGGGAGACGCGCACGGCTGCTGCAGCGGATCCGGCCACGGCCACCGCCCCGACGCCGGCGGCGGCGGCCCCGGAGCGCCGCCGGGTCTGGCG